>JAZKBC010000031.1:31693-43012 GCA_040388825.1 Acidobacteriota bacterium | reverse complement strand
ACGACAGTGCCTACGGGTATTATACTATACAGCTCTTCAATTTCATCATTTTTCGAACTCGCGATCGAATTCAGCGCGCGCCAATTTGAGAGCTTGCAACTCGTAGCCTGCGGTTGTATGCAATTAGGAGCAAACGGCAGAGTGGGAGCAAAAAGAGCGCCAGCAGCATGAAGGCTATAACCATCAAGAAGATGGTTACGCCTGCGTTTCTAATGGTGTTGATGGTCATTTGATGTTCTGGACTTGGGAGATGTTTTGGGTGAGGAATGGACGACCGATGTATTCTTCGATGGAGGCTGGGATGCACACTCCGCAGAACATCTTCTGGTCCTTGTGGAAGAACACCGATCCATAGGCTCGAATGTATTTTCCATTAATGAGCTTGAAGACGGCACGGTGAGGAAGTCGGGACGGCATTTGCACATCTGATTGCGCAGGCACATGGTGGGAGCCTGTACGCAGTGATCCTCATCACATCCCCATGTTCACTCATCTCCTATCGTTGGATTGCGTTCGGTTGAACACGCTGGACTGTTCGATCTCATGCCTTAGCAACGTACGTTGTTTGCAGGCTGAGAGTTGGCTGGCGAAGTCTGGCTGAATGCGCACGCTTATCTGGATGCAGGGTCTTGCGGCTCGCGAGTTAAACGTTTGCTTGCGAACCGGACGGGCCCTGCGCCGGAGAAGGTTCTAACGCAGCTCATCTCAGGTCGCCATGGTGGTTCGATGATTCCTTCTTCACGCCGAGTTCCTGCTCCGCCCTGCTCGAGCTGTCCGGTGCATTTTACGAGCAGCTTCTGCGATATAACGGGCGATGCGCTGGCGGCATTCGAGAAGCTGGGCATGAAGATGCGGTTGCCCAAGGGTGCAATTCTGTTCATGGAAGATGACCCGTGTGACGCTGCGACCATGTTGTGCAGTGGCCAGGTGAAGCTTTCGTGCACGTCTCGCGGAGGCAAGACGCTGATCCTGAAGATTGCGGTCCCGGGAGAAATGCTGGGGCTGGGTGCGGTGATCTCGGGGGCGAACTTTGAGGTGACGGCAGAGGCCGTGGAACCGTGCATGGTGAAGAAGATCCGCCGCGAAGAGCTGATGAACTTTCTTGAGCAGTATGGGCAGGCGAGTCTGCGAGCGGCGCGATCGCTTTCAAACGACTACCAATGCGCGTTCTTCGATGCGCGGCGGCTGGCGCTTTCACGCACAGCAGCTGGAAGGCTGGCAGGGATTCTGCTTGGCCTGGGAAGAGCCGTGCATACCGGGCATCCGGAGATGCGCTTTACGATGGCGCTGACCCACGAAGAACTGGCGAGTCTGGCGGGGACTTCGCGCGAGACGGTGACGCGGGCCATGGGCAAGTTTCAACGCGAGGGGCTGATCGCAGTGCACGGGTCTTCCGTGCATGTCCTTGCACCAGACAAGCTTGAGGGTCTGTCGCTGTAGATTGCCGACGCTTCTAAACCAACTCGGCCGGAACTGCGCGGGTGATGATCTCTACGGTCTGACTGCCGAGCCATTGGTGGTGTGCGGTCAAGCGGATGGTGCCCGGCAGTTCGGTGGCGCGGATCCAGACTGCGCCGGTGCCGCCCATGAGGGCAAAGGGATTCTCTCCGATTAGCGTGGCCGGGCCTTCGAGTTTGAGCGTGATGGCGTCGTTGGCGTAGGTGCGAATTGCGCCGAACTGATCGGTGACACGGAGAACGACGCGGGTGGTGTCGGCGCCGTCGGCCTGCAAGGCTTTGTCGTCGGGCAGCAGGTGGAACTGGCGGCTGTCGCCGCGGCCGGAGAGTGACTTGGAGATGACCTGCTTGCCGTTGATGTAGCCGTCGATGCGCATGTCGCCCCACTCATGGTGACCTTTGAGCGATTGCAGATCGAGCGAAAACGGAGGGTACTTGAGGTGCTTGAACTCTTCGCGATCGGGATCCAGCTCAGCCATCAGGACCCAGGGGTTGGTGTCGAGACCGTTAGCGCGTGAGTAGAACTTGAGGTGGTCGCAGTTGGAGCAGACGACGGCCTTGGTGAAGTGAGTGGACTCGTCGGAGTTCGCCCAGTGGAAAGCTGGTTCGAGTACGATTTCTTTTTCGGGCTCGCACTGCGATTTGTAAAAGCCTGCCGCTGGCTTGGGTTCGCGGAAGATGTCCAGAACGCCGTGGTAGCAGATGCGGTCGCCGGCGCCAAAGTTGTCGTGGGTGTTGTAGTCGAAGGCGCACCAGCCGATGCCGCCGGCGTACTGCGGGTCGGAGGCGAGCTGGTTGTGGATGCGGGCATGACGCAGGGTGTGCTCACGCTGGCGTTCGTCGTCGTCGGTGGTCTTGGTGGGGAAGGTGTGGCCGACGAACTCGGTGTTCAGGTAACGCGGGTGGTTGGGCTTGCGTAACGGGAAGCCGAAGTCGTTCATGGTCATGACGTCTTCGAGCAGCTCGCTGTCGTAGAAGTAGCGAATGCCGCCGGTCTGGCGCGTGGTGTCGAGCAGATGCGCGAGCGCGTTGGTGCGGACGTAGAAGCTGTGGTCGTCGTGGCTCTCGTTGATACGGACGCCCCAGAGGATGATGGAGGGGTGGTTCCAGTCGCGGCGAATCATGCGGCCGACGTTGTCGATGGAGATTTGCTTCCAGGGCTCGTCGCCGATGTGCTGCCAGCCGGGAATTTCTTCGAGGACGAGCAGGCCGAGCTCGTCGCAGGCGTCGAGGAAGTGGCGTGACTGGGGATAGTGAGACGTGCGGACGATGTTGCAGTGAAGCTGGCTGCGCAGGATCTCGGCGTCCTTGCGCTGCACGCGTCCGGGCATGGCCTGGCCAGCGAAGGGGAACATCTGGTGGCGGTCGAGGCCGCGCAGTTTGATGATCTTGCCGTTGAGTGAGAAGCCGTGGTCGGTGAAGACGGCCTCGCGGAAGCCGAAGCGGCGCCAGTCTGCGTCGAGGACGTGCTCATGCTGCAGCAACTGGACGTGAACTGTATGGAGGTGCGGATTGTCGAGATCCCATAGATGGATGCCGTCGAGCGAATCGAAGGTGATGGTGTGACGGGCGGGATCGCTGACGGTCTCGGTGCTGGCGTATGCGGGGGCGGGAAGAGCGGGATCGGCGGCTGCGTTGGGATCGGGAGCGGGCTTGTGGGCGGCCGCCTGTTTTGCGGTTGCGACAACCTTGCCGTCGTAGAGCAGGTCGGCGGTGAGCGTGAGATTATCCGCAGCTTCGCCTGCCAGAAAGCAGTCGACCGCCAGCGTGGGCTTGGCGCTGAGGGCTTTGTCCGGACGCGCAAAGACGTTGTCGATCCATGTCGCGGAGACAATGCGCAGCGCGACTTCGCGATAGATGCCGCCGAAGGTGAGGTAGTCGATCTCGTGACCGAAGGGCGGGATATCGGCGCGTTCGGTGGAATCGAGTTGGACGACGAGTACGTTGTTGCCAGCGAAGTGGAGGTGTGGTGTGAGGTCGAAGGAGAACGGAGTGTAGCCGCCTTTGTATTCGCCGAGCAGCACACCGTTGATCCAAACGGTGGAGGCGGTCATTGCGCCTTCGAAGTCGACGAAGACACGCTTGCCGCGAGCCGTTGCCGGCAGACGGAAGGTGCGGCGATAGGTGGAGATGAACTCGTATTTGGCGTCGTCGAAGTTGTGCCAGGGCAGCTGGATATTGCTGTGCGGGATAACGACGCGCTCGAAGCGGCTGTCATCGAACGTGGAGGCGTGAGCGCCTTCGATTTTCTTCGGCGAATAACGCCAGCCGCGGTTCATCGGCAGAACCTGACGGCCGTGTGCTGGCTGCGCTTCAGCGCTGGCAGGCTGAGCAGGGAAGGCGGTGGCGGCGAGGACGGTGCTGGCGGTTTTTAGAAAGTTGCGTCGGTCCATGGTCTCGTTTCACTTTGCGTGATCCACTTTACGAGACGAAGCACTGCACGCGCCAGTTGTAACAGACTGAAACGACCGGCAGACCACAGAAAATGATGGATGGGCGCAGCGGGCCGTCTCCCGCAGCGCCCATTTTGTTGCCGGTTACAGGCAGCCTGAAGCTTTACTTCATTGGATGAAGCTGATCGAGAGCCAGATTGAGTTGCAGGACATTGACGCGTGGTTCGCCGAGGATTCCGAGCTGTCGCGGCGTTACATGAGATTCAACGAGGTCGTGCACTTGCGACTCCGTCATATGACGCGCGGCGGCTACCGCAGAAACCTGGAAGTACGCTGCGGCGGGGGTGATGTCAGGATCGAGACCCGATCCGGACGTTGTGACGAGGTCAATCGGCACGGACGTGCTGTGTACTGCGGCTACACTCTGGTCGACCCGCGTGATGAGCGCCTGGTTGGTGGGTCCAAGGTTCGAACCGGAGGAGTTACCAGCGTCGTATCCGGCACCAGCGGCCGAAGGACGGCTATGGAAGTAGGTTGCGCCGGTGAAGGGCTGACCGATGAGCTTCGATCCGATGACCTGGCCGTGGGCGTCATAGATCAGCCCCCCAGACGCCTGTTGCGGGAACATGACGTGAGCGATCCCGGTGATGACGAGGGGATATCCGATGCCGAGAAGGACGGCTGTGACGACGGTGTAGAGCAGCGATGTGATGATGTGCTTCTTCATAATGAGCCTCTGTGATCAGGCAAGGTGAACGGCTGTGATGAGGATGTCGATGAGCTTGATGCCGACGAACGGGACAATGATGCCGCCCAGGCCGTAGACCAGCAGGTTCTTCTGCAGCATCGCCGCTGCGGACATGGCGGTGTAGGAGACGCCGCGCAGTGCGAGCGGGATCAGCGCAACGATGACCAGTGCGTTGAAGATAACCGCGGAAAGGATTGCGGATTCCGGCGAGTGCAGATGCATGACGTTGAGCGCATTCAACACCGGGAAAGCACCAGCGAACATCGCAGGGATGATGGCGAAGTACTTCGCGACGTCGTTGGAAATGGAGAAGGTGGTGAGCGCGCCGCGGGTCATGAGGAGCTGCTTGCCGATGGCGACGATCTCGATGAGCTTGGTTGGATTGGAGTCGAGATCTACCATGTTGCCGGCTTCCTTCGCCGCCTGCGTGCCGGAGTTCATGGCGACGCCTACGTCGGCCTGGGCCAGCGCGGGAGCGTCGTTGGTGCCGTCACCGGTCATCGCGACGAGCTTGCCCTGTGCCTGTTCGCGACGAATGAGGTCCATCTTGTCTTTCGGTTTGGCTTCGGCGAGGAAGTCGTCGACGCCGGCTTCGCGAGCGATCGCAGCGGCTGTGAGCGGGTTGTCGCCGGTGATCATGACCGTGCGAATTCCCATCGCACGGAGCTGATCGAAGCGTTCGCGCATGCCGCCCTTGACGATGTCCTTTAGGTGGATGACGCCGAGGGCGCGGTTGTTTTCAGCAACCACGAGCGGTGTTCCGCCAGAACGGGCGATGGTTTCAACCGCTTCGCGAACCTCAGCAGGCAAATGCGAGCCCTGTTCTTCGAGGTACCCTGCGATCGCATCGACGGCGCCTTTGCGAATGCTGCGGCCTTCGGTGTCGATGCCTGACATGCGAGTGACCGCGCTGAAGGGGATGAAGTGTGCGTTCAACTGCGCGAGTTCGCGAGCGCGAAGGCCATAGCGCTCCTTTGCGAGCACAACGATGGAGCGGCCCTCGGGTGTTTCGTCGGGCAGGGAAGAGAGCTGCGCGGCGTCGGCGAGCTGGCCGCTGGAGACTCCGGGAGCTGGAACGAACTCCGAGGCCTGGCGGTTGCCGATGGTGATGGTGCCGGTCTTGTCGAGCAGGAGCGTATCGACGTCTCCGGCTGCTTCAACGGCGCGGCCCGAGGTTGCGAGCACGTTGTGCTGCACCAGGCGATCCATGCCCGCGATTCCGATGGCTGAGAGCAGGCCGCCGATTGTGGTTGGGATCAGGCAGACGAGCAGCGAGATGAGAACGAAGACGGACTGCGGTGCGCCCGCGTGGATGGCGAACGGCTGCAACGTGACCACGGCGAGCAGGAAGATGATCGTCAGTCCGGCGAGAAGGATGTTGAGTGCGATCTCGTTCGGAGTCTTCTGACGCTCGGCACCTTCGACGAGCGCGATCATGCGGTCGATGAAGGTCTCACCGGGGTTGGATGTGATGCGCACGGTGATCGCGTCTGAGAGCACGCGCGTGCCGCCAGTGACGGCTGAGCGGTCGCCGCCTGCTTCGCGGATGACAGGAGCAGACTCGCCGGTGATGGCTGACTCGTCCACCGAGGCAACGCCCGTGATAACTTCGCCGTCTCCGGGGATCATCTGACCGGCGATGATTTCGACGACGTCTCCGGCACGGAGTTGCGTGCTGGGGACTTCTTCGATCTTGCCGTCCTTGCCAACGCGATGCGCGAGGGTTTCAGTCTTGGCGCGGCGCAGGGCATCGGCTTGCGCTTTGCCGCGGCCTTCCGCCATCGCTTCAGCGAAGTTGGCGAAGAGCACCGTGAACCAGAGCCAGAGGGTGATCTGCAGATCGAACCCGAACTGCGACTGGTTATGGATTCGATCGTTGATGAGAAGGAACGTCGTGAGGACGCAGCCGACTTCGACGACGAACATGACAGGATTGCGCATCATGGTCTTCGGGTTCAGCTTGAGGAAAGCGTCGGAGAACGCGCCGCGCATGATCTGCGGGTCGAACAGCGAACGCTTGTGCTTTTGTTCAGTCGTAGACATGGATTCTCCTGGCTAGAAGCTGCGGCCTGCATGCATCAGCAGATGTTCAAGCACCGGGCCGAGTGCGAGGACGGGGAAGAAGGTGAGCGCGCCGACGATAAGAATGACGCCTGTCAGCAGCGTGGTGAAGAGCGGTGTGGTGACCGGGAATGTGCCCGCGGTTGCCGGTGCGCTCTTTTTCATCGCGAGACTGCCTGCGACCGCCAGCATCGGGATCAGCATGAGGAATCGGCCGATGAACATCGCTGTTCCGAGGGAGTAGTTGTACCAATGCGTGTTGGCACTAAGCCCCGCAAAAGCCGAGCCGTTGTTGCCTACGGCTGACGCATAGGCGTAGAGAATCTCGGAGAGACCGTGTGGCCCCTGGTTGGCGAGGCTGGACAGCCCGTAGGTTGGTGACAAGATTGCGAAGGCGGCTAAGCCGAGGATAACCAGCGGGAAGATGAGCAGGTAGAGCATCGCCATCTTGATGTCGTAGGCTTCGATCTTCTTGCCGAGATACTCCGGCGTTCGACCGACCATGAGGCCGGCGATGAAGACCGAGAGGACGACGAAGATCAGCATGCCGTACATGCCCGCGCCGACTCCGCCGAAGACGATTTCTCCGAGCAGAATGTTGACCAACGGAACCATCCCGCCGAGGGGCATGTAGGAGTCATGCATGGAGTTGACCGCGCCGCAGCTCGCATCGGTGGTGACCGTGGCAAACAGTGTGGAGTTCGCAATGCCGAAGCGGACTTCTTTGCCCTCCATGTTGCCGCCACTCTGCTGCGCGGAGACATGTTGATCGACGTTATGCAGCAGCGGATTGGGTTGAGACTCCGCCCAGTAACAGGTGGCTACACCGCCGATTGAAAGCACAGCCATCGCGGCGAAGACCGCCCATCCGTGCTTCGATGACTTCGCCATCTCGCCGAGCGTGACTGTGAGGCCTGCGGGGATGAGGAAGATCGACAGCATTTGCAGCAGGTTGCTGAGTGGGGTCGGGTTCTCAAAGGGATGCGCACTGTTGGCGTTGAAGAAACCACCACCGTTGGTGCCGAGCATCTTGATGGCTTCCTGCGAAGCCGTTGGCCCCTGCGCGATTGTTTGAGTGGTGACGACGGTGGTGGTCGCCTTTCCGGCGGAGTCGGTCGTAGTTTGCGACTGTGCCTCGACGAGATTGGCAGTTGTGTAGGGGTGCAGGTTCTGGATGACGCCCTGCGAGACAAGCACCAGTGCGAAGACCGAGGCGATTGGCAACAGGATCCAGAAGGTTCCGCGGGTGAGATCCACCCAGAAGTTGCCGAGGGTGTTGCTCTCGCGCCGCGTGATACCACGAATGAAGGCGATGGCGAGCGCCAGGCCGACGGCGGCTGACCAGAAATTGTGGGTGGCCAGACCGAGCATCTGCGTGAAGTAGCTCATCGTTGTTTCGGGAACGTACGCCTGCCAGTTCGTATTCGTTGTGAACGAAATGGCTGTGTTCCAGGCGAGGTCTGGAGCGACCGCGGCGAGGTGTTGCGGGTTCCACGGCAGATGCGCCTGCAACCGCTCGACAAAGTAGGTGAGCAACAGAGTCGCCGCGCTGAACACCAGCATGGAGACGAGGTACTCGGTCCAGCGCATCTCTTCGTCGGGCGAGACGCCTGTGAGGCGATAGAGCACACGTTCGACAGGGACGAGAATGGGGTCGAGCCAGGTGCGGCGGCGGTCGAAGACCCGCGTAATGTACATGCCCATGGGTTTAGCAAGGGCCACGATCAAAATGAAATAGAGCGCAATTTGCGCCCAGCCGTTGACGGTCATCAGAATTTCTCCGGGCGAAGCAGCGCGAAGACGAGGTAAACCATCAGCGCGACTGAGAGAAGAAGTAACAAGGCATTGGCGATCATGATTGGCCCTTGCCTTTCAGGCGGGCACAGGCTTCCACATAGGCGTGGGCCGTGCCAAACAGGAGGAGAATGGCGATTACAAGCAGCATGTCAATCATGGCTGCCTCCTTGAGCACGTCCACGATACTCCCATGCAACATGCGGTGTGGTGATAGGTATCACCCAATTCGGAGTTACCTGCGATGGATTGGATAGATTGAAAAGCATACGCACCTCAACCTTCCCAGTACATGCCTGGGAAGCGTTGGAAGTCCGTAGTGCGCGCGTTAAGACCGCATAAGGGAGTGTTAAGAGGTTGTAAAAAGCTTTAGTTTCCGGGGCGGAAACGATAACCGATCCACGGTTCGCTCTCGACGTAGCTCGGGCCCTCTGGGCGATCGATCTTCTTGCGCAGTTGTGCGATGAGTACGCGCAGGTACTCGGGCTGATTCTCGCCGGCGGGCCCCCAGATCGATTTCAGCAGTGTCTTGTGATTCAAAACGCGACCGGAGTTGCGGAGAAAGAGCACGAGCAGGTCGAACTCCTTCGGCGTGAGATGAGTCTCTTCGCCACGGACAAGCACGCGATGAGCCTCGATATCGATGGAGAAGTCACCTTCGCTGAGTGTCGCGGGCAGGGACTCCTCATCGATGCGGCGGCGAAGCTGAACGCGCACGCGGGCCAGCAGCTCCGGCGTGCTGAACGGCTTGGTCACATAGTCGTCGGCGCCGCTGTCGAGTGCGAGAATCTTGTTCGCGTCCTGGTCACGGACGGAGAGAACGATGATGGGAGTGTCGCCCAGCGCACGAATGGCCTTGGTCAGCTCGACGCCATCCATGTTGGGCATGGAGAGGTCGGTGATGACCAGGTCGGGAGCGTTCTGTGTGAAGCTCTCCAGACCGTCGACGCCGTCCTGCGCTGTGAATACTTCGTAGCCATAGCTCTGCAGCGAAGTGCGCAGCACCCGTGCGATCTGGCGTTCATCGTCGACAACGAGGATGCGCATGACTAGTGGTTCTCCTGGGTGATGATATGCAAATCGACGTGCGGGGCCCGGGTAACGAACTGCTGGATGGCGAGAAAGTAGAGATATTTCTTCAGACCCGTCAGAGCAGACCGACCAAAGATGGTCTGCGTGATGCGATGCTCGACAACATACTCTGCAGTGGCTGCGGCGACGTTCTTCCCTTTCAGATGCACGACGGTTGCCCCCAGATTCTGGGCGAACTGAAGATTGTCGCTGAGGGAACGGGCGATCTCAGGGACATGATCGCGTTCGGTATCCAGGTGCAGCACGTAGAACTCGCCGTCCATGGCCTCGGCGAGGCGGGCTCCGCGGGCAATGAGGTCGCGGGCGGAGGGACTGGAGCTGATACAAACCGCAACCTTTTCCGCGATTGCCCAGTGGCCCCCGAGTTGCTTGCGTTTGACGTAACTGTCGAGCGTGCGATCCACGGCGCGGGTAACGCGCTGGAGGGCCATTTCCCGCAGGGCGATGAGGTTGCCGCGGCGAAAGAAGTTTGCCAGCGCACGTTCTACGCGCTCCATCGGGTAGATATCGCCGCGACGCATGCGAGTGGCCAGCGCCTCCGGCGTGAGGTCGCTGATGACGATCTCGTCGGCTCGGTCGAGCACCCAGTCGGGTACAGTTTCGCGCACAACGATGCCGGTGAGTGACTGAACCCGCGGTGTGAGGCTTTCGACGTGTTGAATGTTCACCGTTGTGAGCACGTCGATGCCCGCATCGAGCAGAGCGAAAACGTCCTCGTAGCGTTTAGGGAAGCGGCTTCCCTCGACGTTGGTGTGCGCAAGTTCGTCGATCAGCGCAACCTGCGGATGCCGCGCCAGGATTGCGTCGACGTCCATCTCCGAGAAGAGTGTGCCCTTGTAGTCGAGCTGTTTTCGGGGAACCTGTTCGAGCTTGGCAGCGACCTCAGATGTGCCGCTGCGGCCGTGGGTTTCCACGATGCCTACGACGACGTCCTCGCCGCGGCTCTTTCTACGCAGGCCTTCGCTCAGCATGCTAAAGGTCTTGCCCACGCCGGGGGCGTAGCCGAGAAAGATTTTGAAGCGACCGCGCTGGCGTTCGGCAGCTTCTGCCGACTCCAGCCAGTCTTCAGGTCGTTTTCTTGGAAGTGGATTCGTGCTCATAGTCGTAGAATCTTTTCGTGAACTCAAAAAGGCTTATCGCGGTTGCTCGCTGGTTCGGTGCCGCATCTTGTCTCGCTGGCATTGTAGCCATCTCGAAATGGTTGTTGCACGTCAATCAGACAACCGTTGCGCTAACGCTGCTGCTGTTCATTCTGTTTCTAGCGGCGCGGTGGGGATTGCGCTACGCCATTGTGATGTCGCTGGCGGCAACGGCCTTTTACAACTTCTTCTTCCTTCCTCCGTACAACACGTTTACCGTATCAGACCCGCAAAATTTGCTCGCGCTGGTTGTCTTCCTCATTACTTCCGTGGTGGCCAGCCGGTTATCGGATCGCATTCGGATGGAGTCGCGCGATGCGCAGGCGCGGCAGGCGGAGCTCGAGGTACTGTACCGGCTCAGCCGGGCGTTGTTGCAGACCGATGAACTGGTGCAGCTGACTAACTCCATTCCATCGGCGGTAGAGATGGCTACGGGTGCCCAGTCGGTGGTGTTCTACCTGAGCGAGAGCGACAGTGTTTATCGCTCAGGGACGGGGTCTCCCACAGCGCTCGACACAGCGCAGTTGCAGGACCTTTCGAACTCCGCAGCGCCCAGCTACTCGCCGGCAAGCCTGGAGGCCATCGTGCCGCTGCGAACAGGTGTGAGGCCACGCGGAGTGCTGATTCTGCACGGT
>JAZKBC010000031.1:0-31683 GCA_040388825.1 Acidobacteriota bacterium | reverse complement strand
CAGCTATCCGGTCAGACACTCGAAGCATTGGGCGGCCTGGTCTCCATCTCGCTTGATCGTGCCGGAGCGGTCGCCGAAGTCACCCGCGCTGAGGCAGCCAAGGAAAGCGAGCGTCTGCGCGGTTGGATGGTGGACTCCATCACGCATGAACTTCGCACACCGCTCACGTCGATCAAGGCGTCGGTCAGTGCGTTGCTTACATCAAGCTTGCCGGCGGAGAGTCAGCGCGAGTTGCTGACGGTGATCGACGAGGAGAGCGATCGCCTGAACAAGCTGGTGGCGGAGGCAGTCGAGATGACGCAACTCGACTCGCAGGAAGTGAAGATGAACTTCACGCCGCAGAGCCTGGCTGGGATGATCAGCACCTCGATCGAGGAGAGTGCGGCAGCACTGGCGACGCATCCGGTCGATGTCAGGCTGCCTGACTCGTTGCCGCGGGTGATGGCTGATCCGGTGTGGATTCAGAAGCTGGTGGGCAACTTGCTGGAGAACGGCGCCAAGTACTCGAATGCCGGGCAGCCTATTTTTGTGAGCGCGGAAGTGCGCGGCACGATGGTCGCCTGCAGTGTGGCGGATCGCGGATATGGAATCGATCCGCTCGAGCAGTCGCTGATCTTCGACAAGTTCTATCGATCGCGGCACCACTTGATGGAGAGTTCCGGTACGGGTATGGGGCTGGCGATTTGCCGTGCGATTGCGGAAGCGCACGGTGGCACCATCTCGGTGACGAGCCAGGTCGGGCAGGGGTCGGTCTTCACCTTTACGCTGCCGATTGCTTCTTCGTAGAGAGACGTAGGCAGCGCTTCTTCGATTGGATCACGATGTGGATGGTGCGGCCGGTCACAAAGGACGAGCAGCAGACGCTGTAGATTGCATTGCAGTGCGTACACGCTTGCTCATTCGCGGAGTCGTCCAGGGCGTAGGCTTTCGCCCGTTTGTTTATAAGCTTGCCGTGAGATACGCGTTGACGGGTTTCGTCATGAACTCGCCCGAAGGCGCGGTGGCTGAGGTTGAGGGTTCGGAGCCGGGAATTGCGGCGTTCCTGGTCGCGCTCCATGCGGAACTCCCTCCGCTGGCGCAGATTGTTGGGGTCGAACAGTCGACGATTCCGGCAGAGGGAAACAGCGATTTTCGCATCCTCGCCAGCGACTCCTCTGAAGCAGCGTTCACACTGGTGCCCCCGGATATTTGCGTGTGTGAGCAGTGTCTCGCCGAGATTCGCGACCCGGAGAACCGGCGCTTCAATTACCCGTTTACCAACTGCACGAACTGCGGCCCGCGTTACAGCATCATCCTCGATATTCCTTACGACCGCAGCATGACCACCATGGCGGAGTTCGCGATGTGTGAGGATTGCCGCCGCGAGTACGAGGGCCCTTCTAACCGTCGATTTCATGCGCAGCCAAATGCTTGTGCGAAATGCGGCCCGAGCCTGCAACTCGCGGCGGGCGGTGACGGAAATACGCCCGCCGGAGATGCTAGAAACATCCTGCGCCGTGTCGCCGAGGTGCTCAAGAGCGGTGGCATCGTTGCTTGGAAGGGGCTTGGAGGCTACCAACTCGCGTGCGATGCGCGCCAGGCAGCGGCTGTGAAGGAGCTGCGGCGGAGAAAGCATCGCAACGAAAAGCCGTTTGCAGTTATGGTGGGTGACGTCCTGGCGGCCGAGCGGCTCTGCTTTATCGATGATGCCGAGCGCAGCGCACTGACGAGCCCAGAGCGGCCTATCGTACTGCTGACCAGAAGGGACGCGGCGGGTCTAGCGGAAGCCGTTTCTCCGAACAATCCCAACGTCGGAGTAATGCTGCCGTGCACGCCGATGCATGACCTGCTCTTTCGGGTTCTGCGCGATGAGTGGGAGATTGAGCCCGTGCTGATCATGACTAGCGGCAACCTCAGCGAGGAGCCCATCGTCATCGACAACGTTGCGGCGGAGACTGAGTTAAGCTCGGTTGCGGACGCGTTCGTGCATCACAATCGACGCATTCACACGCGTGTGGATGACTCAATTGTGCGCATCGTGGAAAGCAAGCCCATGGTGCTGCGTAGAGCGCGGGGCTATGCTCCGCGCCCGGTGTGGCTTGGCCGGGGTACGGCGGAAGTACTTGGCTGTGGAGCGCAGCAGAAGAGCACGTTTTGCCTCACGCGCGCCGGGTTCGCTCTGCCAAGCCAGCATCTGGGTGACCTCGATAACTACGAGACGCTGCGCTTCTTTGAGGAGACGCTCGAGCGCATGCAGCGCCTCTTTCACGCGCATCCGAAGGTCATAGCACACGACATGCATCCGGGGTACATGAGCACGCAGTTGGCGATGCGACTCCCGGCCGAACGGCGAATCGCGGTGCAGCATCATCATGCACACATTGCCAGTTGCATGGCGGAGCATCAACTCGATGGTCGCGTCATCGGTGTTGCTTGGGATGGCACTGGCTTCGGCACCGACGGCACGATCTGGGGTGGCGAGTTTCTAGCGGCCGACCTCGTTGGCTTCGATCGCTACGCCCACCTTCGCCCCGTCCCATTGCCGGGCGGTGATTCAGCCGTGCGGGAGCCCTGGCGTATCGCACGCAGCTATCTGCGCGATGCCTTTGAGGGTGCGATCCCACACACCGCTCATTGCCGCGATGCTATTTCAGCGGAGCGAATCCGAGTGGTTGACGCGATGCTTGAAAAGCGGATTAACACTGCGATGACGTCCTCCGCCGGGCGTCTCTTCGACGCCGTCGCTTCGCTCATTGGGCTGCATCACACAGCATCGTTTGAAGGCCAGGCCGCGATGGCGCTTGAAGCAGCAGCCGACAGCGCTGGTGTTGGCCAAGGGGAGGTCCCGTACGGCTTTATGCTCTCCGGCAGCGGCCCGCTGCCGCTTGATTTTCGGCCGATGGTGCTCGAAATCGTTCGCGATCTCGAGCGTGGGACTCATGTATCTATCATTGCTTCGCGATTTCATTGCACTTTGGTGACGGCCATCACTGCGGTATGTCATCGAATGCGAGATGATCTTGGGCTGACGAGGGTCTGCCTCAGCGGCGGTTGCTTCCAGAACATTCGGCTGCTGCGAGGATGCGTCGAGCAGCTACGCGCGAAGGGATTCGCGGTCTTTTATCAGCGGCAGATTCCGGCCAACGATGGCGGCATCTCTCTCGGACAGGCGGCCATTGCCTGCGAATGGATTGAACGAGGTTTGTAGCGTATGTGTCTGGCGATACCGGGAAAAGTAGTTGAGACGTACGCAAACAACGGGATGCAGATGGCTCGCGTGCAGTTCGGTGGCGTCACGCGCGAAGCCTGCCTGGAGTACGTCCCGGAGACTGCCGTCGGCGACTATGTGCTGGTGCATGTGGGCTTCGCCATCAGCAAGGTTGATGAAGAGGAAGCCCGACGCACGTACGAGGCGCTGGAAGAGATCGACCAGTTGGGTGAACTGGATGCTCCTTTTGTCGAAGAGGCCGGGGGCTATCGCGGCGGAGGAGGCGGCTCATGAAGTATGTGGACGAGTATCGCGACGGCGGCGTGGCCGCAAAGCTGGTTGAAGAGATCAAGCGCGTACAGTCCAAGCCGTGGGTCATCATGGAGGTTTGTGGCGGGCAAACGCACTCCATTGTGAAGAATGGCCTCGACCACCTGTTGCCTCCGGGCATTGAACTGGTGCATGGACCGGGCTGCCCGGTGTGCGTGACGCCGCTGGAGATGATCGACAAGGCGCACGCGATTGCGCGTCGTCCGGAGGTGATCTTTTGCAGCTTCGGCGATATGCTGCGGGTTCCGGGTTCGAATGGTGATCTCTTCACGATCAAATCTTTGGGCGGCGATGTGCGTATCGTGTACTCGCCGCTGGACTGCCTGAAGATCGCACGCGCGAACCCCGACAAGCAGGTGGTGTTCTTCGCGATCGGCTTTGAGACCACGGCTCCTGCGAATGCGATGCTGGCGTGGCGTGCCAAAGAAGAAGGCCTGCGCAATGTTTCGTTGCTGGTGTCGCATGTGCTCGTGCCGCCGGCGATGGAAGCTATCCTGAGCTCTCCGCGAAATCGTGTGCAGGGGTTCCTGGGGCCTGGGCATGTGTGTGCGGTCGTCGGCTATCGCGAGTACGAGCCGCTCAGTGAGCGCTTTCACGTCCCCATTGTTGTCACCGGTTTTGAACCGCTGGATATTCTTGAAGGCGTGCTGATGGTGGTGCGTCAACTGGAAGAGGGACGCGCTGAGGTTGAGAATCAGTACTCGCGCATTCTCGGGCGCGATGGCAACCGGCCTGCGCAGGATCTGATCGCGAAGGTTTTTGAGGTGGGCGACCGCCGCTGGCGTGGCGTTGGCGCTATTCCGCACAGCGGTTTCCATTTGCGTCAAGAGTTTCTCGAGCAAGACGCGGAGTATCGGTTCGACGTTGCGCACATCGATACCAGCGAGCCGGAAAACTGCATCGCCGGCGAGATTTTGCAGGGCATCAAAAAGCCGCATGATTGCCCCGCGTTTGGAACGCAGTGCACGCCGCAGCACCCTCTGGGTGCAACGATGGTTTCAGCCGAGGGCGCGTGCGCAGCTTACTACGCTTACGGCCGGCACCTGGCTGATTCGCTTGTGACGATTGGAGGCGTAGCCTGATGACGTCCACAGAACAACAGGAGTTGGTTCCGGAGCCAGCAAACGAGCCACTGGAAGTATTCGGTCAGTGCCCGCTGCCCATCTTCGATCATCCGCAAATTGTGCTCGGTCATGGCAGCGGAGGCAAGCTCTCCGCCGAGCTTATCGACAAGGTCTTCGTCAGCCAGTTCCGCAACCCAACCCTCGAACGCATGGATGACCAGGCGCTGCTCGAGATTGGCGGATCGCGCATCGCGTTCACTACGGACTCCTTTGTGGTCACACCGATATTCTTTCCGGGCGGAGACATTGGCTCGCTCGCGGTTAATGGCACAGTGAATGACCTGGCCATGGGCGGCGCGCGACCTCTTTATCTTGCTGCCGCATTCATCCTCGAGGAGGGCCTGCCGACTGAGGATCTTCGTCGCGTGGTCGAGTCCATGCGCGTGGCTGCCGAAGCGGCGGGCGTTCAACTCGTGACGGGCGATACCAAAGTGGTCAACCGCGGCAAGGGCGACAAGATTTTCATCACCACGACGGGAATTGGAATCGCTGATCGTGGGACGAACCTCTCCGCCGATCGCTGCCAGCCCGGTGACAAGGTTTTGCTCAGCGGCTATATCGGCGATCACGGCATTACGATCCTCTCGCAGCGCGAAGGCCTCGAGTTCGAAAGCGCGCTTGAGAGTGATTGTGCAGCGCTGCATGGTCTTGTGAGCGTGATGCTCGATGCAGCGGAAAGCGCTGCGGGGCTCGATGCGGTGCGTTGCATGCGCGACCCAACTCGCGGTGGAGTGGCCACGACGTTGAACGAGATCGCAGGCCGCTCCAGCGTTGGCATGTTGCTGCGCGAAGAGAGCCTGCCGGTTCGCGATACCGTACGTGGCGCCTGCGAAGTGCTTGGACTTGATCCACTTTATGTGGCCAACGAAGGCAAGCTGCTTGCGGTCGTCGCTCCGGAAGCAGCCGATGCAGTATTGGCCGCGATGCGCGAACATACGCTCGGAGCGGATGCGTGCGTGATCGGCGAGATCGTCGCGAGCCACCCCGGAATGGTGCTGATGAAAACCTCGGTTGGCGGAACGCGTGTGGTGGACGTACTCTTCGGCGAACAATTGCCGCGCATCTGCTAGCGCTATCGACAGTGTGACGGCGAACACAGAAAGCTCGCCACATCTATGGCAACCTGCTTGGAAGGGAAGGGCCTGCATTGTGGCCGCTCCCTGTTGTTCTGGCGGAGTTTATGCACGAGCTTTCCATCGCGTTGAGCATGATCGAGCAGATTGCCGAAGAGGCCGGAAAACATGGCGGCAGCAAGGTGGACGCAGTTTACGTCAGAATCGGCGTGCTCTCGGGCGTCGATACCGAAGCGCTCAAGTTTGCCTTCCAGATTGCTGCCGCGGGCACACCCTTTGCTGACACGCGGCTGGAAATCGAAGTGGTTCCGCTGCTTGTGTACTGTTCGCAATGCGCGTCAACCCACGCGCCTAAGGGGACGGAAGTGCTCTGTCCGCGCTGCATTACACCGGCACAACAAATCCTTCACGGAAGAGAACTCGAAGTGGCTGCATTGGAGATCGCATGATGAACGTCCAAACCCGTCTTGTCGAAGTCCGGGCCAATATCCTCAAGGAGAACGACCAGCTGGCTCGTGCTCTGCGTGAGCGATTTCAGCAGGCCGGTGTGTCGGTTGTCAGCTTCGTCTCCAGTCCGGGTTCGGGCAAGACAGCCTTCCTCGAAAAACTGATGTCACGCCTCGGTGTGACACACAGAATTGCTGCGCTGGTGGGCGACCTGGCCACGGAGAACGACGCTGTGCGTCTCAGCCGGGCGTGTTCGCAGGTGAAGCAGATTACGACGGGAACGGTTTGCCATCTGGATGCCAAGATGATTGCTGCGGCAATCGAAGACTGGAAGCTTGATGAACTCGACCTGTTGCTGATTGAGAATGTCGGCAATCTTGTTTGCCCATCGAGCTACGATCTCGGCGAAGCCATGCGTGTGGTCTTGCTGTCGGCGACTGAGGGTGAAGACAAGCCGCTGAAGTATCCCACCATCTTCAACACGGCGGACGTTGCGCTGATTACAAAAATGGACCTTGCCGCGGCGGTTGAATTTGATCTGGAAGCTGCTCGCCGCAGTATCAATGCAGTTCGTCCTGGCATGCGTGTGATCGAAGTTTCGTCGAAAACCGGGCAGGGGATGGACGAAGTCATCGCGCTGCTCGAATCAACGCTAAAGCCTCGCCAACTGATATCCATTTAGCTGGCACGATACGGCACCCACAGGTGCAACCTGTAAAGTAGGATGCATGCCCTTTCTCCTCCGTTCCGTGCTCAATGATGAAGCGGGCGACACGCGGGCGAAGGTCATTGGCATTTACACCGTTCTCCTGGTCTTCAACGTCGCCGTTTGGCTCTGGGCGATCATTGCGTTTCATCCGCATCCGGTATTGCTGGGCACGGCTTTTCTTGCCTACAGCTTTGGCCTGCGTCATGCAGTGGATGCGGACCACATCGCCGCGATCGACAACGTTACGCGCAAGCTGATGCAGGAAGGCAAGCGCCCGGTCGCCGTGGGCTTCATGTTCTCGCTCGGCCACTCCACCATTGTGGTTATCGGCGCGGTTGGCATCGCCGCCGCGGCTAGAGCTCTGCAGCATCGCATGGATAGTCTGCGCGATATTGGCAGCCTCGTCGGAACCATTGTATCGACGGTCTTTCTGTTGGGAATCGCGCTGGTCAATCTGTTTGTGCTGCGCTCGATTCTGCAGGCGTTCGCCCGGGTGCGTCGGGGCGAGCCTTACGTCGAAGAGGACTTCGATCTGCTGCTCGGCAGCCGCGGACTGCTGGCTCGGCTCTTCCGTCCGATGTTTCGCATCATTCGCCGCAGTTGGCACATGTATCCGCTCGGGGTTCTGTTCGGGTTGGGCTTTGACACAGCTACCGAGATTGGTGTGCTCGGCCTTTCCGCAACCAGTGCCTCTGCTGGGCTCTCGCTTTGGACGATCCTCATTTTCCCTGCGCTCTTCGCTGCGGGCATGTCGCTGATCGACACCACCGACAACATACTGATGCTCGGCGCTTATGGCTGGGCGTTCGTCAAGCCGGTGCGCAAGCTCTACTACAACATCACCATCACGTCGGTCTCAGTGATCGTCGCGCTAGCTGTCGGGGGCATTGAGGCGCTCGGGCTACTTGCCGGCCGCATGCACCTCACGGGTGGCATCTGGAGCATCGTCGGCCGGCTGAACGACAACTTCGGCACTCTCGGGTATTGCATCATCGGCCTGTTCGTTGTGAGCTGGATTGTCTCGATTGCCATCTACAAGTGGCGTCGATTTGACCATCTCGAGATTGAGGCGTCCTAGTCTTCGGATGCGCGTGCATCTTCGCCGCTTCTTCGCTTATGCTGGAGGAGATGCGATCTGCCCCCAACCCGATGTCATCCGCCAGCCTTCGTCGTGAGCTGAGTGCCCGCAATGTGGCGCGGGCGGCTGAACACGATCACGATCTCAGCTACGGGACGGTTCCGAGTGTCATCTATGCCGCAGAGTCCAGCGGCCACGGCAACTTTCTGGCAGCGTCCTATCGCCGCATTACGGCGGATCCGCAGTGGAGCGCTCGCCTGCAGAAGGCCTACACAGCGGATGAGTGGGTGCCGCGAGCCCAGGACCGGCGTCGGTCTGAACTCGACTGTGCCGCCAGTTCGGACGCTCTGCTGATGAATGTGTTCTGTTATCCCGGGCTGCTGCGGCGTAGTGGCGTGTGCGCTCTGCTAGGAATCGAGCCGGGTTGGCGCCCGGAGTTTGGCGTCCGCGCCGGCCTGCCCATGCGCAAGGATGAGGTTGATCGCACCGAGATCGACATGCGAGTTGGCGACCTTCTCGTTGAGGCTAAGCTCACAGAAACGGGCTTTGGTCGCGCGTCGAGAGAGCGAGTCCTGCGGTATGACGGCGTCGCCGAGACGTTTGATCTGGAGGCGCTACCATGGGGTTCTGCGGGGCTGGCAGGGTACCAGCTTGTGCGAGGAGTTCTCGCGGCGCAGCACCACAACGCACGTTTTCTGCTGCTCTGCGACGGACGCCGGGCCGATCTGCACGACACGTGGCTGCGGGTGTTGGGAGCGGTTCGGAGCTACGACCTGCGCAGCCGCATGGGGCTGCTCACCTGGCAGGAACTGGCGTCCGTCACTCCGCCGGTTGTTCAGCGCTTTCTCGGGCAGAAGTACGGTATCCTCGTGCGGTGAGTATGGCAGAGGTTTTCCCGCGGTGTGCGCCGACGGTGGACCGGCGGCTGCGGCAGTGTAAGGAGTAGGGCGTGGGCGAAGATCGCGGCATCGAGGCAGCGGCACAGACCGACATCGGCCTCGTTCGCCATAGCAACCAGGACAGTTTTGGTGGCGATGATGGCCTGCGGCTCTATGCGGTGTGCGACGGCATGGGCGGCGCGGCGGGTGGCGAGGTGGCCAGCCGCATCGCGATCGACACGTTTTTGACCGTAGCGCGGCAGGAGATTGAAGCGGTTCGCGGCGAGTCCAACGGTTCCACGGGGCGCGCGCTGCAACGGGCTGCCGCTGCGGCCAATCGAGCCGTGTGCGCCAAGGCTGCCTTTGACACGCGCTTTCGCGGCATGGGAACCACGCTGGTTGCGGCCCGCATTGAAGGCGCGGAGCTGACCGCGCTCAACGTAGGCGACAGCCGCGCCTACCTGTTGCGCGGAGACACACTGCGCCAGGTGACCATCGACCACTCGTACCTCGCCGAGCAGGTGGAGCGCGGCCTGATGACTCCCGAACAGGCTGAGGCTTCGTCGCTGCAGTCAGTCATTACACGAGCTGTGGGTGCAGAGCCGGACGTGCATCCGGACCTGTTTCATGAGATGCTGCAGCCGCATGACACTGTGCTGTTGTGCTCGGACGGCCTTACGCGGCACGTTGACGACGCGGACCTGGCTGAGACCATGCTGGCCGCGCAAACGGAGCCTGCGGACGTTGTGTGCGAACGCCTGGTGGAGCTCGCCAAGGAACGCGGCGGCTCAGACAACATCACCTGCTGGGTTATCCGAATCGGCGAACCAGCCTAGCGGCCCACCACGACGATTGAGAACGAATCGGGAAGGATTGAGGCGCGAGGACGCGGGCGGTCTGCTGTCGGTTCAGGCTTGGGGCCGAACTCCGCCGTCGAGAAGAACATGCGGTCCGTGGTGTCTTCGTAGGCCATCGTGCGCGCGCCCTTTTTGGTTGCCAGCGTCTGGATGGTCTTGAAGCCGTGCGCCGTGTCCACTACGGACACCGTGCCGTCGCCGTTCGAGCTGAATGCCAGTTGAAGCTTCGCGCTGAAGCGAGCCGCATCCGGTCCATCGCCGATCTGCGCTGTGGCAATCTGTTTGCCCGTGTTCATGTCCACCACGGCCATGCTGTTGCCGTCGCACACGGCGAAGAGGCGATCATGCTTGCGATCGATTGCCAGTCCCGAAGGCGACTCGCACTTGTCCAGCTTCCACGTCGCGGTCAGTGTGCGGGTCTTCGCGTCGAGCTTCACGATCGAGTTTGCGCTTTCGATGTTGTCGTAGATGTTGCCCTTGCCGTCGGCGACAGGGAACTCCGGCTTGCCCGGCAGAGCGATAGTCGCCACCGCAGTCTTCGTCGCTGCATCCACCACGGTTACATTGCTGCTGCGGCCGTTGAAGGCCCACACGGTCTGGGTTACCGGCTCAAACGCGATGCCGTCCGGGTTCGTCCCGGCCGGAACTTTTGCCACGGTCTCAAAGGTGTGACGATCGAAGATCAGCACCTCGGTGCTGCCGCCATCGCTGACGAAGCCGAGCTTGCCGGCCGTATCGAGAGCCACGCCGTGTGTACCCTTCATGCCGGTGATAGCCCCCGCGCTCTTGCCCGTGCGGGTGTCGAGGATCTCCACTCGCGGACCGTGCGTCACGTAGAGCAGATGGTTCGCCGGATCTTCGCAAAGATAGTCCCAGCCACCCGCGCCGCCGATCTTCCAGGTGTCCAGGACCCTGTAAGGCCCCTGCGCCAGAGCCGGAAGGGAAGTGCAGGCGGTGAACGCGAGGGCTATGGCGATTGCAGTTTCGAAACGAACCAGGCGGACGAGGAACGACGGTGTTCTCATGCGCTCAGACTATCCTCCGCGAGCCCGGGGAGTAAACTGCATTCAAGAATTATGGAGAAAAGTTCATGATCGTTGTCGATACCGAGTACGTTGACTTGTCCACTCCCACCGGCGCCATGCGCACGCACATCGTTCGGCCCGCGGCTCCCGGCAAGTACCCCGGAATACTGCTGTACTCGGAGATCTTTCAGGTCACCGCACCCATTCACCGCACTGCGGTGCAGTTGGCTGGCCACGGCTACATCGTCGCCATTCCGGAGATTTACCACGAGTACGAAGCTGCGGGAACTGTGCTGGAGTACGACCAGGCTGGTTCCGACCGTGGCAACGTGCTGAAGACCACCAAGTCCGTGCAGGCTTACGATGACGACGCGCGCGCTGTGCTCGCTCATCTTGCCTCGCGCGAAGACTGCACCGGCAAGCTCGGCGTTATGGGCATCTGCATTGGCGGCCATCTTGCGTTTCGCGCGGCGATGAACCCCGAGGTCCTCGGCGCGGTGTGCTTCTACGCCACCGACATCCACAAGGGTGGCCTCGGCGAAGGCATGAAGGACAACTCCATCGCGCGTGCCGGCGAAATCAAAGGCGAGCTGCTGATGGTGTGGGGGCGCCAGGATCCGCACATCCCGACCGAAGGCCGCATGAAGGTGCTGGAGCGGCTGAACGAAGTGGGCGCGCGCTTGAACTGGCACGAGGTCAACGGAGCGCATGCGTTTTTGCGTGATCAGGGCGTTCGCTACGATCCCGAGCTGGCTCGCTCCATGTTCGGGATTGCGCTCGATCTCTTCCACCGCTCCATCGCCGTTGGCGGCGGCACCGGACCGGTTGAAGGCCGCAAGGAAGCTGTCAGCGGAGCCTGAGCGCTAGGCCAGATAGGCCTTCAACCATGGGTCATGGGACGACGTCAGCTCGCGCGTCGTCCCATCGAACACCACGCGACCCTCGTTCAGCACCAGGAACTTCGTACCCGCATTGAGGCCTTTGTCTGGAATCGGCACCATGTGATTCTGCTGCGAATCCCAGCGATGCGTGGCCAGCGTGAACGCGTCCTGGAGACGGTGCGTAATCAACAACGCCGTCGTTTGGGACACGTCGCGCTGCTTCACGACCAGCTCAATGATCGTCGTCGATGTAATGGGGTCCAAACCGCCGGTGGGCGAATCGTACAAGATCAGCTCAGGCTTGGTGATGATCGCACGTGCAATCGAAACGCGCCGCCGCATGCCGCCGCTCAACTCCGACGGAAACTTCTCGATCGCCTTCTCTAGCTCGACGAAGCGCAGCGCCTCGACCACGCGCTCATGCGCTTCTTCTTCGCTGGCGTGCTCTTCATGCAGCCGGTACGCGACGTTGTCTTCCACGTTGAGCGAGTCAAAGAGCGCGCTCTCCTGGAAGACCATGCCGATGTGGGCACGCATCTCGAACATCTCGCGCTCGGTCATCTCGCTGAGCAGCCGCCCGAAGATGCGGATCTCGCCGCTGTCCGGCTCAATCAGCCCGTTGGCGAGCTTCATCAGTACGCTCTTGCCACCGCCGGCAGGGCCCAGCAGGATGCGGGTCTCTCCACGAGCCACGCTGAAGCTCACATCCGTAAGGACATTGCGGCCGTCGAACCAGATGGTGACGTGATCGAACTCAACGACCGGCGTTCCTTCCGCCATGCCCTCGAATGGATCGCTATGCACGTCTTCCAGAGCCGCCGCCATCGTCTACCTTCCGAAGATCCCGATCATCAACTGCGTTACGAGAAAATCCACCAGGATGATGAGCACCGATGAAACCACCACGGCCTGTGTTGTCGACCGGCCTACGCCGCGCGTTCCGCCAGTTGTCGAAAGCCCATAGAAGCAACCGATTGTCGCGATGATGAAGCCCGAAAACAGCGGCTTCACCAGCCCCTCCACCACGTCGCCATTCACCAGCGACATGTAGGCCGTGTGGAAGAACGCCCCGCCGTTCAAGTGCAGCAGAACGACGGCGACGAGTGCTCCGCCGGCTGTTCCGCAGGCGTCGGAGATGATGGTGAGGAAGAACAGCATCACCACCGTCGCTACAACGCGCGGGCTCACCAGCTTGCGAATCGGGTCCGTCCCCAGCGCACGCATGGCGTCAATCTGTTCGGAGACCTTCATCGAGCCCAGCTCGCTGGCCATGCCAGAGGCATTGCGGCCGGAGACCATCAGCCCGGTCAGCACGGGCCCCAGCTCCTTCACCATCGAAAGCGCCACCAGCCGGCCGGTCATGTTGACCGCGCCAAACTCCTTGAGCGAAACTGCCGCCTGCAGCGCCAGCACGCATCCGGTAAAGAAGCCTGTCAGCACCACGATCGGCAGCGATCCCACGCCGATCGAGTCCATCTGCGTAAAGGTGTCGGCGATGTAGCGGGGACGCGAGAACAGATTTCCCACAGCGCGGGAACAGAGCAGGGAGTACTCCTGCACCGAAGCGACAATCCTCTTGGCGAAGGCTTCTGGAGAGACGAAGGTCATGGTTTCCGCTGTGGCTCAGAGTATCAGATGCGCGACCCCCGCCATTTCGTCGCATAGTCTTTCGCGGAACCCGGCGGGGCCCTCCAGCGTGCCCCGAAGCCCTCTGAAATGAGAAAATAGAACGATGGCCGAAAACTCCAGCCCGACCTCCAGGCCGACGATGACCGCTGCGGTGCTGCGGGGGAAAGAAGACCTCCGTATCGAGCAGGTCGCCATGCCCGTGGCCGAGCCGGGCGAACTCGTGCTGCGTGTCGGCGCCGCGCTCACCTGCGGAACGGATCTGAAGGTCTTCCGCCGGGGCTACCACGCCAAAATGCTCACTGTCGACCGCCTTTTCGGCCACGAAGTCGCCGGAACTGTGGTCGACGTTGGAGATGGGGTCACCACCTTCAGCCTGGGCGACCGCGTCATCCCGCTCAACTCCGCTCCCTGCGACGAGTGCTTCTTCTGCCGCAACGGCCAGCAGAACCTGTGCGACGATCTGCTGTTCAACAACGGCGCCTACGCCGAGTTCATCCGCGTCCCCGCTCGCATCGTCGCCAAGAATACCTTGCCAATTCCGGAGGCCATGCCGTTCGAGCACGCCGCACTCACAGAGCCGCTGGCCTGCGTTATGCGTGGGCTCGAAGAGTCGCAGGCGCGAGCCGGCCAGACGGCCATCGTTCTCGGAGCCGGTCCCATCGGACTGCTCTTCATCCACGCTGCCTCGCTGGCTGGCCTGCACGTCATCGCGGTCGTCAAGCGTAAGGACCAGATCGCCACAGCGCGGCGCTTTGGAGCCGAGGATGTTGTCCGCCTCGCCGACGTCGAAGACCCCATCGCCGCTGCTCGATCGCTCACTCCCGAAGGCCGCGGCGCCGACATCGTCTTCGAGGCTGTCGCCACGCCCGAGGCCTGGCAGTGGGCCGTTCAGATGGCACGCAAAGGCGGCCTCGTCAACCTCTTCGGTGGCCCGCCCGCCGGCACCACCGCGGCGTTCGACACCAATCTCATCCACTACTCCGACCTCACGCTCAAGGCCAGCTTCCATCACACGCCGGCGACCGCTCGACGGGCGTTCGATCTGCTCTGCTCCGGTCGTTTTCGCTGCCAGGATTTTCTCACCGGCACAGCTACGCTCGAGGAGGTGCCACAAGTCTTCGAACGCATGCTGACGCGGCCAGCCGAAGGCATCGCTCCGGAGATCAAGACCGCCATCTTTCCGGCCAGCGCTGAAGCGATCGCACTGCCGATCGACGCTGCAATCGAGGAGGCCGCATGAGCACCATGGCCACTCCTCTGCAAGCCCCGCAGTTGGGCGGGCTCCTCGGCGCGCCCGCTGAATACCTCACGCCCGCGACACGTCCCACTCTCGATGAAGCGCAGGCTTGGTGCAAGCATCTTGCCACCACGCACTACGAAAACTTCCACGTCGCTACGTTCTTCCTTCCCGCAAAGCTGCGCCCGCACTTCCACAGCATCTACGCTTTCTGCCGCACTTCCGACGACCTGGGCGACGAGGTAGCCGACACCGCAACGGCCACACGTCTGCTGGCCGAGTGGCGCGCGATGTTGCACGAGTGCTTCGCCGATCCTGCACAATCCCGCCACCCGGTCTTCGTTGCACTGCAGCCCACCATCCAGCAGTGCGCTCTGCCGATCCGGCCCTTCGACGACCTGATCTCCGCCTTCGAGCGCGACCAGGTCTACACCCATCACGAGTCGCTCACGACGCTCGAAGATTACTCGCGCTACTCCGCGAACCCCGTCGGCCGGCTTGTGCTGCTAGTCAGTGGATATCGTTCCGACGAACTCATGCAGCTCTCCGACGAAATCTGCACCGGTCTGCAACTCGCCAACTTCTACCAGGACGTCGTCGAGGACAGCGAACGCGGTCGCCGCTATCTCCCCGTCGACGCGATGCAGCGCTTCAATGTCACCGACGAGCAGATTCTCGCTCGCCGCTTCGACGCCAACTTCCGCGCCATGATGGAGTACCTCGTCGCCGACGCTCGAGTCCGTCTCACTCGCGGCCAGCGCATCGCCATGCTGGTCGAGCGCGACCTCGCTTCCACGCTCTCGCTCTTCGCCAAGGGCGGCCACGCGATCCTCGACGCCATCGCCGCGCAGGATTATGACACGCTGCGCTCGCGGCCAGTCGTTACGAAGGCCGCGAAACTGCGCTTGCTTGCAGGAGCTGTCATCGGCAAAGCCGCATCGCTCCTACTTCCGTCCCGGCAGGAACCTGCCCGATGACCAGCCTGCGTTCGCCGCAGCTTGAGGCTGCATACTCAACCTGCCGCGCCATCGCCAAGCGCGAAGCCAAGAATTTCTACTACGCCTTCCGAGTTCTCCCGCAGCACAAGTCCGACGCCATGTGTGCGATCTATGCCTTCATGCGCAAGGCTGACGACCTCAGCGATGACGAGTCGATCTCGATCGATGCCCGCCGCGAAGCCATGGCCGCATGGACTGCATCGTGGAGAGCCTCACGCGCCTCGCCAAGCGGTGACCCCATCTTCACGGCCGTCAACGACACGCAGCAGCGCTTCAATATTTCCGATGAGTTACTCGAACAGCTTGTCGCCGGAACCACGATGGACCTCGAAGAAACGCTTCCCGGCGTAGCTGTGGTCCGCAATGCAGCCATCGCGGCTGACGGAACCAGCATAGGCGACGTGCAGGTATATGAATCCTTCGACGACTTGTACCGCTACTGTTACCTCGTAGCTTCGGTCGTCGGCCTCGTCTGCATCCGCATCTTCGGCTACACCGATCCGCGCGCCGAAGAGTTCGCCGAACAGACCGGCATCGCCTTCCAACTGACGAACATCCTGCGCGACGTAAAAGAGGATGCCGAACGTGGCCGCATCTATCTTCCGCTTGACGACATCGCGTCTACCCACACAAGCGTTGAAGAAATAACCCAGGCTACACGCGACGGTTCTCCATCGCCCGCGATACTCGCTCTACTTTCGCGCGAGATAGTCCGGGCGCAAAACTACTATCGAGCTTCGGACGAACTCATTCCACTACTCGATGCGGACTCGCGCGAGGCCATGCGCGTCCTCGCCACCATCTACCATCGCCTGCTCGACCGCATCGCCGCCGATCCGCCCGCGGTCTTTCGCACGCGCGTCTCAGTGCCCACGCTCGAAAAGCTCTCCCTGCTTGGCCGCGGCCTGGTCGCCTCCTACTTCGCGCGAGGCAAGCGTTGAGCGCACTGCACACCGACGTGCTCATTGTTGGCGCAGGCGTCGCCGGACTTTCGGCCGCCGTGGCGCTCTCGGGAGCCGGAGCCAGCGTCGCGTTATTGGACCGCAAACCCTACGTTGGCGGACGCGCTTACTCTTATCCGCATCCGGCGTTGAACGAAGTGATCGACTCGCAACACGTCCTCGTCGGCTGCTGCACCAATCTCCTCGACCTCTGCGCGCGATCTGGCGCGGATCGCCACCTTCGCTGGTACGACCGCATTCCATTCCTCGAACCATCTACCGCGGGCCGTCCCTCACGCATGAGCGAGATCGGCGCTGGAAGCTTGCCTGCACCGGCTCACTCGACCTTCAGCTTCCTGCAAGCGAAGATGCTCTCAAGCGCCGACAAGGTTGGCATTGCCACCGCGCTGCTGCACTTTCTGCGCGGCTATCCTGAAACCGACGAGCAGCCGTTCTCTGAATGGATTCTGCGCGCGAAGCAATCCGATCGCTCCATCCGCCACTTCTGGGAGCCTCTCGTCGTCGCGACACTCAACGACTCATTCGAGAACTGCTCGACGCGCTACGCCGGTCAGGTCTTCCATGAGCTCTTCCTCAAGTCCGCACAAGGTGGTCGTCAGGGCATTCCCACACAGCCACTGTCGGAGTTCTACGCTCCCGTCGCTCAACTCGCCGAACAGCAGGGAACTGTGCTGCACCTGCGCAACAGCATCGACCGCATCGAACAACTTGCCGGCGGCCGCTGGCGGGCACATACGTCTGACGGTTCCGCGCACACCGCCGCGAATCTTCTGCTCGCGCTCCCCTTCGAGCAAACGCAAAAGCTGCTCACCACGCTGCCGGAAAGCTCTCCTCAGCGGCAACAAATTCTGCCCTCCATCGAGCACTTCAAGCACGCGCCCATGACGACGGTGCACCTCTGGTTGGATCGCTCGGTCATGGACCTCGATCAGGCCGCGCTGCTCGACACACGCATTCAGTGGGTCTTCAATAAATCGCGCATCCGCCGCGACGAGCCCGCCGCATCTTCGCAACCGGGCGAGTATCTCGAGCTCGTTATCGCTGCGTCCTTCGCCGAACTGCACAGCACCCGCGAAGCGATCCTCTCATCGGCTATGGAGGAACTTGCACTCTTCTTCCCGAGTGTTCGCTCCGCAAAACTCATCAAATCCGGAGTGCTGAAGGAGGCCCGCGCGACCTTCTCTGTGCTTCCCGGCCTCGATCGCTATCGCCCGCTCGCAGATGCAGGCGGCGGGCTCTTTCTGGCCGGAGACTGGACTCGAACGGGATGGCCCTCCACCATGGAAGGTGCTGCTCGCAGTGGGCGTCTGGCTGCTGAAGGGATCGCTGGCGCTGCAGGTTCTCCCACCCGCTTCCTCACCCCCGATCTCCTCCCGTCGGGCCTTATGCGCTGGCTGGTTCCTTCGCCCTGAGCGTTCGCAACACGACCGAACCCTCAAAAAGTTTCACCATCCCCACAACATTTCGCAACGGTACGGTTTATCTTCATCGTTACGTCCTTATTCCCCGTGCAGAACGTCCTCTTGCGCGCGTGGAGGCCCCATGATTTGCACAGCCGCGCCCGGCAAGCGATCCCTCGCTCTCGCCCTCCTCGCAGCAGCATCGCTCCTCGCAGGATGTGCCGCGGGTGTTACCTCCAGCGGTCCCGGCCCCACTCCAATCACGGTGGTCGTTTCCGGGCCATCGACGGACCGGCTTGGCATGACGGCGCAGTTCACTGCCGCCGTCACGGGCACCTCAAATACCGGCGTCATCTGGCAGGTAAACGGCGTTACCAACGGAAGTGCATCGACGGGCGCAATCTCTACCGCAGGGCTCTATACGGCGCCGTCCGCAATGCCTTCGCCCACCGCTGTCACGATTACGGCTGTCAGCAAAGCTTCGGCCAGCTCTGCCGGTTCGCTCACGCTCAACCTGCAAAATCCCTTTCCCACGATCTCGGGTGCAACAGCGACCCAGGCCGGCAGCTCACTGAACTACGCGGTCGACATCATCGGTTCAGGCTTCGTTCCCGGGTCAATCATCAATGCCGGCGGAACTGCGCAGACAACAACCTACGTATCCGCAACGGAGCTCCAGGCGACTGTCGCGGTTGCTTCAGGCACCACCAGTATCAACCTCTCGGTCACCAATCCCAACCCGGGTGGAAGCACGTCAGCGACGACGAAAGTTTCCATCACCTTCTACACCACCACAGCCACAGCTGCTGCCCGCCTTCTGGATCAGGCTACGTTTGGCCCGACGATGACGGACATCCAGCACGTGCAGCAGGTCGGGCTCAGTGGCTATCTGCAGGAGCAGTTTGCTCAGCCCACCACGCCGCTTGCTTCTATCCCCACAAGTCCGCTGCCCGCCGTTTGCCTTAGCGCCAACAACCCGACCGTCTGCGAGGAATCCGAATGGTGGACTACGGCAATCAGAGGCCCTGATCAGCTTCGCCAGCGCGTTGCGTTTGCGTTGTCGGAGATGTTCGTCGTTTCCACTCAGGGCAACTCCGGTGCCTCAATTCCGCAGTTCCACAACGCGCTGGCGAACGACGCGTTTGGAAACTTCTCAAAGATCATGAAGGACGTCGCCCTTTCACCAGCCATGGGTGGATACCTCAACATGCTGAACAGCGCCGTGGCCGCAGCCGGTCAGATCCCGAACGAAAATTTCGCGCGTGAAAACATGCAGCTCTTCACCATTGGCACCGCGATGCTCAACCAGGACGGCACACCGCAACTCGACGGCAGCGGCAATCCCATCCAACCGTACACCGAAACGCAGATCCAGGCCTTCGCCAAGGCCTACACCGGATGGACCTATGCGACCTCCACCGGAGCTTCACCAACCAAATTCCCCAACAAGACAGTCAACTTCGACTACCCCATGGCTGCCGTCGAAAGCGCGCACGATACCACCAGCAAGGCATTGCTGAACGGAACGGTTCTTCCCGCAGGCCAGACCGCTGAACAGGACCTGGACGGTGCACTCGGCAACATTTTCAACCACACCAATGTCGGCCCCTTCGTCTGCAAGCAACTCATCCAGCATCTGGTCACCAGTACGCCCAGCCCAGCCTACGTCACCCGCGTTGCCGCAGTTTTCGCGAACAACGGCAGCGGCGTACGCGGTGATATGAAAGCCGTGCTAACGGCCATCCTCACCGACCAGGAAGCCCGTGCCGGAGACACCAACGCGAGCTACGACGGCGGACATCTTCGCGAGCCCATCCTCTTCCTCACCGCAATGATCCGCGGTCTCGGCTTCACCAACACGGATGTCAACGGCTCCTTCTACTCGCTCTCCAATCAGTCAGTGAAGCTTGGCGAAGAGCCCTACCGCGCAAACTCGGTCTTCAACTTCTTCCCGCCGAGCTACGTCATCCCTGACTCCACCATTAACGCTCCCGAGTTTGGCATCGAGAACACCGCCACGGCGACGCTCCGCCAATCCCTTGCCGACACGATCGTCAGCAACAAGATCAGCGGCTTTACCGTCGACCTCTCAGCTACCAGCGCGCTCGGAACCCAGGCAGCCACCCCGGCCACGCTGGTCACCACGCTGTCGACGCTGCTCATGCACTCGCAGATGCCGTCGAACATGCAGACCGCCATTATCAGCGCCATTACTCCGCTTACGTCGAACGCACAGCGTGTTCGCGTCGCACTGTACCTGGTCATCACGTCATCGCAGTACAAGATCATTCATTAGTCAGCAGGGAAGAGGGTCCGCGACATGCGCATACAACGCCGGGGTTTCATCAAATACGCTTCGTTGGCTGCTGCCGGCAACCTCGCTGGCCTGCGCCCGTTCGGCGCGCTCAACGCTCTCGCGCAGGGTACCGACTACAAGGCACTCGTCTGCGTCTTCCTTTTCGGCGGCAACGATGCGAACAACATGCTCGTCCCGTACGATACCGCTGGATACGCCAACTACGCTGCTCTCCGCACCGCTGGCGGAAGTTCCATTGCCCTCCCGCAGGCCTCGTTGCTTCCTCTTACGCCGCTGCCCAACTACGCACTGCACCCCAACCTCCCTGACGTCCAGACGTTGTTCAACTCCGGCACCGCGGCTTTGGTGGCCAATGTAGGCACGCTCATTCAGCCGCTCACGCGGACGCAGTACCTGGCTGGCACCAAGGCGCCAGCCAATCTGTTCTCCCATCCCGACCAGCAGGAAGAGTGGCAGAATGCCTCCCAGGATGGTGCGGTAGCAACGGGCTGGGCGGGCCGGGTTTCGGATCTTCTTACAGGAACCTACAACGCCTCAGCGACCATTCCCATGGTTACCTCCGTCGACGGTGACACGCTGTTCTGCAACGGTGTTTCCACCACGCCCGTCTCGGTCTCGCCGGGCAATGTCGGCGGTGCTTCCTGCTCAGTAGGCTCCGAGTGCACAGCGCGCCAGACTGCCGCGCAGTCGCTGATCACCTTCAACTCCGGCATCTCGCTGGTCACAGCCGACGACAAGATCACCTCGAACGCCTATAACTACTCGGCGGTTCTCACGGCAGCCACCAAGTCCGTCACGCCGCTCAAGACTGTCTTTCCCACGGGCAATCCACTCGCATCTCAACTACAGCAGATCGCGCAGATCATCCAGGTCCGCGCCGCACTCGGCGTGCAGCGGCAAATCTTCTTTTGTGGCGTCGGCAACTTTGACACCCATGCCGGCCAACTGAACCTGCAGGCGAGTCTTCTCGCTCAGGTCAGCCCCGCGCTCGCTGCCTTCTACGCGGCTACACAGGAGATGGGCGTCCAGAACCAGGTCACGTCGTTCACCATGTCGGACTTCGCACGCACCTTCCAGCCCAACTCCAACACCGGCACCGATCATGCCTGGGGTTCGCATCACATCGTGATGGGCGGTGCCGTCAACGGTGGCAAGATGTACGGAACGTTCCCTACGCTCGCGCTCGGTGGCCCCGACGATTCGGGATCGAACGGCCGCTGGGTTCCCACGACCGGAAGCGTGCAGTATGCGGCAACGCTCGCGCAATGGTTCGGAGTTCCCGCGAACCAACTCGCTACCGTGTTCCCCAACATCGGCAGCTTCGCCAGCAACAACCTAGGCTTCGTCTAGCTGTGAGTTAGCGCGTCAGCAGAACGACGCCGAGTGCCACAAACACGGTCGCGAGCCATCGCCGCCTGTCCACGCGCTCATGCAAAAACATCTTCGCGGCAATCGCATTGCCGATGTATGTCAGCGAAGCAATCGCCGGAGCCGCCAGCGACAGGTCCGCAATACTCAGCGCAAACAGCATCGCGAAGAAGTTGACGGCCATGCACAACGCGCCGATGACGAACATCGTATTGGTCAGCACGGCCAGGATCGCTCCACCCAGCCCTCGCTCCGCACGAATGTCGTCCAGGTCGCCGAGCTGCCGCATTCCCGCAGCAATCAGCACCTCGCCAGCCACAGCTAACGCGGCCACAAACAGAATCGCGGACCAGACATGCATCCATGGTGCAAGCGTCATAGCGGCCCCGCCCCCGCATCCATGCGGTCCAAAGCTTCATGCTCCGTCCGCGAAGGTCCACCGGCTACAAATCCCACCGCACAAACAATCAGCCCAATCCCCGCCCAGCGATAGAGCGAAAGCTGTTCATGCAACCAGAACTTACCCATTAGCGCAATCACCACGTACCCGAACGCCGTCGCCGGCATTACGAACGTCAGGTCGGCCCAACTCAACGCCGTGGTGTAGCTGGCAAAGAAGCCGATCAGCAGCACAATTCCCGCATCAACATAGGGGTTGAAGAGCGCATGCCAAAGCAAACCGAGGTGATGTACATCGACCGCACCCACCTGCGCCATGCCCCGAGCCAGCAGGGAATCGCCGACAGAGGCCGTTAGCATAATGGCGATCAGGATCGCGTACTGCGATGGCTTGAGCGCGTGTTTCATTGGAGTCTCATCCTTCGATCCACAAAGAGAAAGGCGGAGCGCAAGGCTCCGCCTCCTGTCCTCGGTTCTGTCTTACGCGTTCAGGCTCACGCTCTCCTGAGCCTTCAGTGCATTCTCTTCCTTCTTCGCGCGAGCCGCCTTGTTCCGCTTCGAGCGCAGCTTCATAAAGCTGACAGCCTCGACATAAAGCCGCGGAACATCACGGTTCACAATCGCCTTCCAAACCACGCGGAACGCAGCCTTCGGACGGAAGTAATACTCGTCGTAGAAGCGATGCACCATCTCCATCACGTACTCGGTCGGCAGCCCCGGATACTCGATGTGCGCCATCTGGTGGCCGCCGCCATCTTCCATCTTCTCGTTGGTGATGAAGTTGTTGCGCTTGGCGTAGTCGTAGAATTCCGTACCTGGATACGCATGCGCAACCGAAACCTGGATCGTCTCGCAGTCCAGTGTCTTCGCGAAGTTGATCGTGTTGCGGATCGACTCCTTCGTCTCGCCCGGCAAGCCGAGGATGAAGTCCGCGTGGATGACCAGACCGAGGTCGTGGCAGTCCTTCACGAAGTCTCGCGCGCGCTCGATCGTGGCACCCTTCTTGATGTTCTTCAAGATTTGCGGATCGCCGGACTCAAAGCCCACGATCAGCAGCCGGCAGCCGGCTTCCTTCATGGCCTTCAGCGTGTCGCGATCGGTGGTCACGCGGCTGGTGCAGCTCCACGTGATGCCGAGCGGCTTCAGCTTCTCGCACAGCTCAATGGTGCGGCCCTTCTGAATGTTGAAAGTGTCATCGTCAAAGAAGAACTCCTTCACATGCGGGAAGTTCTCCTTGGCCCACGCCATCTCGGCCGCGACGTCGTCGCTTGAGCGCTTGCGCCAGGCATGGCCGCTCAGCGTCTGGGGCCACAGGCAGAACGTGCACTGAGCCGGGCATCCGCGCGTGGAGTACAGCGATATGTACGGGTGCAGCAGGAATGGAACGTTGTAGCGCGTCACGTCCATGTCGCGCTTGTAGATCTTGGTCGCCCACGGCATCGCGTCCAGGTCTTCCACCTGCGGGCGATCCGGGTTGTGCTGGATCACGCCACTGGCGTCCTTGTAGCTGATGCCGAGAATCTCATTCAACGGCTTGCCGTTGGCGTACTCCACAACGGAGAAATCGAACTCGCGGCGGCAGACAAAGTCGATCACCTCGCACTCGCTGAGCGCGCGGTCGGGATCGGTTGTGACCGGCGGCCCAACAAAGCAGATCTTGATCGTCGGGTTGGCCTTCTTGATTGCGCGTGCGAGGCCATGATCGCCGCTCCAGCCAACGGTCGAGGTGAACAGCACAAGGAACTCAAAGCCCTTGGCGATCTCGATCGTCTCTTCCGCGGACACGTGATGCGGCGGTGCATCCAGAAGCTTCGACCCCTCGAGCATTCCGGCCGGATAGGCCAGCCAAACGGGGTACCAGTACGACTCGATTTCGCGGGTTGCGGGCCAGCGTGAGCTGGCGCCGCCGTCGAAGTTTTCGAAGGAAGGCGGGTTCAACAACAGAGTTTTTAGCGGCTTATCGTTACCTTCCATTTTACCACCCAAAGCCGGTCCATAAGACCCCGTGGGGTGCTTTGGCGAACACTGGGGTAAACAATCATCGCCCTAGACCGGGACGAACTGTAACACCCTCAGTGCGCAGGAGTTGCCGACACACCCGGAGCCGTCATCGCAGCCTTCAGCCAGGCATCCAGTTGTCCCGTCTGCCGCAGCAGATTCACTTGCGCCTGTTGCAGCCCGTATTGCGCATCGAGCAGGTCAATATAGCGTGCCCGTTCATCCACGCGCGCATTCTGTTCATCTTCGGGCGAGAGTTGATCGCCACCCGTTGCTCCGCTCGCCGCCGAAAGCCGCGCCAACACGGCATCCAGCTGCGCCTGTGAGAGCTGCTGATTGTCATTGGCAATCTCGGTACGATCCGCCAGCTCGGCTGCTGTGTGCTGCAGCTTATGCCGGCCTTCGAGGAACTGCATCCTCTGCTGCTGCGCTTCGAACTCCGCATGCGCTGCATCCGCCGCCGCTTGGCGAGCTCTCGCCTCATGACCGCGGTCAAAAAGAGGAATCCGTATCTCGAGCCCAACTGAAAGATCGTTGTAGCTCAACCCGTTCACGCTCGCGAACGCCGGATAATACGTCGAGTAGTTCGTGTGGTTGGTATAGATGCGGCTGTAGTTCGCTCCAAAGCTCACCTCGGGCCGCAGCTTGTAGCGTCCCAGCCCGAAAGCGATCTCGCGCTTGCTGTGCGCATCCGCGTAGGCCGCTTCTACACCGAAGTTCCTCGTCGGCTGAACGGCGTTCAGTTCATTCAGCGATGGAAGCTCGGGAATCGAAGCGGGAACTGTCGTCAGCGCGTTCCCCGGCAGTCCGATCATGCGCGACAGGTGATCCGACAACGCACTGATCTCATCGTCGGTCTGTAGCTTCTCCAGGTGAATCTGTGCGGCGGCCTTCCTGGCCTTCAGTAGATCGATACGCGTGTCAGTTCCTGCATCCAGCCGCTCCTGCACGATCGTTACCAGCCGGGTCACGAAGTCATACTCCTGCTGCAGAGCATCCCGGCGCCGTTCATCGTGATTCAAGTCCAGGTAGGTGACGATCACATCTTCCGCCACCTTGTCGTGCGCATCGTCGGCCGCGAACTGCGCCGCTTTCACGCCTGCTTCCGCCGCGCGAATGTTATCCTTCTGCGCAAAGTTGAACAGCAGCGACTGGCTGGAGATGCTGAACAGCACCGGCACATTCAGCGGAACGCCCGTCGATGTTCCATAGCCGCCGCTGGCGGTCGCACTCGGGATGTAAGCATCGTGTGCCTCGGAGAGCGTCGCCTTCGCCTTGCTCACGTCGGCCTGCGCGATCTTCACGCGAGGATCGTTACGCAGCGCCAGATCGACCGCCGAGCTGAGCGAAACCTGAGCGGACGCGGTGAGCCCCACCACCATCGCAAATCCGGCCGCCCATCGCATCGCACTCCGCATCGTCATGCCCTCATGCCTTCTCATTGGCCCTGCAAACCGCGTTTCGCCGGCCCATAGTTGGATGCCAGCTCCAACGCCTTATCCAACTCGATCTTAGCGCCCATCCGGTCGCCCTGCTTGGCCAGCAACAGCGCAAGCTCGGTGCGAACCTTGAACACCGGAGCCGCATCGCTCTGGCTTCCTTCGTCCAGATACAACCGCATCCAGCGCACGCTCAACTCCGGCTCGCGGTGATGATCCTTCAAAATACTCGCGGCGTCCACGATCGACGCATCCTTCGCCGTATCCACCGCAACGCATCGCTTCAGCGCATCGACGGCCTTGTCAGCCTGCCCACGCCGAAAATAGAACGCGCCCAAATCTGCCCATGCATCCGGCCTGCCGGCAACACCCACTGCCAGCCGAAACTCTCCTTCGGCTGTCTCATACTCCTTGCGCTTCTCCGCGGCCAGCGCCCTCATACGGTGCGCCTGTTGCGGCAACCGGCCTTCCACTCGCGATGCCAGCGCGTCGGCCTTGTCCAGGCCACCGCCAACAATCGAAGGCGCCGAGATGTAGTACTCGCTCAAATCGTTAGCCGCCGCTCCGTTGGCTGGATCCAGTTGCACCGCTGCTTCAAACGCCGTTTTCACTCGCTTGGCCAGGCTGAACCCGCTCAGCGGACCTGACTGCCCGGCCTTCATTCCGTACGCACGGCCCATCCAGTCCTGCGCCTCGCTGTTGCTGCTCAGCGTGTGCAGCGCAGCCTCGCACTCCTCAACCGCCCGATTTGCAAGTCCCTCGGCGTAGTAGGCCCGGCACAACAGCAGATGCCCCGGCCCATCCTGCGGCGACGGCCGCAGCGCTTGCGTCATCTCGTCGACCCGCCCCAGCATCAGCAACTGCTCGGCTGCAGGTCGATCCGCCTGCACAGCTGCCATCGCGGACGAGCAGGCAAGCAGCAATGCTGCCACCGTTGCGATGCTCCTCTGGCCCTGCACAAACGTCATTCTGCCTATCTCGTTCACTGAAACTGCGCCGTCGCCCGCACGCCGTCCTTGAGCTCCGCCCCGTCTGTCGAATGCAGTGCGACGACATCGCCTTCCTTCAGCCCGCTGACAATCTCGAACTGCACCAGGTTCACCACCCCCGTCACCACCGGCGTCTTCACCAGCGCACCGTTGATAATGCGGAACACATAATCGTTCGTTCCCTGCGTATGCAGCGCCTCACGCGGAAGGCTCAACACGTCCGTCCGCTTCTGCGTCGTCACCGTTACGGTCACGTTGGTATTCGGCAGCAGGTCGCCACGAGCATCGTCCACGGTGATCAGGCACTCGCCCACGTTGCGCGTCCCATACGTCGTCACAGTCGTAGGAGCCTTCAGGATGTGGCCATGCCACGCCAGACCCGGCTTTGCTGCCCACGCAATCGTGACCGGCTGTCCCGCCTGCAGTTTGCCAATCTCCGGTTCATCGAAGTACGCCTTCACCTGCAGCTTGGTCAGGTCGGCCACAGCCAGCAGCAGCGCTCCATCCTGCACAAAGTCATACCGCGTTACAGGAATCGTGTACACGGTGCCTGCGAATGGAGCGCGGATGTCCACGTCGGCGTATGCAGTTTCGGCGGCCGCAAGCCCAGCCTGCGCCTGTGCCACCATCGCCCGCTGTGATGCCAGATCACCGCTGCCGTAGCGCTGCGTGCGGTGCGACTGCAGCTGCGACAGCCGCATCTGCGCCTGCGAAAGCTTCTGCTGCGCCGCCGCTACCTCGTTGGCCGAAGCTGCTCCCTGGGCCTGCAGCTTCTGCAACGCCGCCAGCGACGTCGCCGCCTGCTGCTCGTCGCTCTGCGCCGCGGCAATGTTGTTCCTGTCCGCGAGCTGCTCATCCTGGCTGCCGCCGCCTTCCATATTCTTCAGCCCCAGCTCAGCGCCCTGCAGCGTTGCCCGAGCCGTCGCCACCCGGTTGCGAGCGTCTGAAGCGTCCATCTCCACCAGCCGCTGGCCGGCCGAAACCATATCCCCGACCTTCACGAAAAGCTGGTCCACCACTCCCGGAGCCGCGGCATGGGCCTGGAACTCCCGGGTCAGCACCACCACGCCATTCGTCGGAACCGTGCTGACAATATCGGAGCGGGTGACCTTCACCGCCGTGACCGCCACCGTCGGCCGCGTCGAGTTGTACACGAAATACACGACAAACGCCGCTACAACAGCAGCGATCGCCCACACCCATCCCCGGTTTAGACCTTGTGTTTTCTGTGCCATAAGCAAAACGTCAGTATATAAGACGTACCTGAGACTTCTCTGGGTTCGAAAGTTTTATCGCACCTAACTAGGTGCCCATCGCATCGCGAATCTCCACAATCTCCAACTCCCATCCGCCAAAATCTGGATGCCAGTTACGGTGCAGCCTGTAAGCCAGATCCACACGATCGCCCTGCGACCAGCCCCGCTCTCGCGCAATGGCCGCCCAATCCGTCCTCCGGCTCCACGCCATCCCGCCCATACGAGCACCATCGCCCGGGTCTTCCACACTCACCCGCAGATGTTTCTCCTTCACCACCTTCAGCGCCTGCGCCAGCCGCACACCCTTCGTCACAAACAGCGGCTCCGGATTTCCGTTTCCGAAAGGACCGAGCTGCTCCAGCGCCGCCAGAAAATCCTTCGAGATCTCCCCTAGCCGCAGTTCGCCATCGCACTCCAGCTCATCGACAGCGTTCGCCTCGGGCCCGTGTTCCTCGGCATAGGCCGTCATCCTCCGCCGCAGCTCCGGCACCCTCTCCGACGGCAGCGAGAACCCCACTGCATGCGCATGTCCTCCAAACCGCGTGAACAGCGGCGCGGCCTCCAGGGCATTCGCCGCCGTTAGCGCATCCAGCAGATGAAATCCAGCAACCGACCGCCCCGACCCATACGCCTGCCCCTCTTCGTGCGCCAGCACCAGCGCCGGACGCCCCGTCCGGTCCACCACCCGCGACGCCAGAATCCCAATCACCCCTCGATGCCACCCAGCCGCCACCTTCGCTGAGTCCTCAGCAGGGAACTCGCCCGCCAGCGCCGCATCGTCCAGCACCAGGCAGGTCGCCAGCCCCTCGGCGGACGCCACCATCACTTCCAGCCGCTCCTCGATCACCCGCAGCGCGTCCGCCTCCGTGGCCCGTCGGTCGTCGTTCAACTTATGCAGCTTCTCCGCATAGCCGCGAGCCAGCTCCGCATCCCGCGTCAGGAACATCTCCACCACGTCGCTCGCAATATCCATCCGCCCCGCCGCATTGATCCGCGGAGCCAGCCGGAACCCCACATCCGTCGCCGAAATCGGTTTGTCCGTCGCAATCTGCGCCAGCTCCATCAACACCCGCAACCCCGGTGCCGAAGGCTTCCGCAGCTCCACCAGCCCAATCGATGCGATGGTCCGGTTTTCGCCGGTCAGCGGAACCGCATCGGCGATCGTAGCTACCGCCAGCAGCTTCAGGAACGACGGCAGAGTCTTCTCCCGTAGCTTCTTCCGCTCTGCGTCATCCTTGGCAGTACTCTCCAGCAGCGCCTGCGCCAGCTTGAACGCTACCGCCGCCCCGCAAAGCTCTTTGTACGGATACAGATCCCCCGGCTGGTTCGGATTGATCACCGCCAACGCATCGGGAATTCCGCCCACCTCGTCCGGCAGATGATGGTCGGTCACGATCAGGTCCAGCCCCACCCGCTTCGCCTCCACCGCCGCCGCGAACCCGCGAATCCCCGTATCGACACTCACCACCAGCCGCACGCCTTCAGCCGCCGCCTTCTCAATCCGGGACTCCTGCATGCCGTAGCCTTCCAGCAGCCGGTGCGGAATGTGATATCTCACATCCGCCGCCACGCCCATCGCCACCGCCGCGCGCTCGATCGCCGTCTTCAGCAGCACGGTAGCCACGGTGCCATCCACGTCATAATCCCCGTAGATCAGCACCGGCTCCCCCGCAGCCAGCGCCGCACGCAGTCGTTCCACCGCAGGCATCATCCCCAACATCAAGCCCGGATGATGCAATTGCTCAAGCGATGGGTGAAGAAACGCCCGCGCCGCCTCAACGGTGTCGATCCGACGGCAGACCAGCAGGCGCGCAATCGCCTCAGGAAGCCCCAGCGCCCGGGCAATCTCTCCCACTGCCTCGCCGCCCGGCTCCCGAACCACCCACCGCGAACCCGTGCTCACGTGCCGCTCCAAGTCTTGTTTTTGATCTTCAGTCGTCGTCGCGGTCGTCGACAATGATCCCGCCCAGGTTCGCCACCGCATCCAGCAGCTCCTGGAACAGGTCGTACCACTCCGTCGCCGTCTCGTACAGAAACATCACGCCGCCCTGCGCAAACCCGAGCTGCAGATAGCCGGTCTTGCCCACGTGCTGCATCAACTCCTGCGCTTCGTCCAGTTCGCCGGTTTCCTCATCAGGGAAGTTCTGCTGCCGAATCTGTCCCATCAGCGTAGCCACATCCTCGGGCTCGAGGATCACCTCGCTCATTGTCACAAACGGCGCACCGGCGGCCTTCGCGTCTTCCACGAAGTCCTTCCATCCGTCCACGTCGTCGTCTTCAAAGATCACGGTAGGCACGTCCTCCGGGACGTATCCCTTCATGCGCCGCATGCCATGCCCCGCGATGAACGCCACCATGTCGTCCTTCATTGCTGCCAGATCGTCAAATGCCATAGACGCCCATTCTCTCAGAACGCAGGGCATCGTGCCTCCGCCGCCTGCATCGAATACCCTCATGCCCAATTTCGAACACCACATCTTCGTCTGCCTCAACCAGCGCGACGAGTCCGCCAACCGCCCCAGTTGCGGCCACAAGAACGGCAAAAAGCTCAAGTCCGCCCTGAAGGACGCCGCCAAAGAAGCCGGCCTCAAGCACCGCGTCCGCATCAACGAGTCCGGCTGCCTCGACCAGTGCGAGCACGGCCCCGTCATGGTCGTTTACCCCGAGGCCGTCTGGTACGGCTTCGTCGACGTCGATGACGTCCAGCAGATCGTCTCCGAGCACCTCATCGGCGGCCAGCCCGTCGAGCGCCTCCGCCTGCCCGATTCCTGCGTCAACACCGCCCACTGCCCGCACCGCAAGGGCTAACCTCCGCACCTCTCCGCACTTGCCCCTTGCACGCACAATTCATCGTGCTAACCTTGTCATTGACCATGATTTTCTCCAAGGACTATGTAGGCTACCTCGCTCGTCAGACCACGAAACACCTGGTCGCGACGAAGATGATCAAGATGGACAAGGCGGAGTCCGTCAACGCACGCGTCACCGCTGCCCTCACCGAAGAGCTCGCGCTCGAAGACCGCATCAACGAAGAGGTCCGCGTCATCCTCGAGGCCTTCCAGGAAGACATGCACAAGACCGGCGCCAGCTATCCGGAGATGTTCAAGAAGGTCAAGAACGAGCTCGCCCGCAAGTACAAGGCGGTGCTGTAATGGCCATGCGCGGCGCTCCAGACATCAAGTCCAGCAACACCACTCGCGTCTCCGACGACAAGATCAACAAGCTCGCGCACACCATCGCGGACACACTCGCCGAGATCGACGAAGTCGAGTTCCTCGAAGAGCGCAACATGATCCGCCAGGAAGCCCGCAAGGCCCTCACCAAGCTCCTCACCGAGGAGACCAGGATCGACGCCGCCGCTCGCCAGAAGATCGCCAGCCAGCGCCGCATCATCCCCGAAGGCTCCCAGGAGTGGGACATCCTCTACCGCAAGTATTACAACGACGAAGTCAAAAAGCTCGGCCTCTAGATTCGGCCGTTTTTTGTCATTCCCGAAGGGAATCTGCGTTTCCCGGGCCCCGGCAATTTGCTATACTGATGCAGTCGCAACGGAATCCTCTTCCGCATGTGGCGATATGGTGTAACTGGTTAACACGTCGCCCTCTCAAGGCGAAGAGTTCGGGTTCGAGCCCCGATATCGCTACCAAACTCCCTTTTCAAATCCCCCGCAACAAGCGCATCACCAGGCGTACGCGCTCGCCCAGGCTTTCCGGCCCGTCCTCTTGCGCCATGAGCGATCCATGAAACTGCGGCGCCCCGCTCACTCTCGCCACCTCGCGAGCATTCGCCAGCCGCAAACCTCCGCCCGCTGCAATCGCAATCCGCCCGTCCGCCTGCTTCACCAACCGAGCTAATTCCTCAGCCCCCTGCAAAACATCCGGCGCTCCCCCCGAAGTCAGCAGGCGCTCGCACCCAGCCGCGATCACATCCTCAAGCCCAGCCTCTAAATCCCCTAGTTCATCAAACGCCCGATGAAACGTCACCTCCATCGGCCTCGCTTGCTCAACCAGTTCCCGCGTCCGTTCCACATCAACATTTCCATCCGCGAGCAACACGCCGAGCACAACTCCCGCCGCTCCCAACCCACGCGCCATCTCAATCT
>JAZKBC010000030.1:14879-21238 GCA_040388825.1 Acidobacteriota bacterium | reverse complement strand
TCAAGGGCAAGCAGGGCCGCTTCCGTCAGAACCTGCTCGGCAAGCGCGTCGACTACTCCGGTCGTTCGGTCATTGTGGTCGGCCCGGAACTGAAGCTGCACCAGTGCGGTCTTCCCAAGAAAATGGCGCTCGAGCTCTTCAAGCCGTTCATTTATCACCGCCTCGAGCAGACCGGCCACTGCACCACCATTAAGCAGGCCAAGGAAATGGTGGAACTGCAGGAGCCCATCGTATGGGACATCCTCGAAGAGGTCATCAAGGATCATCCGGTCCTGTTGAACCGCGCTCCCACCCTGCATCGCCTCGGCATCCAGGCGTTTGAGCCCGTGCTCGTTGAAGGCAAGGCCATCAAGATCCATCCGCTGGTCTGCACCGCCTTCAACGCCGACTTCGACGGCGATCAGATGGCTGTCCACATCCCTCTGTCTCCCGAAGCGCAGATTGAAGCCTCCGTGCTCATGCTCGCGTCGCACAACATCCTTTCGCCCGCCAGTGGTCAGCCGATCACGGTCCCCACGCAGGATCTCGTCCTCGGTCTCTACTACCTGACCAAGGCCAAGGTCGGCGCCAAGGGTGAAGGCCGCGTCTTCGCCAACATCGAAGAAGTCCTCATGGCCCTCGAAGCCAAGCAGGTCGAGACCCTCTCGCCCATCCGCTTGCGCTACACCGGCCCCGTGCTCGATATGACCGTCGCCTACGACGATCAGGACATCACGCACACCGAAGCCGTCGAGTTCAACAAGCAGTTCATCAACACCACCGTCGGCCGCGCCATCCTCAACGATGCGCTCCCCGAAGGCGTTCCGTTCGTGAACGGCCTGCTCAAGAAGAAGGGCATCGGCCAGCTCGTCAACTACATCTACCTCAACCTCGGTCTCGAAGTGACCGTCAAGATGCTCGATCGCATCAAGGAGCTCGGCTTCCAGTACGCCACCCGCTCCGGCCTCTCGGTCGGCCTCGACGACATGGTCATCCCCGACTCCAAGTACACCGTCGTGCACGAAGCTGAAAAGCAGGTCATCGCCATGCAGCAGCAGTATCTCGACGGCTCCATCACCAACCTGGAGCGCTCCAACAAGGTCACCCAGATGTGGTCGGGAGTCACCGAGCGCGTTGCCGATGAGATGTTCAACAACATGAAGCGCGCGGACAAGGAAGGAGCCATGAACCCGATCTACATCATGGCCGACTCCGGCGCCCGTGGTTCCAAGCAGCAGATCCGTCAGCTCTCCGGCATGCGCGGCCTCATGGCCAAGCCCTCCGGCGAAATCATCGAGACGCCCATCACGGCGAACTTCCGTGAAGGCCTCAACGTTCTGCAGTACTTCATCTCCACGCACGGCGCCCGCAAGGGTCTCGCTGATACCGCGCTCAAGACGGCCGACTCCGGCTACCTCACGCGCCGTCTCGTCGACGTCGCGCAGGATGTCATCATCTCCGAAGTCGACTGCGGCACCGTCGAAGGCATCTACGTCACGCCCATCATCGAAGCCGGTGAGACCATCGAGCCCCTCCGCGACCGCATCATCGGCCGCGTCTCGCTCGAGAAGCTCAAGGACTACGAAGGCAAAGTCATCGTCGACATCAACGACGAGATCGACGAAGACAAGGCCTCCGCGGTTCAGGCTGCCGGCATCGAGCGCGTCAAGATTCGCTCCGTCCTCACCTGCGAATCCAAGCGCGGCTGCTGCATCCTCTGCTACGGCCGTAACCTCGGCTCCGGCAAGATGGTTGAGATGGGCGAAGCCGTCGGCGTCATCGCGGCGCAGTCCATCGGCGAGCCCGGAACCCAGCTCACCATGCGTACCTTCCACATCGGCGGAACGGCGTCGCGCGTGCAGGATGCTTCGCACCTCGAAGCCAAGAACGGCGGCAAGGTCCACTTCATCAACCTCGTCACCGTTCGCTCCAAGGACGGCGGCCTGGTCGCCTTCAACCGCAACGGCTCCATCGCCATCATCGATGAGAAGGGCCGCGAGAAGGAGCGTTACGCCATCGTCTACGGCGCCAAGCTCAAGGTCGAAGACGGACAGGCAGTCAAGCTCGGCGATCTGCTCGGCGAGTGGGACCCCTACACGTTCTCCATCCTTACGGAGATCGCCGGCACGGTCCAGTTCAAGGACCTGCAGGAAGGCCTCACGCTCAACGAGGAGATCGACGAAGTCACCGGCCTCTCCCGTCTCGTCGTCGCCGACTCCGCCGACGAGAAGCGTCAGCCGGCCATCATCATCAAGAGCGCCAAGGGCAACAAGCGCTACCTGATGCCCAGCCGTGCTCACCTCATGCTGCAGGATGGCGACGAAGTCACCCCCGGTGACATCCTCGCCAAGATCCCGCGCGAAACCACCCGCACCAAGGACATCACCGGCGGTCTGCCGCGCGTCGTCGAGCTCTTCGAAGCCCGCAAACCCCGCGATCCGGCGATCATCAGCAAGATCGATGGCGTCGTTCGCTTCGGTGATGTCGCCAAGGGTCAGCGCAAGGTCTACGTTACTGCGGACAACGGCCAGGAAGAGGAGTACAGCGTTCCTCGCGGTGTCTACGTCAACGTGCAGGAAGGCGAACGCCTCCGTGCCGGTGACGCACTCATCGACGGTCCTCGCAACCCGCACGACATCCTCGAGGTGCTCGGCGAGCGCGAACTGCAGCAGTACCTCGTCAACGAGATCCAGGAGGTCTATCGTCTCCAGGGCGTGTCCATCTCGGACAAGCACATCGAAACGATCGTCCGCCAGATGCTCCGTTGGGTCAAGGTCGAAGAGGTTGGCGACACCAACTTCCTGCTCGAGCAGCAGATCGACCGCTTCCGCTTCAACGCGGAAAACCAGCGCGTGCTGATGGATGGTGGCCGCCCGGCAATCGGTCGTCCGCTCCTCCTCGGCATCACCAAGGCGTCGCTCTCGACCGACAGCTTCATCTCGGCCGCCAGCTTCCAGGAGACCACCCGCGTGTTGACAGAGGCGTCAATCAACGGATCTGTAGATACGCTGCGCGGACTCAAAGAGAATGTCATCGTTGGTCGCCTCATTCCTGCCGGCACGGGCATGGAGTACTACCGCAACGTCCAGCTCTCTCCAGAGCTCGAAGAAGCGGCAGCCCAGGTCCAGCAGGAAGTCACCGCAGCCATCGAAGCCGAAGAGCGCGAGCTCGAACAGATGCGCATGGAAGGCGAACAGGAAGAACTGGCCGCCGAGTAAGCGCACCAAACCGCATCAACCAGAAACGGCAGGGCCTCGGCCCTGCCGTTTTTTGCGGTCATGCTCATCAGGTGTTGCAGATCGAGCAACATCTGCATAAGATGAGTCCATGGCCCCGTCGTCCCAAAAGAAGCGGCCGCCCAAGCCTCGCAAAGTCACGGATGAATCCATGATCGTCCGGTCAAAATCGGGACACACAGGCATCATCCGGGAAGAGGTCTGGGCCAATGCAAAGCACGAAGTGGTGAAATACAACCTCGCATACATCAACTTCAGCCTTTGCCAAACAGATGACGGCCGTGTTCTCGGCTACGACAATGCCCACGGATACCATGAACGCCACTCCATGGGAACTGCGGAAGCCACAACATTCTCCACCTACGCGGAGAAGTCTGCCCGCTTCTACGCGGAAGTGAAAAAGCTGAGGGAGGCATCATGAAAACGATCGTTGCAGTGGAAGACTTCGAAGCTATGCGCAAGCGCTCGCTGGAGCGTGCTCGCCGGCTCGACCGGCGGGAGCCCGTCGAAGCCGAGCGCCGCATCTCCTTCGAGCTCCCTGAAGACATGGCTTCGTTTCTCACCAGCCGCCGCATCAATGTTCTCAAGGCAGCGATGGAGCGCCCGCGTTCGGTCAGCGAGTTGGCTTTGGCGCTCAGGCGCAATCGCCCAGCAGTCTCCCGCGACGTACGCGCTCTCAACCTGGTTGGCCTGGTCGAACTGAACAAGCACACCAACCCCGGCCACGGCCAGGTGCAGATCGTGAAGGCCGCCGCCAAAAGTTTCGAATTTCGCTATCAGCTAAGCGCCTGATCTCCGCCGCCGCCCGCACGGTCGGTATGCCGTTCCTCTTAAGCTCGAAGCAGGTGCCGCCCAAGGTCCAGCAGGAAGTCACCGCAGCCATCGAAGCCGAAGAGCGCGAGCTCGAACAGATGCGCATGGAAGGCGAACAGGAAAAACTCGCCGCGGAGTAACGCGGAGAGCTCGACCGGGCAGTGGGCTCTGCCCCCGCCGCCTGCACAAACTCACCAAACAATAACGGCAGGGCTCAGGCCCTGCCGTTTTGCTTTTGCTTCTGTTTTTCTGTCTGTCATTCCCGCAGGGAATCTGCTGCTTGCTTTCTCGCCACCACAACCCCGAAAGCGCCAACGGCGCGGCCCTATACCAGCCTGGGGCGCAGCCCCAGGTCACAGACCACCTGAACCCAAGAGGGCTGAAGGCCCGACCCTATAGTGAATCCCTCGCGCTGAACCGCGCGTGAGCGAAGCCTCCGGTGCTCAATCTCTCGTCAGAGCAGATTCGTGGGCCAAATGTCCTTAGCTGAGGCTGCAAGCGATGCCTGTCGTTCCTGAATCGTCTCGGGTGTCCAATCGTTCCAAGCGAGCAGTTTAGCGTTTAGGTTTAGTGCAGAGCCGGAATATGCAGCCGCTCTCTTCGTCACGAAATCGGAGTTTTTGATCGTTTCATTGAGACGCCTATCGAGGAGGGTGAGATTTCCGAGCTTCGACACATTCTGCTCGTGAGTAGGCCATCTCAAGCCGACTTGGGGGTTCTGAGGGTAAATGTGCTCTAGATGGACCCTCATTGCACCGGCTACATCGTGCTCGTCTGTCAAAGCGAGCGATTTTTCAATTTGTTTCAAAAGATACCGAGCTATGCCATGTTCATTAGCGTTGAATGTCAAATTCAAGAAATCGGCTTCAAACTTCGCATCGGTAGTGGAATGGGTTCGAAGAGATTGCAAAACAGTGTCAAAGCTTTCTCCGCCGCTGACGCGCTCAGCTAGAGCGTAAAGAAAGGACTCCATCGTGGCTCGGTCCAGATTGGAGACAACATTTCTTCTGAAAACAAGCGCTACTAGTGCCTTTGCCAACCTCTTCTGATCATCCAAACTGAAGGTATGATGGGCGGAAATGAGCAACGGGTAAACGCTACTTGAGCGCAGAATGTGCAGGGTCTCCCAGAGATGCTGTAGCGTTTCATCCTCGGTGTCCGCATCGCGTATATAACGATAAATCTTGGCGTCTTCCTCGAGGCGTCGTGAATACGCTAACGCAGATCCAGCGTCGGCTAGAGACTCAAGAACCACTTTATAGAGCGCTCTGGCTTTCACGTCACCATGTACTGAAACCCATGAGAATCGTATTAGCGTTTCGGTTGCGAGTTGTGTTCCACAAGCTTCGAAAACTTTGTCCCAACGCTCAACAATTTCGGCTCTTTCTGTAGCGTTCGCTCTTTGTAGGATGTGACTGCGAATGAGATCCACAGTCGAAAGGCCGAGGCCTCTGTCGTTCAAGGTCGTGAAGATCGATCCTGCGCTCTGTTCGTCATTTGAAATGACGCTGATCAGAGCCAAGTTTTCGCGAAGCGTCAGTGCGATATGTGCCGCCCAGTCGAAACCAGCTTTTCCGCCACCCGCCGCATCCCAGCGATCCGAAATAATGTTTTGGAAGTAGGTGTAAGCGTCCGCAATTAAGCGATGGGACTTTTTCGTGGCGACCGCTGTCTGCAGGGGTGGGAAGGACTGTATACGATCCCGAAAGAACGCGCGGTCAAAAACATTCAGCTCCAAGCGGTACACCCTATTGCCGGAAAAGTGATCGTGAAAGCAAATGAAGTAATCCTGAGTCTGCTGGGCCGCCGTGAGATTGAACTCTTGAATTTTGTCTCGCAAGGCCGCCAGGAGAATAGTCGCCGTCGCAAGTCTTTGCTGCCCATCGAGCAGAAGATGATATGTCCCGGTGTTCACAAGAACGGCTGCGCCCAGGAAGTAGACTCGACCAACAGGACGAGACGCGGCATTCGGTCCAGCAAAGTGCTCGAGATCAGCCCAAAACTCAGTGACCTGCTCTTTGCCCCAACTATAATCACGCTGGTAGTCGGGAACCCTAATTGCTGGGCTAGTACTACTTAGCATGTCACCCACCGTTCGTCTCAACGGTGTAAATGTCTCAATTGGGGTTGTAGGATTGGCAGCCATTTTTGCTCCGGATGGTAGTAGTGCCAATTCTAGCCTCAAGTGACCAGCGCGGCGTGTCGCCTCTCGCGATCCCATTTTGGGTGCTCCATCTGTACGCGCACGTTGCGGACGGGTGGATGGGTCGCCACGATCGCCGGCTTTTAGCTAACCTACCCACATGGAAGTCGACGACGATCCCGCAAAGC
>JAZKBC010000030.1:220-14869 GCA_040388825.1 Acidobacteriota bacterium | reverse complement strand
GCCTCACTCACCCCAACCGATCGCCGCAGACGAGAACGGGGAAGAGCTAATCGTCGCCACCTCCAATGCTGCCGTGAAACCAGTCCCGGCCACCCCACCGGTCCGCAAGTCGCGCGAACACCTGTGCGGCTCCGGCATCGGCAAAATCTGGATGGCCGACGACGCCTTCTCGCCGGAAACCGACCTCCTCATTCAGCAGATGTTCGAGCAGCCGAACCCCAACGACGACCCGGGATAAGAAAGTCGCCCCCGGCCACCTCCATCCTCCCGCTCAAAAATCCTTGTCAAGCCCCCAAGCCTCTCAACTCACTCAAACCAAACGGAATAGACCTGGCCCACTTGCCCCTACCAATCTGCGACAATAGAAGTAGCTCCAAAAACAGCCTATCGGAGAAACTTCGCTAACCCATTCCATTTCATAATTTTAGCGATAAGACCCCTGTTTTGAGTATTTTGGCTCAACCGGATCCGATTTTGGACCTAACCCTCCTGTTTCGAGGATTTTGGGACCATATACCGGGGGGAGGGGGGCCACCCCATGTAGACTTCCCGCAGGAAATCCATGCTCCCGCCCGAAGCCGCCGAACCCTCGCCGCTCGACCACGCGCTCGCCGCCATCCACCGCCGGCGCCCGGTCACCCTGATTCACGGCCGCGACGAACTCGCCAGAAGTGAGCTGAAGCAGCAACTCACTTCGAGCGACCTCAACTGCGTCCTGCTCGCACCCTCAACCCTCGCCGCCCTGAACGCCGGCGCACAAACGGTCCACTCCTTCTTCGGCCTCGAGCCCACATTTGTTCGACTCGACCGAATCGCTCCGAACTCCCGGCTGCGCACGCTCGCCAGCCACGCAGACTGCATCGTCATCGACGACGCCCCCACGCTCCGCGCGGACCTGCTCGACGCCATCGACCAGTCGCTGCGCCTCGCTCGCGAGCAGGACGCCCCCTTCGGAGGCCTCCCCCTCCTCCTGCTCGGCGACTTCCTCCAACTGCCGCCGATCCTGACCAAACCCGACACGATCCTGCTCCAGCAACTTGGCTACGAATCCCACGCCCCCTTCGCCGCAAAATCACTCCACGGCCTGGTCGCAAAAATCATTCGCCTCCACGACCATCGAAAGATCGACCCAGAACTGGTCGGCTCTCTCCGCAAGCTCCGCCTGAACGAAGACCTCGACGAAGTAGTCGCTCTGCTCAACTATCGCTGCTACCGCAACCACCGTCGCTCCCACGACCCTCTATTGCTCACCACCAGGCTCGACACCGTCGACGAGCTGCAGCAACGCGCCATCGCCAAGCTCAGAGGCCCCACCCAAACCTACCGAGCCATCCTCACCGGCACTCTAGCCGCGAAACCCAACCCGCGCCTTCCAGCTCCCGAGCAACTGGAACTCAAGCCCGGCTCTCGCGTAATGGCAGTAAAAGCCGACCCCGCCCAACGCTGGCGCAGAGGCTCCCTGGGCACAGTCAAGCGCCTCGAACCGGACTCGGTGCTTGTGCGCTTCGACCACAGCAACTCAACGCAGCCCGTCGAAGCGGCCACCTGGCAGAGCGTCAAGCACCAGTCGAACCCATCGCCGAGCCGAATCGAGTCCAGAGTTGTCGGCAGCTACACGCAGATTCCGCTCATCCCCGCCTACGCAACAACCATCCAGAAGGCCCAAGGGCTCTGCATCTCCGACATCCGCATCGACCCCGGCACCGCTGCCTTCTCCAACGCCCTCGGCTACATCGCTTTCGCGACGGCCGAATCGCTCGACGGCGTCTCGCTCACACGCCCGCTCATGGCGTGGGACGTCCGCATCCACCCCCGCTTCATCGAAGGCTTCGAAGAAATGCTGGAGCGCCTCACACGCTGAACCTGAGCTCTAACGAATCCCAACCAGCTTGTGCGTCTGCAGGCTCAATCGCCACTGTGGATGTTCGCCACAGAATGTGATGGCGGCCTGGACAGACTGAGCAGCCTGCGCCCCATCCATCGGCTGCAGGAAGAAGTGCCGAAACCTCAGCCCCGCATACTCCAGTGGACTCGTCGCCTGCGGATACACCACTTTGATCTCATCGCCTTCGGTCACCACCAGTGGCGCTCCAGCCTTCGGGCTCACGCACACCCAGTCCACGCCCTTCGGCACCGCGATCGTTCCATTCGTCTCAATCGCGATCGTGAAGCCCTCAGCATGCAGCTCTGCAATCAGAGCATCATCGAGTTGCAGCAGCGGTTCACCGCCGGTGCACACAATGTAGCGATGCTCGCGATCGTTCACCGGCCATAGCCGCGCAGCTGCCAAAGCCAATTCATGTGCCCCCGCGAACTTGCCCCCACCCCCGCCATCTGTGCCCACAAAGTCCGTATCGCAGAACTGGCAGATGGCTGAAGCTCGATCCTCTTCGCGGCCACTCCAGAGATTGCAGCCGGCAAAGCGACAGAAAACCGCAGCGCGCCCAGACTGCGCACCCTCACCCTGCAGCGTGTAAAAAAGTTCCTTGACGGCGTACACGGCTAAGCCTCGCTCGCGTAGCGGATTGGGTCCGCGTGTCCTGCCTCGGCGAATCCCTTCAGCCGCAACTGGCAGGCATCGCATGCGCCGCAGGACTTGCCGTCGGGCGCTGGATCGTAGCAGGTGATTGTCATGCTGTAATCCACCCCGAGTCGCAGGCCGGTCTGAATGATCTCGCGTTTGGTCATCGCGATCAGTGGGGTGTGAATTCGAATCCGCTGTCCGTCTTCTGTGCCAATCTTTGTGCCCAGGTTGGCCATCGCTTCGAAGGCCGCGATGAACTCCGGCCGACAGTCTGGATAGCCGCTGTAGTCCAGCGCATTCACGCCGATGAAAATGTCCGTCGCCGCGAGCGTCTCCGCCCAAGCCAGTGCGAGCGAAAGAAAAACGGTGTTCCGCGCTGGGACATAGGTCGACGGAACGCCCGTGCCGATCTCATCCGCAGAGCGATGCTTGGGCACGCCTTCGTCGGAGGTCAGCGCAGAGCCGCCAAAGGTGCGCAGGTCAACGCGAGCAACGATGTGTTTGGCTACTCCGAAGCGTTCGGCAACGCGAGCGGCAGCTTCCAACTCCTGCCGGTGGGTCTGTCCGTAATCAAAGCTGAGCGCGAACACGCGATAGCCTTCGTTTTGCGCGATGCGCACGACCGTCGTCGAGTCCAGGCCACCGCTCAACAGTACGACCGCTTTCCTTTGAGGTGCGATTTCCATTCCTTCTCCCGCGCCTGCTTCGCAGAGAAGTGGACGCACTCCCATTGTATGGATTCCCGCCGTTCGTCGGCTTACCGCGACTTGCGGATACACTTTCTGCATGCGCAATTTTTCTGCACGTGAAACCGAGTGGCTACTCGAGCTCGACGGCATTGAGCTCGCCAGTTTCTGGCAGCGAACCTTCGCGTTCCTGATCGACTGGACTTTCATTGTGATCGTTTTGTCCCTTGTTGCCACGTTGGCAACGGCCGCATACCTGGGCGTGCGGCACCTCGAGGGCAAGCCGCTCTTCGACGTGACACAGTTCATTCAGGAACATAAGTCCACGGATAAGACGCCCATCGTCGAAAAAGACTTCGAGAACGGCCTCAAGGTCAAGGCGGAACGGACAAACGACAGCGAGCTCGCGCACATCGCTAACGATGTCGTGATTCCCGTGCTGTACTTCGGCATCCTGCTGTGGAAAGGCAAGGGCCGAACTCCCGGCAAGCGCTTCATGAAAATCCGCGTGGTCTCGCTCATGCATCGGCACATAACGTTCTGGCATTCCGTCGAACGGGCGCTTGGCTACGGTGCTGCGGCGCTGGAGCTTGGCTTCGGGTTCGCGCAGTTCTTCATCCACCCGTACCGTCGCTGTGCCCAGGACAGGCTGGCAGAGACAATCGTGGTAACCGAACGCGGTTATCAAGCTATGCAACACAAGCTCGCGCATCCACTGTTACCAGACACGCAGGCAAACGAGGCGGCTCCCGAATAACTTCGGCACCCAGGGAATGTCCGCAGCTTAAAACGAAAACGCCAGAGACCGAAGTCCCTGGCGTTTCGTCATGACAATCTCGCAGTCCTAGCGGACTTCGCATCTCTCCGGCCCGACCGTGCTGCGTGTCTGCGGCTTGCGCCAGCGGACTGCATCTCCCGGCCGTCGCCTCTGGTTTGGCTCGCAGCTTGCGCCACGATCACATCCATTGGCTTGCCTGGAACTCGGCTCGCAACTCGCGCTGCTCTCCGTGTTCTTCAACCTGGCCTCCGGGCGACTCCCAGCTTTCGCCGAGGTCACATCCGTCGGTTCCGCTTCCGGCCTCGCCTGCAACTCACGCTGCAGCGCGAACCCTTCCGCATCGCCTCGGTACGGGCTTCCGGCTTGCGCCTTCAACCACGTCCTTCAGCCTCGCGTCTGGAGAGTCTCCGGCTTGCGCCATTGACCGCCTCCTTCTGCGATTGCCTCTGACCCAGTCCACAACTTGCGTTGTGGACCACGTCCTTTGGCGTTGCCTCCTGCTCGTCGTCCGGCTTGCGCCTTCGGTCGAACTGTTGGCCATTCGCTACGGGCTGACTCTCTCGACTTGCGTCGAGCATCCTTCCTTTCGCGTGCCGGCGATTTCAATTTCCAGCCATCTCGGCGTTCCGATCCAGCGGCTGTACTGTTGGCCAAACCTCCCAACTCTCGTTGGGCTTTGCGTCCATCAGCGGTGCCAGCGGTTCAACTTCCGTTCGACTGCGATTTCGTCGCTGGAGAGAAAGTAGGCCTGGGCCGCCTGTGCGGACAAGTGCAAATCCTGTGATTTGTGTGCATCGGCGCCCAAATTTGGAGTGGGTGTCGTGGCAGTTCCGCCGTACTATTTTGAACCCGCTATGCGGGCGTTTTGGACGTCGCAAACACAGCGAGGCGCCCCGACTATTCGGCAGATGCGGTGTCGATCTTATAGGGGTGCTGCATCAAGTTGCGGGCTTCGTTGATGGCGCCCTGCGTGTTGTCGTGGGTCTGGATGGCGAGGCGGTACTCGTTGACGGCGCGCTCGCGCTGGCCAGTGATGTCGAAGATCTTGCCGAGGTTCACATGGCTCCAGACTTCGGTCCACTTCGGATCGTCATCGCCGCGCAATGCGTCGCGGAAGCTGTTGGCGGCCGACTGGTAGTTGCGCTGCATCATGAAGACTTCAGCCAGGCGATAATTAGCGAGCGAGCTGCCACGATCGGTATCGAGTGCTTTCTGATACTCGGCGATAGCTCCAATCAGGTCGCCTTGTGCGACGTCTTCCTGGCCGCGCAGAACGGCAACGCGGATCGCGAGTTCAGGCGTGGACTTGAGCAGCCAGTTCTCGGGATCGAGGATGATGTGGCGCGGGCGTCCAAACGTCTCGATGGAGTAATGCGATTCAGGTCCATTGAGGTCGACACGCTTGTCTTCGGTCTTTCCTTCGGTTTCGATGCGTAATTGAACCGGCATGCTGAAGAGATCGAGGTCCTCGGTGACCGCGCCTACGGTACGGAAGCCTTCGCCCTTGCCAAGGCGATAGACGGAGTAGTTGTCGCCAAAGGTGGGGGCACCCGTACCGTCGAGCCATTGCGAGAAGAAGGGCCGGAGGTTGAGCTTGGACTGGTCTTCGGCCAGGGCTTCAAGGTTGACCGAGCGAATGGATTTGTCGGTGTATTTCGCGAGGACTGAGCGAGCGAAGTTCTGGAAGCCATCGTCGCCCATCTCCCAGCGAAGCATGTGGAAGACCATGGCTCCCTTTTCGAGAGTCATTGACTGAAACTGCGGAGAGAAGGGATCGAGACGCGACATCGTAGTGAGCGGGTCGGTGTCATAGGCGAGAGCGCCGGCCTGGGTGTCGGTAATGGCGTTTGTAAAAGCGGTTTTGCCGGCGGAGTCTTCGAGGTACTGGAGCTCGGCGTAGCGGCTCATGCCGTTGGTGATCCACGCATCGTTCAGGGTGTCAGGCGAAATCATTGAGCCCCACCATTGATGCGCGACTGTGTTGGCGAGCAGGCGAGTGCTGGCGCGATCAGGGCGGACCGCGATGACCTCGGGCCCCCAGGAAGCGGACACAGAGTCCTTGGGGAGTTCGACGATGCTGAGGTGGCCAGTTTCGGCGTTGCCGAATTCGTTGGTCATGAACTCGAACTCGCGCGTGACGGTGAGGGCGGTGTCCTTGGCCTTCGCTTGATTGGCTTCGGTGTAAAAGACCTGAATGTTGGGGATTCCGGGAGCCGTGACGGGTGGGCCGAATTTTCCAGCGAGAATGGTGCCGGGGAAGCCAGGCTTGTCCCAGTTGAAGACGAACTCGGTCTGCTTGTTGGCACCGGCGTGCTCGGTCTGGAAACCGCTGCCGACGACGCGGTCGCCGGTGGGGACCATGATGTGGATCTCGGCGGTGAAGCGGTCGGTGTACAGGCCGGGCATGGAGATGGGGAACCAGCGGCCGGGGTAGAGGAGAATGCTGACCGGGTCGGCGACGGTGGCGAAGTTGATGCCGTCGACGGGGCTGGTGTTCACTGTGGGGGTGCCGGAGTAGGTGAAGGTCCAGGTGGAGGTGGTGCCCTTGGCGAGGATGGTTGCGGGCGTCACGCGGATGGTGGAGTCGGTGACGTTGCGCTCGGAGGTGAGGTTGGGGGTGGTGCCGTCGGTGATGGTGGTGGCCTGGAGACCGTTGTTCAGGCCGAAGATGACGACGTTGAGGTCCTCGAGCGCCTTGAAGGTGACCTGGGCGGTGGCGGTGAGCTTGCCGGTTGCGGGATCGAGGTTGGCGTGGATGACGTAGCCGGTGACGTCGGTTTGGGCGCGAGTCGGGATGGCTGCGTGAGCGGCGGTGGCTGCGGCCAGGATGAGCAGAGAGAGGAGATGTTTGCGCATGAGGAGGATTTCCTTGAGCCCGTGGAACGAGTGTAGGCGCGTGGGCGATTCACTAGTTAGACGTTGATTTTACGGGTTCGGATGAGGGGGTGGCAGGGGTTAGGGCGGAGAGGACGGCCTGGGCGACCCGGTCTATGGCTGTGGAGGAGGAGGTGGGGTCGGCGAGGCGGGCGCGGAGGTTGGCCAGGGCGGCGATCTGGGCGTCGCGGTCAGGGCCGTCGGTGAGGAGCGGGGTGAGGGCGGAGGCAACGTTGGCGGCGGTGAAGCGGGACTGGAGGAGCTCGGGGACGATGCGGCGGCCGGCGATGAGGTTGACCATGGAGACGGGCTGGAGGCCGTCGGGGCCGGGCATGTGGGGGAACTCTTCGGGGTATTGGACGAGGCGTTTGGCCAGGGCCATCGTGAGGGCGGAGACTCGGTAGACCACGATGAAGGGGTTGCCGACGATGGCGGCGAGGACGGTGGCGGTGCCTGAGGCGACGACCGAGGCGCGGGCGTGGGTGAGGGAGTCGCGGGCGGCTTCGGGGCCGGTGATGAGGGTGAGGCGGAGCGTGGCGGCCTCGGGGCCGAAGTATTTCAGGTGCTCGGCGTTGAGTTCGGTGATGTATTGCTGGAGGGCCGCGGGGTTGATGGTGGAAGCTACGGGGAGGAGGAACTCGTAGCGGGTGAGGGCGGCGGGGTCTCGGGGGACCGTGATGTCGGGGCCGTCGGCTACGGTGTAGTCGGCGGAGGCGGAGGTGAGGTCGGTCATGGCCAGCTCGTGGAGGGCTGGGAGATTGGAGCGGATTTCCTTCCAGCGGCTGCCGGGGAGGAGGGCGACCCAGAGCTTGTCGGGGTCGAGCGAGTGCCGGGCGGCGAAGTCCTCGCGGGTGATGGTGCTGGGCGGTTGCTCGGCTAGCGGGTGGCCGACGAAGGTGGCGTCGACGCCGCGGTCGAGGTAGAAGCGCTCCTCGAAGGGAAAGATGACGAGCATCTTGTCGACGCGCTGCTGGACCCAGCGGAGGCGGCTGCGCTTCCAGGCCCAGAGCTGGGGGGAGACGAACCAGATGACGGGGACGCCGGCGCGGTGGAGATGTTTGGCGAGGCGGAAGTTGACGTCGGGGAAGTCGATGAGGACGGCGGCGTCGGGCTTCTGCTTCTTGATGCTGGCTACGAGGCGGCGGTAGCTGGCGTAGATGGTTGGGATGTGCCGGATGATTTCGGTGACACCCATGACGGCGACGTCCTCAGCGCGGACGGTTTGTTGCTGGCCCTGGGCGGCCATGGCTGAGCCGCCGAGGCCGGTGTAGGTGGCCGCAGGCAGGTGGCGGCGGAGGGTGGCGATGAGCGAGGCGCCGTAGGCGTCGCCGGAGGCCTCGCCGGCGGAGAGGAAGATGCGCGGGTTGGGCTGGTTGGCGATGGCGTCCGTGGGTGGGGGTGCCCCCCGTATGTTTGGTCCTAAAATCTTCAGACGAAAGAACTTAGGTCTGGACTTGGTCTGGGTCTGGTCTGGACTTCGATACGGACCTTCTGCGATGTTGTGCCGGTCGAGCCGGAGTTTTGTTGCTATTCCTATTGTAGAAGGTTGGGTGGGGCAAGAGGGCCAAGTCTATATCGTTTGGATTGAGGTAGATGCGTGGTATGGGGGCTTGACAAGGTTTTTGGGGTTGATTTCCAGATGCCAGTTGACCGGATGCCAGATACCAGTTCGATTTAGGATGCGGGGATGGCGGCTAAGAAGTTCAAGGCGAGGCTGGAGAAAGGGGACCGGGCGCTGGGGTGGACGATTGCGCGGGTTCCGTTTGAGCCGGGGAAGGTTTGGAAGGGGATGGTGCGGCTGCGGGTCCGGGGAGACGTGAATGGGTTTGAGTTCCGGACGTCGTTGTTTCCGGATGCGGAGCGGGGTGGGTTCTTTCTGCTGGTGAACAAGGCGATGCAGAAGAGTGCGGATGTGGGGCTGGGGGAGGAGGCGGAGTTTCGGCTGGAGCCGGATCTCGAAGAGCGCCCTGCGGAGATTCACGAGGGGTTGGCGGCGCTGCTGGATGAGGAGCCGGAGTTGCGGGAGTTCTATGAGAGCTTCAGCGAGAACAAGCGGCGGGAGATGGGGAAGTGGATCACCGTGGTGAAAAGCGAGGAAGCCCAACTGAAACGCGTTGAGGAACTCGCAGAGCGGCTGATGGGGACGATGGAGGGCGAGAAGGAGTTGCCGCCGGTTGTGGTCGCGGCTTTCAAGAGGCGGCCGAAGGCAAAGGCGGGATGGGCGAAGCTGACGCCGTTGCAGCGGCGCGGGGAGTTGATGGCGGTGCTTTATTACAAATCGCCGGAGTCGCGGTTGAAGCGGGTGGAGAAGCTTTGTGATCTGGCGGAGACGAAGGCTTGAGGATTGGGGTGGCGCTACAGATTTCCGCGGATCAACGATGAATTCAGCGATCAAAGTGCGCTCGCTGATTCATCGTTGCTGCGCGGAAATCTTCCGCTACTTGAAGTAGGGTGCGGCGGGGTCTTTGGGTAGGGCTTTGAGGCCGGCGACGACTACTGAGGCGTTCAGCTTTGCGCCTTCCAGGCTGGTGTGGGTGTGGGGATCGGCGAAGAGCGGCTCGACGGCTTGCTCGCCCATCTTGTCGTAGATGTCGGCGATGCGGTTGTTGAGATCGATGAAGCCGATGTGTTCCTGTTCGGCGATTTGTTCCGCCCAGCCGGCGTAGGTGTCGTGGTTGCGGACGATTTTTCCGTCCTTCCAGATCTTGCGCGGGATGAGCGAGCAGATGATGGGGGTGGCGCCTTTGGCGAGGGTGTCTTTGACGTACTGGCGCATGTACCAGCCGAAGGTGTGGACGACTTCGTGGCGCTTGAGGATGGGGTTTTCGATTTCGCGGGATTCGTCTCCGATGCCGGGGAGCGTGGAGCGGGCGCGGGTGGGCTCGTCGATGACGCCGCCGTCGTTGTGGCCGAACTGGAAGAGGACGATGTCGCCGGGTTTTATGAGGGCGAGGGTGTCGGCCCAGTGGCCTTCGGTGATGTAGGTGCGGGAGCTGCGGCCGCCGATGGCGCGATTGACGACGTTGATTTTGGTGAGGTCGAAGGACGGCGCGATCTCGTCGCCCCATCCCCATTGGCCTCCGGCACCGTCGCCGTGGCCGTTGCGGACGGTGGAGTCGCCGACGAGGAAGAGGGTTGGGAGTTTGGGGTTGGCGGGAGTGAGGAGGCCGAGTTTGGCGTGGACGGCGGGGTCGGTGGGGGAGCCGGGTTCGGCGGCGGGCTGTTGGGCGGAAAGTGTAAGAGCGAAGGCAGCGGCGATGAAGCAGAGGATCGAGCGCATGAATGACGTGTATGCCTTGAGGGGGTGCGGGGTCAAGGCGGCGCGGGCATCTGTGGCCGCCCACTCATGACGATGAGACCGTCATGAATGGGGCACCCACATTGTTAGCGAGTTGAAAAGTGTTGGAAGGGTGTGGGTTTGGTGGGGCGGGATTTTGCTGGGAACTGGTGGGCGGCGCCCCACTTCCAGAGAGAGCGGATGACGGGCTTGAGGGCTTTGCCTTTGGGGGTGAGGAGGTATTCGGTGTAGCCGGATGGGCCGGTTTGGGTGGTGAGGATGTTTTCGGCGACGAGCTTGCGGAGGCGGGTGGTGAGGATGTTTTTGGCGACGCCCAGGGAGCGCTCGAACTCGCAGAAACGGGTTGCGCCGCGGAGAGCGTCGCGGACGATGAGCAGGGACCACCAGTCGCCGATGGAGTCGAGCGAGCGGGCTACGGGGCAGGATGCGGCGGCTAGCGACTTTCTTTGCATCGGAGGAGCCTCCGGGAACATCTAGTTGCATTATAGGACTAGATGCACGGGAGAGGTTCTAGATTCTTGGTGGTTGCATTATGCAACTAGTGTGTGGAGGGCTTGATGGCGGCAGCGGTGGTTCCGGTGGAGCAGGAGGTGGTGGGGCGGCCGGTGCTGGTGGAGAAGCCGGTGCGGAAGCCGCTGGTGAATCCGTGGGTGGTGGCGCTGACGGTGACCATTGCGACGTTCATGGAGCTGCTGGATACGTCGATTGCGAATGTGTCGCTGCCGTATATTGCGGGTGGGCTGGGGAGGTCGTTCGATGAGGTGACGTGGATTCTGACGACGTACCTGGTGGCGAATGCGGTGGTGCTGCCGATGTCGGCATGGCTGAGCCGGGTGTTTGGGCGGAAGAACTATTACATGGCTTGCGTAGCGCTGTTTACAGTGACGTCGCTGCTGTGCGGGCTGGCGCCGACGCTGGAGATCATGCTGATGGCGCGGATACTGCAGGGGATTGGTGGAGGTGGGCTGGCGCCAGTGGAGCAGGCGATATTGGTGGACACGTTTGAGCCAGCGAAGAGGGCATCGGCGTTTGCGTTGTATACGGTGGCGATTGTGACGGCTCCGGCGATTGGGCCGGTGCTGGGTGGATGGATTACGGATAACTTCAACTGGCGGTGGGTGTTCCTGATCAATATTCCGATTGGGATTGCTTCGATTTATCTGACGAACAAATTTGTGGAGGATCCGCCGGAGTTTGCGGCGGAGCGGGCGAAGGTGCGGGATGCCAAGGGCAAGCTGAATGTGGATGGGATTGGAATTGCGCTGGTCGGGATAGGATCGGCGGCGCTGGAGGTGATGCTGGATCGCGGGCAGATCGATGACTGGTTTGGGTCGGTGTTTATACGGTGGGCGTGCGTGGTGGGTGTGGGGTGTCTGGCTACGGCGGTGTGGTGGGAGCTGAGGCAGAAGGAGCCGCTGATTGATTTTCGGCTGCTGAAGATTCGGAACTTTGCGGTGGCTTGTGTTTTCTACTTTTTGTTTGGGGTGGGACTGTTTGGGTCGACGACGATGATTCCGCAGATGCTGCAGTCGCTGTATGGGTATCGGGCGATTGATGCGGGGCTGGTGCTGGGGCCGGGGGCGTTTGTGATTACGCTGCTGGCTCCGGTGGGAGCGCAGCTGGTGCAGCGCGGCATTGTGCATCCGCGGGTGCTGCTGTTTGGAGCGGTGATGGTGGTGGGAATTTCGTTCATCCACTACAGCCACATGAATCTGCAGACGGATTATGCGCACTATGCTTGGGCGCGGGCGCTGCAGGGGCTGGGGTATGCGTTCTTCTTTGTGCCGCTGACGGTGGTGACGTACTCGCAGTTGAAGCCGGAGGAGAATAATCGGGCGTCGAGCTTGACGAACTTCTTTCGCAACTGGGGAGGGAGTGTGGGGATTGCGCTGATTACGACGGTGACCGAGCGGAGGCAGAATCTGCACCAGGCAAGGGTGGGGGACACGATGGGGGCATCGTCGGGGCCGGTGCGCGCGGCGATTGATTCGACGGCGGCATTTTTGCAGGTGCATGGGTTTTCGCACGCGGATGCGATGCGGGCGGCGACGGCTCGGGTGTATGAGCAGTTGAGCGCGCAGACGAAGCTGCTGGGATTTATGGACTGCTTCTTTGTGCTGGGAGTGATGACGCTGGTGGCGGCTCCGCTGGTGTGGGTGACGAAGAACTTCAAGGTGGCGGGGAAGGCTCCGGCGGGGCATTAAGGGCGCTAGATGCGGATGAAGATGCGCTTGCGGTAGAGGGCGTAGAGGATTAGGGCGTCGAGGAGGAGAGCGCAGAGGCCGATGGGGATGGGTTCGAAGGGTGAGGTGGCGAGCGCTGGGAAGTGGTCGAAGAGGCGGTGGGCGGGGGTGTCGAGGAGGTGGGACCAGAGGGGTTCGAGGAGATAGGCGAGGATGGAGTTGGTGCCGACGACGAGGAGGGGGAAGGCCCAGCGGCGGTGGTGGCGGAGGTCGATGACCCAGGAGAGGGTGGCGAGGAAGAGGAAGCAGACGCCGCCGCTGAAGAGGGTCCAGGAGGGAGTCCAGATGCGCTTGACGATGGGGCAGAGGCCGGTGAAGTGCAGCGCGAGGGCGATGAGCGCGAGGCTTAGGCCGGTGAGGACGAAGCGGCGGATGGGGATGCGGGGGGAGCTTTCGAGAAACCAGCGGCCGGCGATGAGTCCGAGGATCATGGTGCCGAGCGTGGGAATGAAGCTGAGGGTGAGGTAGCCGCCGGGGTTGTAGGTGAACGGCTGGCTACGTGGGAAGAGGTTGAGGAAGCGGAGGTCGAAGGCGTGGCCGATGTTGACGTTCTTGTTCCAGTGGGCGGCGAAGCCGTGGAGGAGATGGGATCGTTGCCAGTCGGGGGTGAGGCCGATGGAGGCGTAGTCGAAGGTGGAGGGTGGAAGCGGGTAGAGAGCCCAGAGGAGCCAGTAGGCGAAGAGGATGGCGGCGAGGGCCGTCCATTGCCAGCGGGGGAGGACGAAAGCGAGTAGGAAGGCGAAGGTGTAGCCGAGGCCGATCTGGGTGAGGGTGTCTTCGAAGGTGACGGCGTGGGTGCTCCAGAGGCGCAGAGCTATGCCGAGAGCGATGAGAATGAGGCTGCGGCGGAGGGTATGGCCGAGCATGCGGCGGAAGGTTTCGCCGCGGCGCTGGCGGCTGCGCAGAGAGTAAGGGAGGGCAACTCCGACGAGAAAGGTGAAGGAGGGCTGGATGGTGTCGTGGAGGCTCATGCCGGTCCATTCGACGTGGGACTGGTTGAAGCCGAGGATTTGCCAGAAGGTGCTGTTGGGGAAGGAGCGGGCGATGTGGTGGAACTGGAGGACCTCGGCGAGCATGAGGATCATGACGAAGCCGCGGTAGGCGTCGACGGCGAGGTTGCGGGGAGGGAGCGTGGCGGCGGAGAGTTCGGGCTCGGGCATGGGCAGGTGCGGGAAGTTTACGCTGTGGCCGGTTGCGAGAGCGAGTGGGGGAGTTCCTGGTCTTTGTACTGGAGCTGGTAGAGCTTGTAGTAGAGGCCGCGGTGGGCGAGGAGCTGCTGGTGGGAGCCCTGCTCGCGGAGCTGGCCTTTGTGCATGACCAAGATGGTGTCCGCGCGCTGGATGGTGGAGAGGCGGTGGGCGATGAGGACGCTGGTGCGGCCGGTGATCATGCGGGCGAGGGCGGACTCGACACGGAGCTCGGTTTCGGTGTCGACGGAGCTGGTGGCTTCGTCGAGGATGAGGATGCCGGGGCGATGGGCTAGGGCGCGGGCGAAGGAGATGAGCTGCTTTTGGCCGGTGGAGAGCGTGGAGCCGCGCTCGAGGACGGGGGAAGCGAAGCCGTCGGGGAGGGTGCGGATGTAGTCGGCTACGTTGACTTCTTCGGCGGCTTGCTCGACCTGCTGGTCGGTGATGTGGGAGGAGCCGAGGCGGATGTTTTTGGCGATGGTTCCGGAGAAGAGGAAGGCGTCCTGGAGGACGACGCCGAAGCGGTGGCGGAGGGTGTTGAGGTCCTGGTCGCGGACGTCGACGCCGTCGACGATGACCTGGCCGGCCTGGACGTCGTAGAAGCGCATCATGAGGGCGGTGATGGTGGTCTTGCCGGCTCCAGTGTGGCCGACGATGGCGGCGGTGGTGTCGGGTTCGATGGTGAAGGAGACGCCGCGGAGGATCCATTCGATGTCGGCGAGGAGGGGGTGGTGGGTGGGGTCGTTGTAGGTTGTAGGTTGTACGTTGTACGTGGATGCGAGGGCGGATTGCTGGTCGGGAGTTAGCTGCTGGTAGGTGAACCAGACGTTGCGAAACTCGATGCGGCCGGATTTGTCGCCGGCGACCGGTTTGTCGGGCGAAGGGACTTCGGGGACGGTGTCTAGGAGTTTGAAGATGCGCTCGGCGGCGGCCATGGCGGCTTGCAGGATGTTGAACTTGTCGCTGAGGTCCTGGATGGGGTAGAAGAAGCGCTGCGCGTAGCGGATGAAGGCGATGAGGATGCCGATTATGAATTGTTTTGAATCAATAAACAGCCTT
>JAZKBC010000030.1:0-210 GCA_040388825.1 Acidobacteriota bacterium | reverse complement strand
GATGCCGAGGGTGACGGTGTTGCCGAAGAGGCTGAAGTGGTTGCCGTTGGCGGTTACGAAATAGTGGTGGGCGGCCCAGGTGTGCGAGGCGGCGAAGAGGACGGCGAGACCTCCGCGCCAGATGACGAGGGCGATGGCGATGGCGGAGAGGAACTCGACTACGGGGTAGTAGAGGGCGTAGGCGAAGATGGCGTCGGTCCAGGCTTCTTT
>JAZKBC010000029.1:0-2878 GCA_040388825.1 Acidobacteriota bacterium | reverse complement strand
GCATCCTCCCTATCGCTTTCCGCACACGCGGCCTTCCGCGGAAGAAATCCGGTCCGATCTGGAATCGCTCGCCGGAACTGATCGCCCTGACCGTGACTATCCCGAAGATTTCTTCTCTCGTAGCGTGATCTATGGCGGTTAGAGCGGAGATAGCCCTCGATACGAACATTCTCCTTCGCTTACCCTTCGACTCCCCGGCCGAGCTAACCACAGCTTCACGTGCCCTCTATCACCTGGCTGCTCGCGGATTCACCTTTTGCACGACCGTTGCGAGCATCGCTGAGTTTGCCAACAGCGCTTCACGGCCTACACAGCACAACGGCCTTGGCCTCTCTGTAGCCCAGGTACAGCAGCGCATCCGATTCTTTGAGCGGCGATTTCCAATCTTCGTTGAGTCGATGCAAAGCTACGACATCTGGAAAGCTCTGGTTCAGAAGTACGAGGTGAAAGGCACACGAGTCCACGACGCGCGCATTGCCTCCATCATGATGGAGCGTCGAGTCCGTGCAATCTTGACCTTGAACCCGTCAGACTTTGTGCGTTTCCGCGAGATCATAACCATCCATCCAGAGGACATATTGCGCGGCGCATGAGAACATCCTGGCCAGCCGCCGCGGAAACCGCCGTCAATGGCGTAGAATCATATCAGCACCACTCCCGCCACAATCCCCGCCCCACGAAAGGCCCCATGGCCACCAAGCTTGCTGCAATGCCCGAGAAGCTCTACTCCTGCGAAGTAAAACGCCGCCGCGTCCGCGCCAACGGCCCCGGCTACGAGCCCTTCTGGAAGGTCAAAAGCGTGCAGGAAGCGCTCGTCGACGGTGACACCGAATTCCGCTGCATGAGCTGCCACGGAGCCGTCAAGCTCTCCAAGCGCAACACCGACGCCGGCCTCGTAGCCCACGTCCAGCACAAGCTCCGCACCGATAGCGAGTACTGCACCTCCGGCCACTTCTTCTCCGAAGCCACCGACGGCCGCGAACCCCGCATCTCCGCAACGCCCGTCCACTAAGCCGCGCTCCCCGCACCCCGCGGGGACGCCGTGCCCGCTGCATCGCACGCCGATGCAGCACTTCCCCTGCCTCCAAATATTGAAACTCATTTCCAGCAGCGCCGCGATCAGCAGCGTCAAGTCCCACTGCGTTAAGCTGAACAGCAGGAGTCCTTCTTGAGCGCAGCCCCCACCTCCACCGCACGCGACCTCCACCACCTCGCCGAGCAAGCCGTCTCCGCCGCCCTCAAAGCCGGAGCCACCGACGCCGAAGCCGTCGCCTTCGCCGGCGAAGAGTTCTCCGTCCACGTCCGCCTCGGCCAGATCGAGCAGCTCACCGAGTCCGGCTCCTCCGCCCTCGGCCTCCGCGTCTTCTTCCCCTCAACCACCGGCCAGCAAACCGCCAGCACTTCCACCTCCGATCTCTCCCCCGACGGCATCGCCCGCCTCGTCTCCGGTGCCGTCGAACTCGCCAAAGTCACCGGCCCCGACCCCTTCGCCGGCCTCCCCGACCGAGACACCTTCGGCTCCCTCGACCCCTCCGCCCTCCATCTCTTCTTCGACGACGTCGACCGCATCTCCCCAGCCGACCGCATCGACATCGCCCGCCGCTGTGAAGCCGCCGCCCTCGCTTCCGACACCCGCATCCAGAACTCCGCCGGCGCCGACTTCGATGCCTCCTCCTCGCATCGCGTCATGGTCAACTCCCGCGGCTTCCACGGCGAGTACCGCCGCTCCTACTGCGGCTTCTCCGCCACCCCCATCGCCCAGGACGCAACCGGCGGCATGCAGCGCGACCACTGGTACTCCTCCGCCCGCACCGCCCAGCTCCTCGAATCCCCCGAATCCGTAGGCCGCGAAGCCGCCCGCCGCGCCCTCCAGCGCCTCGGAGCCCGCCGCGTCCCCACCCAGCGCTGCCCCATCGTCTTTGCTCCAGAAATCGCCCGCTCCCTCATGGGCAACATCCTCTCCGCCGCCGACGGCGACGCCATCTACCGCAACGCCAGCCTCTTCTCCGGCAAGCTCGGTGAACGAGTCGCCGGCGAAAACATCACCATGATCGACGACGGCACCCTGGTCTTCGACCACACCCTCCCCAGCGGCGAAATCCTCAAAGTCGGCGGCTTCGGCACCAGCCCCTTCGACGGCGATGGCCAACCCACCCGTCGCACCGTCATCGTAGAAAACGGCATCCTCACCAACCTGATGCTCAACACCTACACCGCCCGCAAGCTCAACCTCACCTCCACCGGCAAAGCCTCCCGCGGCCTCGCCGGAGCTCCCGGCATCGGCGGCGGCAACTACTTCCTCCAGCCCGGCACCCTCACTCCCGAGCAAATCATCGCCGACGTCCAGCAAGGCCTCTACGTCACCCACACCATGGGCTTCGGCGTAAACCTCGTCACCGGCGACTACTCCCAGGGCGCCTCCGGCCTCTGGATCGAAAACGGCACCTTCACCCACGCCGTCGAAGAGATCACCATCGCCGGCAACCTCAAGGACATGTTCCAGAACGTCTCCGCCATCGGCAACGACCTCATCTTCCGCGGCTCCGGCGCCGTCCCCACCCTCCGCATCGAAGGCATGACCATCGCCGGCAGTTAGTTCCATACCCACATTTCCTCCTGCTGAAAAATTTCACGGGCAGTTCCGGCGTTACAGGTAGACCACCTCTACCTCGGCACCCGCGCGCCCGCCCAAAATCTTCCCTACAGGAGACCCCTTGAAATTCGCAACCCTCCCCCTGGCCTTTTTCGCAGTTGCAGCACTTGCCCCACTCACCGGATGTCAGCCCGCCGGCTCGAACCCTCTGCTCGGCCACTGGACCTCCATCACCCCCACGACCGACAACGGCATCACTGGCTGTCCGGAGCACTACACCTTCAC
>JAZKBC010000028.1:3993-6189 GCA_040388825.1 Acidobacteriota bacterium | reverse complement strand
CGCGCAAACCCCCCGCAGCTTCTCCACCGCAATCTCCACCATCGGACGCCCGCGAAACTCCAGCGTCGCCTTATCCACCCCCATCCGCGAGCTCTTCCCCCCAGCCAGCACAAACCCATGCACTGGCAACAAAGCTGCTTCCTGCTCCCTGCTCACTGCTTACTTCCCCTCCCCGACCAGCCCAAAGAACCGCACAATCGACTCAATTCCCCGATGAAAATTCGCCAGGTGAAACTTCTCATTCGGCGCATGCAGATTGTCATCCGGAAGCCCAAATCCCATCATCACCACCGGCGTCTTCAGCTCCCGCACAAACTCGCCCACAATCGGGATCGACCCGCCCCCCCGCACAAACACGGTCTCTTTCCCAAACACCGTCGCCATCGCTTCCTTCGCCGCGCGAATATACGCATTGTCGGTCGACACCACGATCGGCTCGCCCGAGTGAATCATCCGCACGGTCAGTTGAATCCCCTCCGGACAGTTCTCCTCCACAAACTTCTTGTATTTCGCAAACGTCGCCTCCGGTTTCATCCCCGGAACCAACCGAAAGCTGATCTTCGCCACCGCCTTCGCCGGAATCACCGTCTTCGCTCCCGCTCCCGTAAATCCTCCGGGAATCCCATGCACATCCATCGTCGGCCGCGACCACGTCCGCTCCAGCACGCTGAACATCCTCTCCCCCGTCAGTGCCGTCGACCCCACCTCATGCTTCCGGTACTCTTCTTCATCGAACGGCAGCGACCGCCACGCCTTCAGCTCTTCCTTCGTCGGCTCTTCAATCCCGTCATAGAACCCCGGAATCGCAATATGTCCATCGCTCCGCTTCATCAGCGCAATCACCTGCGCCAGCGCCACAAAAGGATTCGGCGCTGCTCCTCCATACATCCCGGAGTGCAGATCCGTAGCCGCTCCCCGCGCCTCCAGCTCCGTATAAATCATCCCGCGCAGCCCCACGCAAAGCGTCGGAAGCTCCGGCGCAAACATCTCCGTATCGCTCACCAGCGCCGCATCCGCCTTCAGCACTTCGGGCTGATTGTGCACAAACTCCTCAATCCCTTCGCCCCCAACCTCTTCCTCGCCCTCCACAATCACCTTGATGTTGCACGGCAGCTTTCCATCGCTCTTCATCAGCGACTCCAGCGCCTTCACATGCATCCACATCTGCCCTTTGTCGTCCACCGCCCCACGCGCATACAGATTCCCATTCCGCTCCGTCGGCTCAAACGGCGGCGACAACCACGCATCCAGCGGGTCTGGCGGCTGCACATCATAGTGCCCATAGCAGAGCACCGTCGGCTTGTCCGCTCCCGCATGCAGCCAGTCCGCATACACCAGCGGATGCCCCGTCCGCTCCGGCGTCGAAGTCTCAATCAGCCGCACATTCTCCATCCCCGCATCGCGCAGCCCCTGCGCCGTAAACTCCGCAGCCTTGCGCACATCGCCGGCCCGTTCCGGAGTCGTCGAGATCGAAGGAATCCGCAGCAGCTCCTTCAGCTCATCCACAAACCGCGCACCATTCTCCTGTGCATAAGAAACCGCCGCCGCAACGCTGTCTGCCACTGTTCAACCTCCGTCAAATCCGCCGTTTACCCTGCCGAACACCGCAGGGTGCAGCGAAAAATAAGTATAGGTGACTTCCACCGCATCGGCTGTGACAACTCCACTTCCCGCGCTCCCTAAACCCTTTTCCGTCCCGGCCTGCATCTAAACCACGACACCCGCAGAAAGGACCTGCACTGTGCCGTTCACCATCAAGCTCAAGTACCGCGTCGAAGTCGCCTTCGGAACCATGGCCTTTCACTTTGAAAAGCCCTTCGGCTTCAACTTCATCCCCGGCCAGGCCGGCGACTTCACCCTCAACAACCCTCCTGAAACCGACGCCGAAGGCAACAAGCGCAGCTTCACCCTCGCCGCCGCGCCCTATGAGCCCGACCTCATCATCGCCACCCGCATGCGCGACACCGCCTTCAAGCGCTCCCTCAAATCCATCCGCCTCGGCACCGAGTTCACCCTCGACGCTCCCTGGGGCGAGCTCACCCTGCACCCCGACACCGCGATCCCCGCCGTCTTCCTCACCGGCGGCATCGGCATCACCCCCGTCCGCAGCATCGTCCTCCAGGCCACGCACGACAAGCTCCCGCAAAAAATCATCGCCTTCTACTCCAACCGCCGTCCCGAAGACGCCCCGTTCCT
>JAZKBC010000028.1:0-3983 GCA_040388825.1 Acidobacteriota bacterium | reverse complement strand
GTTCCTCGACGAACTTACCCAGGCCGAAATCCAGAACCCAAACTTCACCCTCGTCCCCACCATGACCCAAATGGAGTCCTCCTCGCAACCTTGGAGCGGCGCCACCGGCCCCATCGACGAAGCTCTCCTCCGCCAACACCTCACCGACCTCACCAAGCCCATCTACTACCTCTGCGGTCCACCCAAAATGGTCGCCGCCATGCAAACCCTCCTGAGCAAAGTGGGAGTAAACTCCACCAACATCCGAACCGAAGAATTCTCCGGCTACTAACCAGCAGCGACACCAACACCATGTCCCTCCAGCTCAAGCGCGTGTACGACCCACCCGCCCTCACCGACGGCACCCGCATCCTCGTCGATCGCCTCTGGCCCCGCGGCCTCACCAAAGAGAAGGCCCACCTCGACCTCTGGCTCAAAGACGTCGCTCCCAGCACCGAGCTCCGCAAGTGGTTCGGCCACGACCCCGAACGCTGGTCCGAATTCCGCCGCCGCTACCTCGCCGAACTCAAGCTCCTCCCCGACCAAATCGCCGAGCTGAAAAAGGCGGTCAGCAAGGGCCACACAACCCTGCTCTACGGCGCCAAAGACGAGCAGCACAACGAAGCCATCGTTCTCCAACAGCTTCTATCCCGCGACTAACACCGCCGCCACCCGCCGCTCCCGCGTCACCCACAGCATGCACCCCGCCGCCACCAGCGCCGGCACCATCAGCGACCCCACGCCCCACGCATAGCCGCCCGTCACTCCACGCAGCCACCCCGTAACGTACGGCCCCACAAACCCTCCCGTAATCCCGCACATATTCATCGTCGCAATCGCCAGCGCCGTATTCTTCCCGGGAAACACCTTCGTCGCCACCGCCAGCATCGGCCCTTGCATCGCCGTATGCCAAACCATGTACGACAGCAGCGCCCATCCCGCCACCGGCCCGCGCAAATGCACACCCGCCAGCAGCAGAACCGCGCCCACGATCAGCATCGGAATCACCGTATGCCACCGCCGTTCTCCGCTCTTGTCCGAGTGCCGCGCATTCAGCACCATCGACGCCGCCGCAAGCACCCCGGCCACCGCAATCGCGCTCCCCGCCTGCCCGGTCGTCCACCCCATCAGCTCAGTCAGCATCGTCGGCAGAAAAAACGTCACCGCATACAGGATCAGCAGCATACAGAACATGTAGAGCCCCATCGCCCACACCTTCGGCTCCCGCAGCACCGTCGCCAACACCGCCTTCGCTCCACGGTGCGTTCCCCCCGCATCCTCATCTAGCGCCGCCTCGATCGCCGCCCGCTCGTCCTCTTCCAGCCATGTCGCCGACGCCGGCCCCTCCGGCAGCGCCATCCACATCCACACCCCCAGCACCACCGCCGGAAGCGCCTCCAGCAAAAACAGCCACTGCCACCCCGGCAGCCCCAGCCGGCCATTCAGCGCCAGCAGCGGCCCCGCCAACCCACCCATCACTGTCCCACCCAGCGGCGCCGAAATATAAAACAGCGCAACGGCCTTCGCCCGCTGCTTACCCGGAAACCACGTCGACAGGTAATACATCACCCCCGGAAAGTACCCCGCCTCCGCGCATCCCAGCACCAGCCGCAGCCCATAAAACTCGTGCACCGTCCGCACGAACATCATCGCCCCAGCCAGCACCCCCCACGTCACCAGGATCCGCGCCAGCCATCGCCGCGCCCCAAACTTCAGCATCAGTGCATTCGAAGGAATCTCGCAAGCCGCATAGCTCACAAAGAAAAGTCCCGCACCCAGCCCATACACATACGTCGAAAAATGCAGATCCCGATTCATCGACGCCGCTGCATAGCTGATGTTCGCGCGATCCATGTACGCGATCAGGTACCCAATCCCCAGCAACGGCAGCAGCCGCCACCGCGCCTTCGCCAACCCTCGCTCCAGCGCCGCACCGCGTTCTTCGTTCAGGCCACACCTCCAGCGTCCGCGGCTATCGCACCGCCGCGTCGCCCTTCCACCTCTGGCCCGTCCTGCTTACATCTGTGCTGAGCCCGGCTTCGGCTGGAACATCGCAATCGTGCACCCTGTAGGGTCTTTCATCACGGTCATCCAGCCAATGTTCGGAATCTCATGCGAGTCCATACAAATCTCCGCACCCAGTTCCTTAGCCTTTGCCGTCGCCCCATGAATGTCTTCGACACCCACATACGCCGTCCATCCATTGTTCCCGCCCGGCATCGAAAACAACCCGCCGCCCGGCCCATCCGCCGGCTTGAACGTCGAGTAAATCATCCCTCCGCCCATATCGTTGTCGGCGAACTCCCATCCAAACAGCCCGCTATAAAACGCCTTAGCCTTCGGCGCATCGGTAGTGCTCAACTCCAGATGCACAAACGGATTCCCTTTCGCTTCCGGCATAACCATCTCCTCTCAAATTGATCTCAAATCTACTCCCTACTCCCTACTCCCTACTCCCTACTCCCTACTCCCTACTCCCTACTCCCTGCCTTGCGGCTTTCCACCCGCATTCCACTGCGGTCGAAAATCCGAGTCCGCCAGCCACCGCACCGGCTCTACCAGCGACTGTATCGCCGCCGTCATGAACGGCAGATCAAGATGCGCCAGATCGTCGTTCGGCTGATGATACGTCGGCACCGTTCCCCACCCAGCCGCCGTATGCGCCACCACGCCCTTCAGCGCCAGCGAGTAGTTATCGCTGCGCTCAAAAAAGTGCTGTTCCGGATAAGGGTCCGGACCCAGCAGCGCTCCATGCGAAGCCAGCGTCGACCCAAGGTTGCTGCGATCCCATCCCGTGAACAGCAGCACGCCCTTCGGCATCTTCGGATCCGGCGCACCGATCATCTCGAACTCCAGGTTCGCCACCAGTTCCGTCAAAGGCACCGGAGGATGCTCTCCAAAGTAAGTCGACCCCAGCCCTCCCAGCTCTTCGCTCCCATAGCAGACAAACAGCACGCTCCGCTTCAACCGCGGTCCCGAAGCCAGCGCATGTGCCAGCTCCAGCACCGCCGTCGTCCCCGCCGCGTCGTCATTGGCTCCGTTATAGAGCGCGTCGCCATTCACTGGCCGTCCAATCCCCAAATGATCCAGATGCGCCGTCAGCAGAATCGTCCCCGCCTTCGGATCGCTTCCCTGTAGATACCCAATGGCATTGAACGTATACCGCGGCGCACTCGGAGCCAGCGTCATGCTCACCGACACCACCGTCCCCGCCGCCAACCCATCCAGACCCGTTCCTTTCACCGCCGCCACGGTAGCCGAACCCCGCCCCGCCTTGGCGCCCGCCAGATGAATCCCGGTCTGCGTCTTTCCGCCCACCATAGGAAAGAAGTTCCCCACCTCCGGCCCCTCCAGCAAAATCGCCGCAACTCCCACACGCCGCAGCCCCCGCATCGCCCCATACGCCATCCCCAGGTCCGCAGGCATTCCCGTAATCAGCACCACCGAACCCTTCTCGATCTTCGCCGTCTTCAAATCCCCAAACGCCACCTTCACCAGCGGACCCTCCACCGGCTGCCCCGAAGCCATCAGCAAATCAAAGTCCTTGCCTTCCGCCAACGACACGCCGCCGGCATGCATCGTCGCCTTCCCATCCAGCTCCGGAGCCACCACTTCCGCGTTCTGGATATACCCTGTCATCCCCGGCGCTATCGTCAACCCATACGCCTCAAACTCGCTCGCGACATACGTCGCTGTCACTTCCTCATCATGCGTCGCACTCCCCCGCCCCCGCATCGCATCGCTCGCCAGAAAATCCTCATGCGCCTTTACCCACTCCGGCTTCACGGTCCATCCTGCGGTCTGCGCCCCCGCCGCCGCCACCACGCCGCCCATCACCGCCGCCAGCAAACACGCCCGCATCTTCATCGATCCATCCTCCACACAAAATTCGCTCCCCACATCCTACCTGCAAAGCGATACCCTTCCTCCCATGCGAGTCCTCGTTTCCATCCGCAACCTCCTGCTCCTCACGCTTCCCACCCTCCCGCTCCTGGCGCAAACCA
>JAZKBC010000027.1:8992-10563 GCA_040388825.1 Acidobacteriota bacterium | reverse complement strand
CTAGGCCGGCTTTCTTGAGGCGCTTGCGGACTTCAGCGGCGGCGGAGCAGAGGACCGGCCAGGTGATGGCGGTGTCGGGGTCTAGGTCGAGGATGAGGCGGTCGGGGCGCTCGAGGTCGGAGTTGGTGGAGCCCCAGGGATGGACTTCGAGGACTCCCATTTGGGCGAGGCCGGCGAGGGCTTCGGGCGTGGAGAGGGTGATGTAGGGCTCGGGCTTGCCGGATTTTTTGTCGGTGACCATGACCGACTCGATGCCGGGAGGGAGCATGGCGGTGACGTGCTTCTGGAAGAAGCAGGGCTTGCCGGCGCCTTCGGGGCAGCGGACGAGCGAGAGTGGGCGACCGGCGATGTGCGGAAGCATGCGCGGCGCGATGGCCCAGTAGTAGTCGGCGAGCTGGCGCTTGGTGAGGTGGGATTCGGGGTCGAGGATTTTGTCGGGGTGGGTGAGGCGGATGGGGGGCTCGGTGGCTGAAGGAGTCTTGGCGGCGGGTTTGGTTTTTGCGGCGATGGGTGCGGCGGTGCGGTGGCTGGCTTTGGGTTGGGGGGCTACGGTGGGGAGCTCACGGCGGACTTCGAGGGCGGGCTTGTCTTCGCGGAGGCCGAGGAAGGCGGCCTGGCGGACGAGGTTGTCGGCGGTCCAGGTGGCGAAGCGGACTTGCGCGACGAGTTTAGGCTCGACCCAGCAGACGTCGCGGCGAGCGTCCTGCGGGATGCGGTCGAAGGCGGGGGATTTGCGATCAAGGGGCTGGAGCTGGGCGAGGAGGTCGCGGCGCATTTTTTGCGTGAAGCCGGTGCCGGTGCGGCCGGCGTAGAGGAGCTCGCCGTCGGCATAGTAGCCGAGGACGAGGGAGCCGATGCGGTCGCGGCCTTCGGAGGAGAAGGTGTAGCCGCCGATGACTAGTTCCTGCTCGCGGAGGCACTTGGACTTGAGCCAGTCGGAGGTGCGGCCGGAGTGGTAGGGAGCGTCGGCGCGTTTGGAGACGATGCCTTCGGCGTGCAGCTCGCAGGCTTTGTAGAAGACGGTCTCGCCGGAGGTTTCGAGGTGCTCGGAGAGGCGGAGGTTTTCGGGGGCTTTGGCGAGGAGGTTCGCGAGGAGGGATTTGCGGTCGCGGAGAGCGAGGTTGCGGGTGTTGTGGCTGTCGAGGTGGAGGAGGTCGAAGAGGAAGTAGGTGAGGGCGTGCGGGGTGTTGTCCTGGAAGGCGGCCTGCAGGTCGGCGAAGCTGGAGTTGCCGTCGGGGGCGAGGACGACGACTTCGCCGTCGAGGGTGGCGTCGGTGCAGGGGAGGTTCGCGATGGACTGCGCGAGCGCGGGCATGCGGTGGGTCCAGTCGAGGCCCTTGCGGGTGAGGAGCTGCGTCTTGTTGGCGGACTTGCGCGCCTGAATGCGGTAGCCGTCGAGTTTGAGCTCGTGGAGCCAGTTGGCGGTGGAGGGTGGGGCGGTGGCTTCGAGGGCTAGTTGTGGGGGGATGAAGGTGGGTTGGCGTTCGGTGGGGAGTCGCTTGAGGTTCGGCGTAGAAAGGGGCGAGCTTGTTTGCGGCTGCCGGTGGCGTGGCAGGTCCTTCGGCTTCGCC
>JAZKBC010000027.1:1861-8982 GCA_040388825.1 Acidobacteriota bacterium | reverse complement strand
ATGAGGCCGCGACGCTTCGCTCAGGATGACAGATGTTTTCCGGGGCGAGGATTTAGAAACGTCGGCTTTGGCGGGCTGGCGTTGCCATGCCTGGCCGGGCTTCGCGGTTTCCTTCGAGTTCCAGATGTGGTCTTCGTGCTGGGCGATTTGTTCGAGGGAGCGATTGGTGACGGCGGAGTTGGGAGCTTCGTCGGTGATGGCGGGCGAGTCTTTGCCGCGTTCGTACTGGTCGTGCTCTTTGATGAGGAGCCAGTTGGGTTTGGAGTTGTTGCCCCAACTTGCGCCCTTCATGCGGACGAGGGTCCATTTGCCTTTGAGCTTCTTGCCGAACATTTCGAACTTGAGGGAACCGTCTTTGAGGGCTTTGGTGACGTCTTCGAAGCCGGGTTGAGGGGACCAAGTCCCTTGATCCCAGACCATGACCGTGCCGCCGCCGTACTGGCCTTTGGGGATGATGCCTTCGAAGCCGCCGTACTCCATGGGGTGGTCTTCGACCTGCACGGCGAGGCGGCGGTCGCCGGGATAGAAGCTGGGGCCCTTGGCGACGGCCCAGCTTTTGAGGACGCCGTTCCAGCCGAGGCGGAAGTCGTAGTGGAGGTGGCTCGCCGCATGTTTTTGGATGACGAAGGGGAGCACGCTTGCTTTCGTGGATTTGGATTTGCCGCTGGGCTCGGCGGTGATTTTAAAGTCGCGCATGCTGCGGTAGCGTGCGAGTTGCTCGTCGACTTTGTCGGAGGGAGAAGATTTTGCGCGGGAGGTTTTGGGCGCAGCGGTTTTAGACGAGACCGAAGTCTTGCGTGCGACAGGCTTCTTCGCTGGAGTGGCGGCCTTTGAAGCGGCGGATTTCTTCGCGGGCTTGATCGGTTTGGCTGTGGCGGATTTCTTTTTCGTGGGGGCCATCGTTGGGTCCTACGCTGTCTTTCGCTTGTGAGCAGCGGGCTTGGATTTGGCCGAGTTTGACTTGGTGCTTTTGACGAGGGCGAGGCCGCGGTGGGGTGCGGACTTCTTCGCGGGTGTGGATTTGGTTGGCTTGGCTTTCGCGGAGGCAGAATCTGGGTGGACGCTGGCGCGGAGGGCGTCCATGAGGTTGATGACTTTGCCCTTGGTTTTGGCGGGGGCTTCGTCTTTCGGGATGGGAGCGTGTTTGAGCTTGGCTTCGACGAGTTCTTTCACCGCGGCCTCGTAGCCGTCGACGAACTTTTCGGGATCGAAGGGGGAGGATTTGCGCTTGATGAGCTCTTTGGCGAGCGCGATGGAGTCGGCGGAGACGTCGGCTTTTTTGAGGCTGGTGAAGTAGTCGGCGGGGTCGCGGAGTTCGGCGGCGTAGCGGAGGGTGTAGGCCATGAGGCCGCCGTGCGATTCGGTGCCGGCGGCGGAGAGAGCGACGACGTGCTCGCGGCCGGCGAAGGCGATCTTGGAGAGCGCGATCTTCTTGGTGTCGAGCAGCGCCTGGCGGACGGTGGCGAAGGCCTCGAGCGCGGCGTCGTTTTCGGGGACGACGAAGTAGGGCTTCTCGTAGTACTCGGGGTCGATTTCGGATTCGTCGACAAACTGCGTGACGTCCATGGTGTGCTTGGAAGGCACGCGGAGGTGAGCGAGCTCTTCAGGCTCGATGGTGACGTAGCGGCCCTTGGCGTACTCGTAGCCTTTGACGATCTGCGACTTTTCGACGGGGTCGGCGGCGTCTTCGGGAGCCTTGTCGAGGGCGCTGGCGAGGACCTTCTGATGGCGGACGCGCTCGCCGGAGTGGCGGTCGACCTGATGGAAGTGGATGTCGCTTTTGGCTTCGGTCGCGACGAAGAGGTGGACTCCGAAGGAGACGAGGGAGATGCGGATTTGTCCGTTCCAGTAGGGGCGAGCCATTGCAGGGGACCTCAGCGGGAAAGTCTTGTCATGCAATGAGATTGCGGGGGAAGGGTTGGGGATGCACGGAGTGTCGCGGAGCCACTGCAACAGCAGGTCCTCTCCGAGGATGACAGCAAGAAAAGCAAAAGCGGGATGCTGGGCATCCCGCTGCTGTAGTTGTTGGACAAGGGCTAGTCGAAGCGGAAGTTGACCTTGCCGGCGGTGGAGAATTCGACGTCGACGACGGAGCCGGAGGTGGCGAACGTATTGCCGGTCCAGGAGCCCGTGGTGATCCACTGGCCGACTTTGAGGCCACCGGTGCGGGCGTGCTGGTTGGCGAGGTAGGGGAGCAGGCGGAGGAGGTCGCCGGAGGTGTTGGAGCCGGTGCGGTCGACGCGGATGATGCCGTCGACGGCGAGAGTGACGCGCTCGGTGTTCCAGTCGGCGTTCTGCCAGTCGAGGAAGGCGGGGCCGTAGACGAAGCCGCCGTTGCGTTGGATGTCGGCGAGCGGAAGCTTGGGGTCGAGGACGGAGGGGTCGATGAAGCCGGTCTCGAGGATCTCGATGACGGGATGGCAGGAGGCCATGGCGGCGATGGCTTCGTCGCGGGTGTAGGGAGTGTCGCGCGGAGGGAGGTTCTGGCCGACGACGAAGGCGATCTCGGCTTCGAGGCCGCGGTAGTGCCAGTGGATGCCTTTGGGGCAGAAGCCGGTGGGAGCGAACCAGGCCTTGGGCATGGGAGCGAAGGAGGGCGTGGCTTCGAGGTTGGCGGCGCCGATCTTGTAGCCGCCGATCTCGCCGAAGGCCGCGGCGACGTGGTCGGTGATGGTCTCGTGCTCGGAGGCGTCCTGCGGCTGGAGATTGTCGGGGAGGGTGGCGATGAAGTTGCCGGACTTGCGGGCTTCGATGAGGAGGGCGGCGGCTTGGTTGAGTTCGGACTTGCGGGCGTCGGTCATTATGTCTCCGATTTTATCTGTGCGGGGAATTAGGTCGGGCCTTCAGCCCTCTGGATTTTGTGGTCGGGCGGTACCCAGGGCTACGCCCTGGGCTGGGATAGGCCGCGCCTTTGGCGCTAAGCGCTTCGGGTTGATATCCCATTCAGCCTCAGCGCTTCGGTTCGATATCCCGTTCAGCCTCAGCGTCTCGGTTCGATATCCCGTTCAGCCTCAGCGTCTCGGTTCGATATCCGCGTTAGTTGGTTGGGATCAAGTTTGCGGAGCGTTTGTTGTGGAGGAGCTGGTCGGCGGTGAGGCCGCGGATGGAGGCGTCGAGGAGCTCGACCATGTGGAAGGTGGGGAGCTCGGCGTGGCCGTTGCGGCGGAGCGAGCTCATGAGCTGCAGCAGGCAGCCGGGGTTGGCGCTGATGAGGGCCTGCACGTTGGCGTCGAGGATGTGCTGAACCTTGCGGTCGCCGAGCTCTTCGGCGGTTTCGGGGTTGAGCAGGTTGTAGACGCCGGCGGAGCCGCAGCAGAGGCTGGCTTCGGCGAGCTCGGCGACGGTGACGCCGGGGATCTGCGCGAGCAGCGTGCGGGGCTGTTGGTAGACGGCCTGCGCGTGGCGGAGGTGGCAGGCGACGTGGTACGCGACGCGGAGATCGAGCGCGGAGCGCTGCGATTGAGGGGGGTGCGCAGCGAGGATTTCGGAGATGTCTTTGCAGCGGGCGGAGAAGGCTTCGGCGCGGGCGTGCCACTCGGGGTCGTCGCGGAGGAGGTGGCCGTACTCCTTCATGGTGGAGCCGCAGCCGGCGGAGTTGATGACGATGGTGTCGACGCGCGCGCGCTCGAAGGTGGCGATCATCTCGCGGGCGTAGGCGGCGGCCTGGTCATCGTGACCGGAGTGGACGAGGAGCGCACCGCAGCAACCTTGACCGGAGGGGATGATGACTTCGTAGCCTTCGGCCGAGAGGACGCGAGCGGTGGCGGCGTTGACGTGGGCGAAGTAGGCGTCCTGCACGCAGCCGGTGAGCATGCCGACGCGGCCGCGTAATGCTGATGTGGGGGCGATGTGCTCGGGGAAGGTGTGGAAGGGGTTGAGCGGGACCTGCGGTAGCAACGTTTCCATGGAGCGCAGGCGGGCGGGGAGGAGATTGAGGAGGCCGGATTTGCGGACGAGGGTTTGCAGGCCGGACTTCTGGTAGATCGCGAGCGGGATGCCGAGGAGCTTGAGGCGCGTGGGATGCGGGAAGGTGGCGAAGAGCATCGCGCGGAAAAGCTTGTCGGGGATTGTCCGTGAGGTGTGGCGCTCGACCTGTCCGCGGGTGTCTTCGATGAGCTTGTTGTACTCGACGCCGGAGGGGCAGGCGGTCATGCAGGCCATGCAGCCGAGGCAGTTGTCGATGTGGAGCTGGAAGGTTTGGTCGAGGGTCGCTTCGCCGGTGAGCGCTTTGCGCATCATCCAGATACGGCCGCGGGGCGAGTCCATCTCGTCGCCCCAGAGGGTGTAAGTGGGGCAGGCGGGGAGGCAGAAGCCGCAGTGGACGCACTTGTCCATGACGGCGAGCTCGGGGGCGTGGTGGTTGTCGAACGCGGATGCGGTGGGGAATTGGATGAGTTGGTCGACGAGGGATTGTGGGGCGAGGCCGAGTTCGTCGCGAAGGTTAGACATTCCTGGCCTCCACCTTTGATTCAGTGTTCTGTCCATACAGCCAGGCGACGGCTGCGTCTGACCAGCTATGGTCACTTTGCGGCCACTTGCCTTCTGACGTCCGCTCAAAATTGGGATAGTCGGCGCGGCACATGCCACGACGAGCAGCGAAGTCGAACGCCGCGTGAGCGTAGTCGTTGATGACGAGGGCGCACTTGTCATGAGTGTCGGCCCAATAGATCATCAGCTCCGATGCCTTCTCGCGATCCTTCACATCTTTGACGTTGTAGATGAAGACACCATCGAGGATCGGATGCTCCTCGGAGCCTCGGTCATAGGCGTAGAAGTATCCAGTTTCGCCGTCGTCTTCAAAGAAGGCGCTGTAGCTTCCCTCCAAGGCATCACTCGGAGCCCACAGCTTGTCACCGGGATGGAATGTCCAAGGCTGCATCAGATGCCTCCTACGAACTTGCCGGGGTTGAGGAGGTTTTGAGGGTCGAACTCTTTTTTGATGTTGCGCATGATGTCGATGGCGGCGGGCGCGGGGCCCCAGGGGTCGGAGGTGTGAGGGGTGGCGAGGACGACGACTGCTCCGCCAATGCCGAGGACGCGGGCGCGGAGGTCTTCGATGATGGTGGTGACTTGTTCGGGGGCGGCGGTGAGGCGGACCGTGACGATGCCGACCGGGTCGGCGACGCAGGTGGCTTCGTGGTCGGGGAGTTGGTTGAGGGCGGCGACTCCGGCGACGAGTGCGGCTAGTTTGTTGGAGGGTGCGGTGATCTTGAGAACGGTCGCTGCGGGTTGGGTGAAGAGTTGCTCGCGGGCGTTGAAGATGGCGGCGGTTGTGGCGTCGATGGAGAGCGTGGGTGCGAGGGTGCGGAGGCGCTGCTCCTGCTCGGGGAGGAGCTCGGGGAGGGTGGCGAACTCGAGGTCGAGGGCGTAGGCGAGGGCTTCGGTGCGGAGCTGCATGCGCTCGAGCGAGAAGGAGGCTTGCAGGATGGCGGTCATGAGGTCGGCGAGGGGAGCGATCTCTGCGGAGCGCACGATGAAATGCGTGGTGTGCTGCGGGAGCGGGTGGAGGCGGAAGGTGGCTTCGGTGATGATGCCGAGCGTGCCGAAGGAGCCGGTGAGGAGTTTGGGGAGATCGTAGCCGGCGACGTTCTTGACGACCTTGCCGCCTGTGCGCGCGATGGTGCCGTCGGCGAGGACGATGGTCATGCCGAGGATGAGATCACGGAGGGAGCCGTACTTGAGGCGGAGGAGGCCGCTGTCGTTGGTGGCGAGGATGCCGCCTACGGTGGCCTGCGCGGGGAAGATGGGGTCTAGAGCGACTTGTTGACCGTGTTGCGCGAGGGCCGCTTGCATAGCGGACCACGGGGTGCCGGCGGCGACGGTGGCGACGAGGTCACCCCAGGAGTGGTCGAGGATGCCGGTGAGGTTTTTGGTGGAGATCTCGACGTCCGTCGCGATGGGGTGGCCCCAAGTTTGCTTGGTGCGGCCGCCTGTGGGCGTGACGGTGCGGTTTTGCGCGGAGGCGTCTTTGAGAGCGGCGGAGAGGTCTTCGGTAGTTGCGGGAGTGATCGTTGGCATCGGTGGTCTGGTTAGAAGATCTGGGCGATGCCCTGGGTTTCTAGTTCGTGGGGGATGTAGGCGCCGTGGCGGCGTTCGCCGCAGAGGCGGGGGGTGGGGAAGAGCTTCTCGGGGTTGGCGATGTTGTGGGGATCGAAGGCGCGGCGGAGGCGTTGCATGGTGGCGAGATCGGGTGGGTGGAACTGGTAGCTCATGACGCACTGCTTCTCGCGGCCGACGCCGTGCTCGCCGGTGATGGAGCCGCCGGCGTCGACGCAGAGGCGGAGGATGTCGTAGGAGAGGATGAGGGCGCGGTCTTCTTCGCCTTCGTTGGAGCGGTCGTAGAGGACCATGGGATGGAGATTGCCGTCGCCGGCGTGGAAGACGTTGGCGATACGGAGGCCTGTTTCCTTGCTCATCCGGGCCATGGTTTCGAGGACGCGTGGAAGCGCGGTGCGCGGGATGACGCCGTCCTGCACGATGTAGTTGGGGGAGACGCGGCCCATGGCGGCGAAGGCGGCTTTGCGGCCCTTCCAGACGAGGCCGCGTTCGGCTTCGGTCTGCGCGAGGCGTTGCTCCCAGGCGCCGTTCTTTGCGGCGAGCGCGTGGACGATTTTCTGCTGGGCTTCGACTTCGGCGGTGGGGCCGTCGAGCTCGACGAGGAGGAGGGCTTCGCAGTCGGGGTAGCCTGCATGGACGGCGGCTTCGCAGGCGGAGATGCTGATGCGGTCCATCATCTCCATGGCGGAGGGCAACATGCCGGCGGCGATGATGTCGGAGACGGTTTGGGCGGCGCCGGTGGCGTTGTCGAAGGCGGCGAGGAGGGTTTGGACGGTTTGGGGGCGGCGGACGATGCGCAGGACGGCTTGCGTGGCGATGCCGAGGGTCCCTTCGCCGCCGATGAAGACGCCGGGGAGATCGTAACCGGGTGTGTCGACGACGCCGTGTGGGGAGCCTAGCCAGACTAGCTCGCCGGTGGGGAGAACGATCTCGCAGCCTAGTACGTGGGTGACGGTGAAGCCGTACTTGAGGCAGTGCGCGCCGCCGGAGTTCTCGGCGAGGTTGCCGCCGATGGTGCAGACGGTTTGCGAGCTGGGGTCGGGTGCGAAGAAGTAGTTGTGGGC
>JAZKBC010000027.1:0-1851 GCA_040388825.1 Acidobacteriota bacterium | reverse complement strand
CTTTGACGCGGTCGGTGACCTGCGAGTTCGTGACGCCGGGTTCGACGGTGATGCGCTGGTTGTCGAGGTCGGTGGAGAGAAAGCGGTTCATGCGGGCTAGCGAGATGATGACGCTGCCTTCAGTGGGGAGAGCGCCGCCGCTCAAGCCGGTGCCTGCGCCGCGAGCGACGAAGGGGACTTTGTGTCTGGCGCAGATCTGGACGATTTTCTGGACTTCGGCGGAGGTTTTGGGGAGGGTGACGGCGGAGGGGAGGGTGCGGAAGTTGGTGAGGCCGTCGCACTCGTAGGTTTGGAGCTGGGACGCCTGAGTTATTAGCGCGGCTTCGGGGAGGGCGGCGCGGAGTTCGGCGAGGATGGCGTTGGACAGCACGAGGGTAATGGTAACGCGTTCGAGGGGAAAGGGTGTGGGGGTGTCCCCCCGTACCTTTGGTCTCAAAATCTTCGTAACATTGGACTTAGGTCTGGACTTCGGGTTGGTCCAAATTGCACCGTTTTTGGGCAGTGGGTTTTGTTTGTCCGGGATGGTGGATGGAAGTCAGGTGGTGAGCCAGCGGAGGGCGTTGGCCAGGAAGCGTTGCTGGAGGACGGGGTGCATGTCGGGGATGCGGTGGTAGAGGATTTTGGTGTTGTTGAGTTTGGTGGTGAAGGTGCCTGCGCCGAGGTTGCGGTCGTGGTCGCGGGAGTAGGCGGCGATGATTTCTACGTTGGGACCGTCGACGATGAGGCCGTTCGAGGGGCGGCCGGGGATCTGGTAGAAGCTGCCCATCGCGCAGTTGGTGGGGAGGCCTGCGAAGAGGGCGTGCTCGCGGACGAAGTACCAGTTGCCCATCCACGGAGCGCGGAAGTCTCCGACGGTGCCGTGGTAGGTAAAGGCTCCGGCGGAGGCTAGTTGGTGGGCTACACCTTCGGAGAGGGTGTCTGCTTGTGGGATGGCGAGGAGTGGCGTGCCCCCGGCAACGGCTTCGAGGATGCCATGCTGGAGGTGGCCGAGTTGAGTGGGCGTGGCGGTTTCGCCGGGCTCGGGGGTGTGGCCGGGCTTCATTACGGGCATAGCTTCGCCGGTGGTTTCGCCGATGTTGGTGTCGGCGGAGGTGTGGGAGGTGATGCCGCCGGAGATGATGAGGTCGTACTTTTCGCCGGGTTTGAAGTCTTCGATTTGCGAGCAGGATTCGCGCGTCAACGTTGAGAGTTGGTGGCGAGTCGTTTCCGAGATGCCTGAGAGTCCGACACGCATGAGGCGGTAACATTCGACATCCGGTGACTCCGCTTGCGTAACCCAGAGTTCTTTCGTTTGCGTTGCGAGTGGTGTCGATGAAATCGAGAACTTGAAGCGGTAGAGGCCTTCTTCGGTGAGGGGCGGAGTGGTGAAGGCTTCTTTGAGGAGGTAGCTGAAGACGTCGGGGGATTGTTGCGGGGCTGGGAGTGTGATGAGTTCCTGACGCTTGCCGCTGGGCGTGATCATGGTGAAGGTGAGCGTGCCGGTAGCGGGCTTGCTGGTGTCGTTGGCGAGGTAGAGGTCGAAGGTGGCGGGTTTGCCTTGCTCGATGGCGAGGGAGCGTTGCTTGGCGATGGGGCGGATGGGGAGGAGGGAGCCGCGGATGAGTTCGGGGTCGGATTTGTGGTTGCGGAGGTTGTCGACGATGCCGGAGTGGTTCTCGATGGCGGTGGACTCCCAGCCTGATATGGCGGCGAAGTCTAGCTCATCACTGATGCGGGCGTTCTCCATGTAGTTCTGCCAGGACTGGTAGCAGGTGAGGCCGAGGGCGCGGAAGAGGTGCTCGCTGGTGGGGAAGGCCTTGCGGAAGTTCCAGCGGTCGAGGAACTTTTCGTAGCCCGCGATGATGTCTTTAT
>JAZKBC010000026.1:11511-18348 GCA_040388825.1 Acidobacteriota bacterium | reverse complement strand
TTGTCGATGGTGTATCACGGGCTGGGTGGCGGTGGCGGGGCGGGCGGTTGTGAAGGCAATTCAGTCATTTCGCTGCGCTGCACTCCGGCCTGCGGCAGCGTGGAATGCCACCATGCCGCGAAATGCCGTGACAGGGGTGGGCATCCGACGAGTGCGTTTCCCGTGAGCGGAACTCCGTTACGACACAGGCATCCGATTATCCACACCGGTGCTCACTGATATTATTCGCCTAAAGTTCGCCGAAAGTTAGGCGAAGAGGTCGCTAGTCGTGGATCGTAAGGCAATCTTTATTAGTCACGCAACGCCGGAAGGCAATGAGTTCACCTTGTGGTTAGGGGCAAAACTGTCTGCGATGGGCTATGAAGTTTGGGCGGACATTCTGAAGCTTTCAGGTGGAGATGACTGGGAAAGTAAGTTAGAAGACGCTTTGAGGAATCGGGCTTGCAAGGTTCTTCTTGTCGCAGACGCGAATTCAGTTGCCAAGCGTGGAGTTCGGAACGAAATTACTATCGCTGTTGATGTCGCGAAGAAGCTCCGAGATGATTCCTTTATTATTCCGCTTCGGCTTGCATCATTCGACGCACCGTTTTTGATAGCGCACGCACAATACATCAACTTCGAAAAGTCTTGGGCTCAGGGTTTGAAGGAGCTCTTGCTCGACCTCGACGAAGTTTATGCTGTCCCTCGGAGCGATGTGGGAGACGCGAGCATTTGGCAAAATCTACAAGGTTCTTATGGGAAGACTTTAATCGCGAAATCAGAACTCTTGATCTCGAACTGGGTAGCTGTTTCGAAGTTGCCAAAACATATTTTTTATTACGGTCCAGGCCTATCGAATGAGGAACGCAAACGGCTAAGAGGGTTTCCGTTGGTCCCGTTCGGAAGTGGGTTCATATCTTGTGAACGCAGCCTGACGAGGGGTGGCGAGGGCTTTATCGCTACTGTCAAATTTCTCAAAGACGGTTGTTCTTCATGGAATATCAATCAGTTCGAGGCGCGAAAGATGTTCGTCTCGCTGGTGCGGCAGGGACTCGACTGCCTATTCGAGCAGCGTGGTTTGAGCAAGTATGAAATGTCTAACGGGATTGCGGCTTGGTGGGTGCCAAGTACCGAAGCCAAAGGAAAGATCCGTTTTGACTGGGGAGAATTCAGGGGCCTTCGTCAGATCCAGGGAATTTCAGCTAAGCGAAGAGTCCATTGGCATTTTGGGGTATCGACGGATTTCAGATCGTATCCCTTCAACTGCGTGCGCGTGAAGTCTCGACTAATCTTCACCGAGGACAATGGAACACCAGTTAGCAATGCAAATCGGATGCACTCTCTTCGTAGATCGTTCGCGAAAGGATGGAGGAATCCGCGATGGAGAGATATGTTATTAGCATTTTTGCATTGGCTCTCTGATGGTAATGAGCTGATCGCGGTTCCAATTAACGCGAGCGACGAGTTGGAATTGAGACTGCCACCCATGATGTTTAATTGTCCGGTCGGCATCGCTGCTGAAACGCTGGAGGCTGAGGACGAAGATGACCCCGATCTCGAGTATGACTTTGAACCCGAGGAGGATGAGCATGTCTAGGGCGCTGCCTGACCGTGCAATGCCCGACATGGGGCTCAAGATGGTGCACCTCCCGGAACCTCTCTTGGAATTCAACTATGGTCAGCGAATGGCCTACCCACGCGACGGGCTGTTCTTATTCGGGCCGGTCGGAAGTGCGTCAGACGTGCCCATCACGCGCTACGGTGTAATCGGTACGATTAACGGCCTCAAGCACTTTCGAGCCTGGTCAAAGAAAATTTCGCGCTTCATCCCCAAGCCTCCTCGCGGACCGCGATCCCGTCTAAACGAGCCGCAGCACGTTCCATTTCCTGGCTACTCAGAGGCGTTCAGGAGTGAGTGGTCGGTCGAACCAAATTACGTGATCGACGATATTGATCCAGCCGCTATCGAGCACGCGTTGTATTTGGATAACCGACATCTCGCTATTCACCAGACCGTCGACCTTTATGTGTCTAGACTCGTTCGAGAGAACAGTCGCTTAGAGAATCCACCCAGCTTCTGGTTTGTTGTAATCCCCGAGATCGTTTATCAACTCGGGAGGCCCCAGTCTTCTGTGCCGAAAGCCTCACGTATCGCCTCCGAAATATCGGTGTCGAAACAGCGTGCTAGCAGACTACGGCGCGAACCTTCGCTATTCGCTCAAGAAGCTGAGGACGCGGAAATTTACGAGTATGCTACGCATTTCAGGAGGCAGCTGAAAGCGCGGCTCTTGAAAGAAAAAATAGTCACCCAGATTGTAAGAGAAACAACCTTGGCGCCAGAAGCGTTTTTGAGTGAAAGCGGAAAGCAGACACGACGTGTAGAGGATCCTGCAACGCTAGCATGGAAGCTTTGTACCGGGGCGTTTTATAAGGCGGGTGGTCGCCCATGGCAACTCGCCGATGTGCGCAAGGGAGTGTGCTACGTCGGGTTGGTCTATAAACAAAACGATCAGTCGGGAGATGATAGACATGCTTGCTGTGCCGCTCAGATGTTCTTAACAGATGGTGAGGGTGTGGTATTTCGCGGTGCTCTGGGTCCTTGGTATCACACTGAAAGCAAGCAATTTCATTTGGATGAGGCTGCCGCAAAGCATCTTATCCAAATGGTTGTGAGCGAGTATGAACAGCAGCACGGTGAACCACCCGCCGAACTGTTCATTCATGCGACATCTCGCTTCACAAATGAGGAGTGGGCGGGTTTCCAAGAGGGATGTTCGGCGAAAACAAATCTGGTCGGTGTTCAGATATTAGATTCACGCGACGATTTGAAGTTGTTTAGGGCCGGGGCATATCCGGTGATTCGTGGGACAGCACTGATCATTGACGAACATTCAGCGTATCTGTGGACGGCCGGTTACGCGCCTCGTTTGGACACTTACATGGGACCCGAGACGCCAAATCCGGTTTATGTCAGGGTGCAAAAGGGGAATTGTGATCTCGGGGTAGTGCTGGGTGATGTCTTGGGTCTAACAAAGATCAATTTCAACTCTTGTCTGCACAATGACCGATTGCCTGTAACGATCAAATTTGCAAACGCTGTTGGAGACGTACTGATTTCCGCACCAATGGAAGGGGAGCCGCGGCTCCCTTTTAAATACTACATATAGGGGTATCTGACTTCGGCGATGACTGTGATGGTTTGCCTTGGCACAAGAGGGCAATTCAATCGCTACGGCTGCTCCTTCGCTCCGGCCTGCGGCAGCGTGGAAGTGTCTGCGACGTGAGTGTTTTGTCACGGCTGAAGCCGTGACCTACCGTTTGTGGGTTGTCCCCGTTCTGAGCTTGGGATGAGGCTGGGGCTGAAGCGGATGCGGTGGAGTCCCAGCACTGCCATGCTGACCTGAGCGGTTGAAGCCGCGTTGACGGTTGCTGCGGTTGTGGCATCCTTCGGCTTCGCTCAGGACAGGTTGCGTTTGGTGCCCTGGAGGGGTGGGGCTTGGGTCGTGTGTGCGTGGGCTGTATAGGTTTCCCACTCACGCCCCAAGTGCGTGGGCGTGAATGGGCCACCCCGGCATTGTGCGTGGGCAAGGGCGGATCACTCGGCATTGTGCGTGGGCAAGGGCGGATCACCCGGCATTGTGCGTGGGCAAGGGCGGATCACCCGGCATTGTGCGTGGGCATGGGCGGATCACCCGGCATTGTGCGTGGGCAAGAATGGATCACCCGGCATTGTGCTTGGGCAAGAGCGGATCACTCGGCATTGTGCGTGGGCAAGGGCGGATCACCCGGCATTGTGCTTGGGCAAGAATGGATCACCCGGCATTGTGCGTGGGCAAGGGCGGATCACTCGGCATTGTGCGTGGGCAAGGGCGGATCACCCGGCATTGTGCGTGGGCCGGGGCTGAAGCCCCTTTTTGCGGTGGATTATTCCGTGGGCTGAAGCCCACGGCTAATCCGGTAAGACGGGACGGGACGGCAGCGGCTGCGGCTGCCGCTGAGGTGATGGGGTGGGTGCGTGGGTGCTAGTGGGTGTTGAGGCTGAGGCCTGCGCCTAGTGGAGCGATGCCGGGCAGGGTGACGGGGAGCTTGCCTTGCATGGGGATTTCGCCGAAGATGGCGCGGGCGGTGGCTTTTTCTGAGGTGGAGACGGAGCTGAAGGCGCAGACGTAGGTGCGGATTTTGGGGTAGTCGAGGATGGGGTAGGGGCTGCCCATGGCGAGGACGGTGGTGCGGTCGGCGGCGGCATCGAGGATGCGCTGGAGGACGCCGGCACCGGTTTTCTGGTCGAGGCTGGTTTGGGAGCCTACCTGTCCGGGCTGGGGAACGGTGTAGAGCGCGGCGATGATGTGCTTGAAGTTGGGGAGCATGGAGGCGAGGGTGTCGGCGACGAGGGGAGCGGTGCGGCGGTCGATGTAGACGACGGTGGAGCGGGGCATGCGGGCGCGGATCTGGTGCTCGAGGGCGCGGCCGTCGTCGCCGTGGGGGTCGGAGACGAAGAGGAGGAGGAGGGTGGAGGCGCCGTCGTCGCGGGTGAGGGGGAGGATGTGGTTGTCGTCGCGGACGAGGGTGATGGCGTGCTCGGCGACCTGCTGGGCGAGGGCGTAGCTTTCTGGAGTGCCGAAGGTGCGCTGGACGGCGTCGAGATCGATGCGCCGGGCGGAGGGGGAGTTGAGGCCTGCCCTGGCTTTTACGAGGAGGAGGCGGCGGACGCTGGCGTCGATCTGCTTGCGGGGGATTTCGCCGGAGCGGACGGCCTGGAGGAGGCCGTTGAAGGTGCCGTCGAGGTCGGAGGGGAGTTCGAGGAAGTCCTGGCCGGCTTTGACGGTGTCGACGGCGGCGCGGCCGGCGGGGTTGCCGCTGCCGGGGGGATAGAGCTTGGTGAGGCCTTGCATCTCCATGGCGTCGGAGACGATGACGCCCTGGAAGCCGAGCTGGTCGCGGAGAAGGCCGGTGACGACTTTGTGGGAGGTGGTGGCTATTTTGTCGGGGTCGGGCTCGAGGGCGGGGAAGGCGACGTGGGCGATCATGACGGCGTCGGAGCCGGCGGCGATGCCGGCTTTGAAGGGCGGGAGCTCGACGGCGTTGAGGCGGTCGAGAGGAGCGCTGACGCGGGAGAGCTGGAGGTGGGAGTCGGTGTCGGTGTCGCCGTGGCCGGGGAAGTGTTTGAGCGCGGTGAGCATGCCGCCGGCGTGGGAGCCCTTGATGTAGGCGGCGACCATGGCGGAGACTTCGGTGGGGTCTTCGCCGAAGGAGCGGGTGTTGATGACGGGATTTTTGGCGTTGGTCTGGACGTCGGCGATGGGGTAGAAGTTCCAGGCGATGCCGATGGCACGGGATTCTTCGGCGACGATTTTGCCGAACTGCTCGGCGTAGGCGGGGTTGTGCGTGGCGCCGAAGGCCATGGCGTGGGGGAAGTATTCCATGGCGGAGAGACGCATGGAGGGGCCGCGTTCGAAGTCGGCGGAGAAGATGAGGGGGACGCGGGTGTGGGTTTCGGCCTGGAGGCGGCGGACGGTCATGGCGGCCTCGTACGGCTGGGCGCGGACGAGGAGTGGGCCGTCGACGTCGACGGTGAGGTGGACGGCGCCGAGGTGGTACTTGTCGATGTCGGCGATGAGCTTGCGGAGGTCGGGGTCGTCCTGGGAGTAGAAGCGCATGATGCCGCGGACTTCGATCATCTGGCCGATTTTTTCTTCGAGGGACATGGAGCGGAGGAGGCGGTCGGCCCAGCGTTGTTGGGCAGGGGTGGCGGTCGCCGTGATGGGGGTGGGCATGTGCTGGGCGGTGAGGGGAGATGCGGCGAGAAGGGCGAGGAGGAGGGTGCGGGGGAGGCGACGCATGGGTTGATGCTACTACCGGCGAGGGGATGGGCTCAGGTGCGGGGTTGGGGGATGGGGGATCTGGTTTCGGTGAAGACGGCGTCGTGGGCTACGGCGCAGGCGATGGCGGCGCGGAAGCCGCAGTGGACGTCGGCGAAGATGGGGTGCTCGCCGCGGACGGCTTCGATGAAGTGACGGGCGGCGGCGAGGGTGGGGTCTTCGGCGGTGGGGGTGAGGATTTTTTCGCCGACGCCGCGGTAGGGCATTTCGCCGTGGGTGGAGTAAGACGCTCCGGTGACGAGGCCGCGCTCGACGATGGTGGCGGAGTTGGCCTTGTCGGCGGTGGGGGTGTTGGTGGAGTTTTTCTCGTAGAAGATGGTGGCGTCTTCGATGGTGATCTGGACGCTGCCTTCGGTGCCGTAGATCCAGAACTCGTTGCCGCACTTGGCGTTGTCGGTGATGGAGGAGAAGACGAGGCGGCGGCCGTTGGTGTAGCTGAAGACGGACTGGACGTTGTCGCCGACGGTGCGGCCATCGTGATAGCGGACGATGGACTGGGTGCCGAGGACGCTTTCGGGTTGCTGCTCGCCGAAGACCCAGTTGGCCATGTCGATGTGGTGGGAGCCGAGCTCGGTGCCGAGGCCGCCGGAGGTTTCGCGGTAGAGACGCCAGTTGATGAGGTGCTCGAGCTTGAGGCCGGGGTCGGGCTGGGGGACGGTGCGACGCCAGTTGCCGTTGCGGTGCCAGTTGGCGTAGCAGTGGGTGGGCGTGCCGATCTGGCCGTCGTGGATGCGGCGGATGGCTTCCTGAGCCCAGGAGGCGTAGCGGTACTCGTGACCGATCTGGAAGAGGACCTTGTTGCGGAGGACCGCCTTGACGATGTTGTGGTTGTCTTCGACGGTGAAGCCGAGGGCCTTTTCGCCGTAGATGGGCTTGCCGGCGTTGGCGGAGGCGATGACGTGCTCGGCGTGGAGGGAGACGGGAGAGGCGATGAGGACGGCGTCGATGTCGGAGCGGGAGAGGAGGTCGTGGGGGTTGG
>JAZKBC010000026.1:11132-11501 GCA_040388825.1 Acidobacteriota bacterium | reverse complement strand
GACTTCTTTGCCGGCGAGGCGGTTCACTTGCCCATAGCGCGGAGGGTAGATGTCGCAGATGGCGGAGATGGAGACTCCGGGGATGTGGAGGAACTTGCGGAGGTCTTCCTGGCCGCGGCTGCCGGCGCCGATGACGCCGAGGCGAATGGGCTTGGGAGCTGCTGTGGCGGCGCGGGCGATGGGGGAGGTGGCGAGAGCGGCGGCGGAGGCGGATTGCAGGAAGTCGCGGCGGTTCATGAAGGCCTTTGGAAAAACAGGGAGTAGGGAGTAGGGAATAGGGAGTAGAAGGCGCGGGGTAAGGATAGCAAGTTTGGGTTAGTGGGGGCAGTGGGTGGTGGGGATGGGGGGTTGCCAGTGGAAGGTGGTGCA
>JAZKBC010000026.1:9952-11084 GCA_040388825.1 Acidobacteriota bacterium | reverse complement strand
TTGGAGGGTGTGGAGGCTTTGCTGGGGGGATTGGACGAAGAGGACGTTGGAGAGGGCGTCGGAGGCGGTGGCGGAGGGGTTGATGATGCTGACCTGGATGCGGTCTTCGACGGGGCGGAGAGTTTGCGGGTTCATGATGTGGCAGTAGAGGTGGCCGGCGAGGGTGAAGTTTTTTTGCGTGCAGTCGGCGGAGGAGAGAGAGGTGTCGCGGAGGGTGACGGTGGAGAGGGTTTGCTGCGAGGGTAGCGGGCCGCGGATGACGATGCGCCAGCCGGGTTTGTGCGGGGGAGCGCCGAGGGCGTAGACGGTGCTGGAGCCGGCGGAGAGGAGGGCGGCGTGGATGTGGTCGGCGCGGAGGATGCGGACGGCGGCGTCGATGGCGAAGCCCTTGCCGATGCCGCCGGGGTCGAGCTCGATGCCGGGGGTGAGGAAGGAGACGGTGCGGGTGGTGGGGTCGAGGTGGACTTTTTGCCAGCCGGTGACGGTGCGGAGTTGGGCGAGTTCTTCGGGCGTGGGGATGCGGCCCTGGTGGCGGAAGAAGCCCCAGGATTTCATGAGTGCGCCGACGGTGATGTCGAATGCGCCGTCGCTGACGCGGGACCAGTGCTCGGAGGCCTGGAGGAAGGCGAGCATCTCGGGGTCGGTGGTGACGGGAGCGGAGGCGGCTTGCTGGTTGATGCGGGAGAGCTCGGAGGAGTTGCGGTAGTTGGAGAGGAGCTGCTCGATGCGGTCGATCTCGTCGAAGACTTCGTCGGAGGCGGTGGCGGCGGATTGGGGGTTGGAGGCGTAGAGGAAGAGGGTGAAGTCCGTGCCCATGGCGGGGTGGGTGGTTTTGTAGATGTGGGGAGATTGGGCGGGGAGGGTGGTGCAGAGGCCGAGAACGATGGGGGCTAGCAGGCTGAAGCGCACATCAAAATTCTACTCGTCGGGATAGCCGATGCCGGCGACGATGGCTGTGGCGTGGAGGGTGTTGGTGGTGTCCGAGACGGATAGCGTGGCCTGGATGAGGCCGCCGTTGGTGATGCGGGGATCGTAGTGCTCGACGATGGTGCAGTAGGCGCTGGAGTTCTGGGCGAAGGGAACGAGGGTTGCGCCGCTGCAGGTGTCCTGCTCGATGATGAAGGCGTCGGGC
>JAZKBC010000026.1:4877-9942 GCA_040388825.1 Acidobacteriota bacterium | reverse complement strand
CGGTGAGCTTGACCTGGCCCAGCGTGACGGGGCTGCTGGTGTTGTTGCGGAGGTCGGTGGTGCGGCTGAACTGCGCCGTGGTGATGCCGCCGTTGGAGACGAGCGTGGTGGCGTCGAAGGTGAGACTGAGGTCAGGTGGGGGAATGACGTTCATCACCAGGTAATGGTCATAGTTATAGGCGGAGCCGTTGAAGGTCAGGGTGTACACACCGATGGGACCGCTGGGGAGGCCGGTGGAGGGCGTGACTCCGACAAGGCGTCCGCAGCCGGCTTCGCCGATGAAGTTGGCGCTGCCGTAGTAGCGGGATTGGACCAGGGACTCCGTCGCGAAGGAGGTGTTGGGGTAGCCGAACCAGGCTTGCTGGTCGGCGGTCGGGCAGGCACTGGTGGTGTTGTAGAAGACGACTGTTTCGCCGGGGTAGAACGACTGCGGGACAACGGCGTAGAGCGTGGAGGTGGGCGGGTAGCTGACGCCGATGGCGAAGGTGTCGGGTGGTTGCGTCAGCGTGGGTTGGAAGACGGTGTCGGCGGTGGCTAGATTGAAGATGCTGGTGGTGTCAAAGGCCGAGGGTGATTTCTCAAGCGCGATGAGGGCGGATAAGGTGTCGGTGGAACCGCCGGTGAGCGAAAGCAGCTTTCCGCAGGAGGTGCTGGTGTCGGTGGCGACGCCGCCGGTGGAGTTGATGCAGGCGGCGAGGACGTCGGCGAGGGAGTAGATTTCGCTCGTGGGGACGGTGGCTGGATAGCCGGTCGTCGAGTCGGCATGGCCGGGGCCGGGCGAGCCTCCGCTGGAGGGATCGGCGAGGACGCTGGCGAGATTGAATGCGGTGGCCAGACCGCTGGCGTCTGAAGTGCTCGATCCAACGTTGAGTGGAGCACTCATGAAGGGCGCGAGAGCGGCTACGGCGGCAACGGTGGTGACCTCGTTGATCTGGATAAATGTTCCGGGGCCGAGAGCGCTGCAATGGCCAATCGCGGTCATGAGCGCGATCTGAGTGTTGTTGGTGCCGGAAGCGAGCCCGGGATTGCCGCCGGTCGCGGTGATGTAGATGAGCGGATCACCGCCGGGGCAGACGAGGCCCTGGAGCGAGAAAGAGCCATCGGAGCCGGAGGTTAGTGCTGGTGTTAACAGAGGTGTGGGTGCGCTGCCATCGCCGGTGGTGCCCACGGCGTAGACCTGTACCGTGGCGTTGGACACCGGCTGCTGCCCGCCATGCACACGGCCACTCACCTTGAGGGCGGGAGAGGGAGTTGAAGTTGCCGGGGCGGTGGAGAGTCCGGCACAACCGGTCAGGAGGCCAACCAGAGGGCAGAGGAGGAAGGGCGACGAGTGACCCAGTTTCATGTTTTTCCCTCGGTGAGGCAAAACGCTGATTTTGAGCGAGTCGGGAACCAAGGAATTTGACGCGAAAAATAGAGGCGCGGTTGGTTGCCGCGCCTCTGGTGTTTGCGGAAGATAGAGCTACTTTCGTTTGGCGAGGTCAGTTGTTAGTTGGAGGATGTTGGGGGTGCCGAGGCCGGTGTTGAGGTCGAAGCCCGGGGTTGTGGGGTAGAAGCCGTTGGCACCGAGGATGATGTCGTGGAAGCCGCCGTTGGGGTAGTTGGAGAGGGTGAGGTTGGTGGCTGAGGTTGGCTGATAGAGCGAGTAGAGGGCTGGACCGGCGAAGCCGATCTTCTTGTTGACCTGAAGGACGCGAGCCCAGGTGCCGAGCATCATGGGCGAGGAGAGGCTGGTGCCGCCGACGCCTTCGGCAGTGCCATTGACGACGACGTTGGCTCCGGATTCGGGGTCGGCGTCGTAGGAGACGTCGGGGACGGCGCGGAGATTGCCTTGAGCCGAGGGGAGGAAGGCGGCCATCTGCCAGTAGGACGAGCCTTCAAACTGGCTGAGGCCACCACCGCCGGCGTACCACGAGGTCTCGGTGTTGTAGGTGTAGGGACTGGGGCCAGAGGCACCGCCGTTGGTGAGTAGCGTGGTGCCGCCGACGCCGATGACGTAGGTGCTGGCGGCAGGATATTGCGCGAAGGGCACGCCGGCCGGGACGCCGTTGGTGCCTACGCCGACGGGGCAGAAGGAGCCGGTGTCGCCGGAGGAGGCGAAGAAGGTCTGGCCCTGTGCGGCGGCTTCGAGGAAGGAGTTGTCATCGACGAGCATGGAGCCGTCGAGGAAGGGGAAGAACTCGCAGATGCCGAGTGAAGCACTGGCGGCCTGGGCGACGTTGTCGGAGGCCCACTTGGAGATTTCGAGAGCGAGGTCGGAGTCGGAGAGTGAGGTGGTGGTGTAGATGTAGAGCTTCTTGACGGTGCCTGCCATGCCGGTGGAGTACTGGGTGTCCATGTCCCACTCGTCGAGACCAGCTACGTCGGGCGAAGGCAGGCCGACCTGGCGGACTTCGACGGGGACCTGCGGGAGGCCGAAGAGATTTTCAGCTGCGCGGAGGTCGGTGATGACTCCGCTGACATCGCCTTCGGCCATGATGGCGATCTTGATATTGGAGGCCGGGGCGGTGGTGGAGCCGTTGTAGATCTGGAGGAAGTCTTTGGGGTTGTAGCTGACGAGGTACTGCGGGGCCGAGGGCGTTGCAAGGTTGGTGTGCATGCGGCCGATGGTGTTGAGGCCGAGGACAGCACCGACGACGTTTTGGAGCGCTGCGGGGATTTGTGGAGCGAGGGTGTTGCCGTAGACGAGCTGGCCGAACTGCGTGTACTGCTCCAGCGGCGTATGGAACGCGGAGGAGGCGACGGCGGCGGTGGCGTCGGCGGAGACGATGAGGTTGTTGGGTTCGACGGTGATGTTGGTGAAGCCGGCGGACTGGAGGAAGCTGACGGCCTGCTGGACCTGGGTTGCTGACGGAGCGTACTGCGCGGTGAATTGCGCGGGGGTTAGGAACTGGCCGTAGATGGGGCTGGAGGGATCGTTCACGCTTTTGACGTAGGCTTCGAGCGCGGACTTGTTCTGGATATTGAGGCCGAGGCGGACGGTGAGAGGCGTGGAGGATGGGAGCGGACCGCTGTCTCCGGCGGAGACGAGCTGGGCGAGAGAGATGCCCTGGGTGGCGGTGGTGATTTGAGCGGTAAGAGGGAGAGCGGCGGCGGCAAGGATTGTCGTCGAAAGAATGCGGCGGATGATCGTCATGATCGTTTCACCATTTTTCTGACGTACGGGCCTGCAGCGATCGCGGACATAGCACTCAGTTGAGTGCTGCGCGAAGGTTGCTTGCAGATTGTGAGCCCGTGTTACGAGAAGCTGGGATGGCGAGCGGATTTCGTTGCGTTGCTTTTGGCTTATAGGGGTATAAGGAAAATTTTGGGGTGGGAAAAGGGATGCCTTCCGCTGCAAAAAAATAATCGGCGCAGGTGGGCGCGCCGGAGCAACGCCAACGTGTGGGAGCAGCATCGGGGATGTTCTTTAGTCGGGTGTCTGGACCGCGCCGGAATCCTGGCAGGTGGTTCCGTTGACGCTGGAGAAGCGGGGCTGCCCTCGCTGGTCGGTGCCGGGGGCGGCAGAGGGCGAGACGACACAGAGGGCGACGCTGCCGGCGAGAGGAAGCATGGTCTGGGTGGGGCCGCCGTTATTGCCGAGGGCGGAGAGATGCAGTTGCGAGATGGTGAAGCCGGTGATGTCTCCAGCGCCGGAGAGGGGGTTGGGGTACGGAGTTTGCGTAGCGGTCAAGCCGGTGGTGCCGGTGTAGGTGATGTTGAGCGGGTTGAGCGTGGCTCCGTTCAGAGGAGTGATGACCAGCAGTTCGCCGAAGGACTGGCCTGTGATGGAGGCGGTGTCGAGGCCTGAGAAGTTCTCGTAGAAATACGGGCCGAAGGTGGAGGCAATGCTGATGTCGGTGGAGAAGGTGCCGACCGGTGTGGATTGCGAGAAGCTGTTTCCCTTGCTGTCGGTGAAGGCGATGGTGATGGACTCTGTGCCGTTGTAGGCACCGGCGAAGGTGACGTAGGCGGCTCCGGGGAAGCAGCCGAGGCCCCAGCAGTCGTTGGCGCTGTTGTTGTCGACGATGCTGCCGGTGAGGGTCATGCCGCCGAGGTTGTAAACGCCGGCACCGTAGGGTGCGGTGTTGCCGACGATCGTGGAGTTGGTGATGGTGGAGAGGCCGTGGCTGTAGATGGCGCCACCGTACTCGCCGGTGTTGGTGGTGAAAGTGCTGTTGCTGATGGCGATGGTTCCGGCCGCGAAGTTGTCGATAGCTCCGCCGTACCCTGACGTGGAGAGTTCCTGATTGTTGCTGAAGGTGCTGCCAAAGACGGTGAGATTGCCGCCTTCGTTGCTGATGGCTCCGCCGGAGCTGGATGCGATGTTGAAGGTGAAGGAGCATTGGCTGACGGAGAGTGTGCCTTCGGTGAAGATGCCGCCGCCGACGCTGCTGGTGTTGCCGCGAGTGATGATGAGGTTGTTGATGGAGGCCTGGAGAACTCCGGAGGCGATGGTGAAGATGCCATAGGCGTTGTTGCCGTCGATGGTGATGAGGTTGGTGAGCGATGAGCCGCTGCCGGAGGTGGCTCCCTGGACGGTGGTGTAGGAGGGGACGTTGAGCGTGCCGTGGGCGAGGGTGATGGTTGACGGCGCGGTTTGCGCGAAGGTGATGGTGGCGGGTTGCGTGGGAGCTGCGACGGAGGCTGCAGCGGAGAGGGCGTCGCGGAGGCTGCAGTTGGCATTGGAGGCGTGGGAGCCGGAGGTCTGGTCGATACAGTTGGCGGCGACGCCGGTGGTGGAGTCGGTGGCGACGGTGACGATGAAGGAGTGGGCGCCGGTGTTGGTGAGGGTGAAGGTGGAGCTCAGGCTGCCGAAGGCTGCGGTTGCGGTGTAGGTGCCGGTGGTGGAGTTGGCCGTGGCGGAGACGGAGCAGAGGCCGGAAGCGTCGGTGGTGCAGATGGGAGAAGAAAATGTGGCCGAAGCCGAGGAGGCAGGTGCGGTGAAGGCGACGACGGCTCCGGCGACGGGCTGGCTGTTGATGTCAAGAACCTTGACCTGGAGTGCGGTCGCGAAGGCGGTGTTGATTTCGGCCGACTGATTACTGCCCGTCATGGTGACGATGGAGGCGGGAGCGGCGTTGAT
>JAZKBC010000026.1:1004-4830 GCA_040388825.1 Acidobacteriota bacterium | reverse complement strand
GGCAGTGTCCAGTCCGACGGAGACGAAGAGAGGGCGGGCTGATAGGGTGCGCCGGAGGCGGGAGCGAGGCCGAAGATGGCGGCGACGTTAACGGTGGGGTTCTTGAGGATGTCGATAACGGCGGTGATGGTGTCGGTGGGCGCAGGCGATGACTGCGGTTGAGCGAGAGCAAAGAGATTGCCGCAGGCGGTGTGGTCGCCGGCGACGCCGCCGGTGGAGTTGATGCAGGTGGAAAGGATGTTGGCGAGGGTGTCGATCTCTACGCTGGAGGCGTATTGGCCGGCGGGAAGAGCGGGACCGGGGACGGTTCCGGTGGAGATGCCGGTGTAGTCGTTGACGGTGTTGAAGGCGGTGGTGAGCTGCGCGGCGTCGCTGTTGGCGGAGCCGAGTGCGGCGTAGGAGTTGGCGAACGGGTAGAGCGCGGCGAGGGAGCCGACGGTGGTGAGCTCGTTGACGGCGATGGTGATGGGTGCGGACTTGATGGAGGTGCAGGAGCCGAGGGCAGCCATGAGAGCGAGGGCGCTGTTCGTGGTTCCGGAGGTGAGGCCGGGATTGCCGCCGGTGGCAACGAGATAGACGAGGTCGGTGTTAGAGGGGCAGTCGTAGTCGGAAGTGATGCTGAAGGAACCGTCGGGGGAGGTGGTGACGGCGGTCTTGAGCAGGGGAGTGGCGGCGGAGGCGTCGCCAGTGGTGCCGACGGCGTAGAGCTGAATGGTGGCTCCGTTGACGGGCTGTTCGCCGCCGTGGACCTGGCCCGCGAGGTGCAGGCTGGCCGGTGAGCTGAGGTGGGGCGATGGGGCGCAGCCGAGAATTGCGAGGGAGAGAACCGAAGACAGAGACAAGGAGGTGATACGGAGCCGGCGAAGCGTTCCCATGGGAATCCTGAGTGATGCTCGGAGATTTTCGATCAAGATGGGAGGAGTATAGCCGAGATAGGTCGGTCCAGAAATTGTTTATCAAGCAAGCACCGGCGGACAGAAGCCCGCCGGGCCGAGCTTACTTCTTGCCGAAGACCTCGCCCATGCGGCGGATCTGGGCACCTACGCCGCGGAGCTTTTCTTCCATGCGTTCGTAGCCGCGGTCCATGTGGTAGACGCGGTCGAGGATGGATTCGCCGTCGGCGACTAGCGCGGCCAGAACGAGGGCTGCGGAGGCGCGGAGGTCGGAGCACATGACGGCGGCGGATTGGAGTTTGGCTCCGCCGCGGACGGTGGCGGTGCGGCCCTGCACGGTGATGTTGGCACCCATGCGGTTGAGTTCCTGGACGTGCATGAAGCGGTTTTCGAAGATGTTTTCGGTGACGTTGGAGGTGCCGTCGCACTGCGTGAGCAGGGCCATGAATTGGGCTTGCATGTCGGTGGGGAAGCCGGGGTACTCCTCGGTGCTGATGTCGGTGGGCTTGAGCGAGGCTGCGCCTTCGCTGCGGACGCGGATGGATTCCTTGCCGACTTCGAGCTTGATGCCGCATTCCTGGAGCTTGGAGAGGAGCGAGCCTAGGTGCTCGGGGTTGAGGCAGTCGACGTTGAGGTCGCCTCCGGTGATGGCGCCGGCGATGAGGAAGGTGCCGGCTTCGATGCGGTCGGGGTTGATGCGGTGGCGCGCGCCGTGGAGTTTGGGGACTCCGGTGATTTTGATGGTGCCGGTGCCGGCGCCGTGGATTTTTGCACCCATGGCGTTGAGGAGGGCGGCGAGGTCGGTGACTTCGGGCTCGCGGGCGCAGTTTTCGAAGAGGGATTCGCCGTCGGCGAGAGCAGCGGCCATGAGGAGGTCTTCCGTGCCGGTGACGGTGATTTTGTCGAAGACGATGTGAGCGCCTTTGAGCGGGGACTTGCCGTCGTTGGGGGAGCGGGCTTCGAGGTAGCCGTGGTCGTAGGTGATGGTGGCGCCCATGGACTCGAGTCCCTTGATGTGGAGGTCGATGGGGCGGCCGCCGATGTTGCAGCCGCCGGGCATGGCAACGCGGGCCATGCCGGTGCGGGCAATGAGGGGACCGAGGACGAGTGAACTCGCGCGCATGGTCTTGACGATTTCGTACTTGGCGACGGGGTCGGAGAGGACAGCGCACTTGATAGAGGTGCGGTGCTGGGCGCGGCCGTAGCCGAGCTCGACTTCAGCGCCCATGGACTCGAGGAGCTTGCGCTCGGTTTCGATGTCGCGGACCTGGGGGATGTTTTCGAGGATGAGCTCGTCTTCGGTGAGGATGGCGGCGGCCATGCAGGGGAGGGCGGAGTTTTTCGCGCCGGAGATCATGATGGTGCCGAGCAGCGGGTTGCCGCCGCGGATAACAAACTTGTCCATAGAGAAAGTGTAGATGCAAGTGGGGAGTGGAAAGATTGTGGGAGAGGTGACGAAGGAGTGGCGCGAGGGGGAGGGAGCAAAAAAAGAAGCCTTCGCAGGACTTGCCTGCGAAGGCCTTGGGGGTCAGTCCCGGGTGTTTAGGTTCCCTGGAGCGACAAACTGGATTCTGGATTACAGAGCGGAAGGAGGCGGCGGAGGCGGGGCCTGGTCAGGCGTGGCCTGCGGCCCACCGTGACGGCCATGGTGCTCGTGGTTCTTGCGCATGTCCTTCATCTGCTGGAGCTGATCGGGGGTGAGAACGGTGGCGAGCTGCTCCTCGGTGCTCTTCTGGATGGCGTGCATCTGGTGATGCTTGTCGCTGTCGGCGAGCTGATCGTTGGCCTTGAGGGCTGCGACCTTCTGCTCGCGGTCGGCGAGGATGGGGCCGAGTTTGGAGGACTGGTCGGGGGTGAGATTGAGCTGCTGGGAGAGGCGAGCGAGTTCGCGCTGAGCGTTCGGAGCCTTGTGGTGACGATGCATGGGCTGCTGGGTGTCGGGAGCGGGGGCAGACTGCTGAGCGGCGTCGGGACGTTCGATGGGGGCGGGTGCCTGCTGAGCTTGAGCCTGGGAGGCCAGGGCAACCGAGCCGGAGAGGGCGAGAGCCAGTGCTGCGGGGAGGATGAGACGGTTCATGGGGAGTTACTCCTTTGGCGGCGGTGGGAGGACACGCTGCCTACTGGGGGAATAAACACGGCTGATGGGGAATGTTGCGGGGAAAATGCAGAGAAGTAGGGCTAGGGGGTGGGGAGGGAGTGTTCGAGCTGGGTGGTGTGGCGGCGGACGATTAGGAGGGGGATGCAGCCGAAGAGGCCGAAGGAGGAGTCGATGAGGCGCCAGTAGAGGGGGATGTGGCGGATGGGGCCGGCGATGAAGGCTAGCGGGATGACGGCGGCGCAGGCGATGAGGCCGAAGGTGATGACCCAGCGGTTGCGGACGGGGTCGAGCCAGGGGCCGATGAAGAGAATGGCGAGAACGAGGTGGGCGAAGGCGAGCCAGTCGGTGCCGTAGGCGAGGAAAGGATAGCGGAAGGCGGTGTCGGCGAGGGCGGAGTGGATGCGGAGGAAGAAATCGTTGAGGGCGGGGGCGTGCTGGGCGAGTTGGAAGTGCGTTGCGATGCGGACGAGGAGGGCGGTTTCGGAGACGAGCGGGAAGGCGGTGATGCCGCTGAGGGCGAGTCCGATGATGAAGAGCGTGAGCCAGATTCGGATGGAACGGAGATGGGAGGCGGGTGTGGGCATGGGGATCAGGCTGCGGCGGTGTTGGGGGGTGAGGGCCAGGGGGTGAGCGCGCTGAGGATGAGGATGGCCGCGATCGCGCAGGATTGGAGGGGGCCGGTGCGGATGGGGCCGAAGACGGCGAGGCTCATGATGGGGAGCGCGAGGGCGAGCAGGAGAACAAGGGTGAGGACGGCTGTGGGTGGGCGGGATTTTGCGGAGGCCAGCGCGGTGATGAGAAGGAACGCGAGAACCCCGGCGAGTGCGCCGACCAG
>JAZKBC010000026.1:0-994 GCA_040388825.1 Acidobacteriota bacterium | reverse complement strand
GAAGGATGGTGGGGAGGTAGAGGTGGACGAGGGTGTAGCTGAAGGAGACGGGAGGGAGTGCGAGCATTGCGGTGGTGAGAAAGATGACGCGGTTGAGCGATGGCAGAGTGCGGACGCGGAGGAAGAGCAGCGCGGCGAAGGCTCCGGCGAGGAGATAGTACGGGTGCATGTAGGGGCCGGATGAGGCGTGGTGGGCGTAGGCGAACCACTTGATGGGGGAGAAGAGCGAGTGGTCGAAGGCGAGTTCGACGGGGCTGACGGTGTTGACGAAACGGGACTGGAAACGATTGAGGCCGTTGGCGAAGCCCTGGGCGGCGATGGTGAAGGTGGGGCCGGAGAACTCGATTGCCGCGGCCATGGAGAGGAGAGCGGTGAAGATGCCGGTGAGGAAGGCGGGGAGATCTCTCTTGCGGCTGAGGAAGAGGCCGAGGAGGAGGATGGGGTAGAGCTTCATGGCGGCGGCGAGGCCGAAGAGGATGGCGGCGACGTACGTGAGGCTGCGGTAGTAGGCGAGGATGCCCGTGGCGACGATGAGGATGAGGATGAGTTCGATGTTGGCGCGCTGGATGAGCCAGACTAGCGGGAAGGTGAAGAAGATGAGCCAGGGGAAGAGGTGCGCGAGGTTGTAGCGGCGGAGATAGAAGAAGGTGGCGGCGAGGGCGGCGATGGAAGCTGCGACGGCGATAGTGAAGTAGGCGGCTACGCCGTCGCCGGTGGCATAGAAGGCGGCGTAGATGGGAGCGGAGCCGGCGGGGTAGGCGAAGCCGGAGAAGGCGCGCGAGGTGAAGAACTTTGCCGTGTGGTAGAGGGTGAAGCGGCCACGGTAGATGAGGATGTCTTCGAAGTTGGGGCCGGGAGGGAAGAGGACGCTGTGCGAGCTGAAGATGGGGAGCAGCCAGAGGACGACGGAGGCGATGGAGAGCGCGAGGAGGATGCGGCGGAGCCAGTCGGTGGCGGGGCGGAGCACGGCGCGCTGCGCGTCGAGCCAGGCGCG
>JAZKBC010000025.1:14445-26050 GCA_040388825.1 Acidobacteriota bacterium | reverse complement strand
CAAATAGATATAGTTGAATGACCTACCTGGAGTTTATTGGTGCCCTGCGTCTGCACACCACCGGGGGAATCCCAGCGAAGGCGGTGATACAGGAAGCTGATGTGCTCCTTCGACGTGATCTGGTAGTCAAGCTTCGGCGTGTTGATGAGCTGGTTTCCGAAACGCGGCACCGATCCAAGGTCCGGCAGAAGTGCCTGCAGCTGCGTGTTGAAGGCGGCCGCACCGGCGGCGTAGGTGGTGTTCAACCGGGCTGCGAGGGTGCAGGCGGCCGAATCCGCAAGAGCCTGCGTAGCGGCGGTCTGGTTAGGCGTCAGGGTAGACGGAGATCCCGCGTAGGTTACGCCCGTGTTGCCATTTGCGTTTGAGGTGAACGTGCACGATTCCGCAGTAGCGCCCGTGCCGCTCAGCGCGGTGTTTGCATTGATGAAAAATGCGCTCGGGTTATTAGCCTTGGCCGTCCCGGGGAAGTTGCGGCGGAACGCGTCAAACGCATAGAACCAGAAAAGCTTGTCCTTGATCAGCGGACCACCCACAGCGAAACCATACTGGTTCCGGTTGTCCTTGGGACGGTAAGGGGAACTCACGTAGGCATTGGTGGTCGGGTTGAACACCGTGTTACTGGCGCCCGGGACATACGCAGAACGGCTTGAGTTGCGGTTGTAGAAGTAAGCTTCACCATGCATCTGGTTGCCGCCGCTCTTGGTCACCGTGTTCACAACGCCGCCTACCGCGCGGCCGAAGTCAGCCGCGTAAACGCCCGTGTTCACCGTGAACTCACGGACCGCAGCCTGCGAAGTTGAATAGCCGGCGCGAGTACGTCCACGTTCCTCCGCGAAAAAGGCCTGGTTGTCATCAGCGCCGTCGATTTCGACGAGATTGAGCAGCGGGCTGATTGCACGGAAGCTCAGCAGGCCGAAGCCGTCCGAGGAATTCGTCACGGCCGGAGTCGTCAGCGCGAGCGCCGACCAGCGGCGGTTGTTGATGGGAATCGACTCAATCTCTTTGGTGTCCAGGTGGCCGCCGTACTCCGCGGACTCAAACTTCAGCACCGGGATATCGGCAGTGACTTCGACAGCCGTCGCCGTCTCGCCAGCCGCCAGATGCGGGCTCACTTCGGTCACTTCGTTAACCTGCACAATAACTGTGTTCTGCTTGATCGTCCCAAAGTTCGGTGCGGACACCGTGACGGTGTAGCTGCCGGGAGCCAGCTGCGGTGCGCGATACTCACCAGCCCCGCCGGTGGTCAGCTTCAGGTCGGCGCCGGTCGCTTCGTTGTGAATCAAAACGGATGCGTTGGGAACGGCTGCGCCGGTCGCGTCAAACACCGTTCCGGAAATCGCGCCTTGGGTCATCGACTGGGCGTGGGCTACTGTGCCCGCGAGCAGCACCGCCAGAAACAGCACGGCCAGCTTGCGGTTAAGATTCTTACAAATCATAGAGCTCTCCTTGAAATGTTGGGCGACTCAACCAGCTCTCTTGCCAATGCTTTCGTGCGAGCCAGCGCTTGTCGTCATCGGTGAACTGCCCCTGCTTCCCGTGAACCCGGGATTCTTCCGAAGTGTCAAAACCTCGGTGGCAGGTTTGTTGAAGTTGTGATTCTTCCATCATACGGGGTGGAAGTCCAGTGGAAGGCGTTGTTAACGCGCTTTTCATCCGCAGACACAATCGCCCGACGACGCAGATCGCCGGGGCGTAACCGCTTGCAGCGCTGTTCGACCCACTCCGTTCGATACACTAAGAGTGGAGTTGTCTGAATGTTTATTGATGAGGCCCGCATCAGGGTCAAGGCGGGAGACGGCGGAAACGGTTGCATGGCCTTCCGCCGCGAGAAATTTGTACCCCAGGGAGGGCCTTCCGGCGGCGACGGAGGCCACGGAGGCGACATCCTCATGACCTCCTCGCTGTCCCACAACACCCTCATCCACTTCCGCTTCAACCCGGAACACAAAGCCAAGCGCGGCGAGCACGGCATGGGGTCCAATTGCTCCGGCGAGTCCGGTGGGCCCACCATCCTCAAAGTCCCGGTCGGCACCCTGCTGTACGACGACGACACCGGCGAGCTCATCCACGACTTCGCCCACGTCAACGACGAAATCGTTATCGCCAAAGGCGGGCGCGGCGGACGCGGCAACCAGCACTTTGCCACCAGCACGCATCAAGCCCCTCGCGAACACGAACTCGGCCGCGCCGGCGAAGCCCGCAACTATCGCCTCGAACTCCGTCTGCTCGCAGACGCAGGCCTCGTCGGCTATCCCAATGTGGGCAAGTCCACCCTAATCTCTGTTCTCTCCGCGGCCCGCCCCAAGATCGCCAACTACGCCTTCACCACACTCGAGCCCAACCTCGGCGTCGTACAGATCGGCGACTATCCGCACACGCAGTCGTTCACCGTCGCGGACATGCCCGGCCTCATCGAAGGCGCGCACCTCGGCCACGGCCTCGGCGTGCAGTTCCTCAAGCACATCGAGCGCACCAGCGTGCTCGTGCACCTGATCGACGTCTCCGACTCCAGCGGCCGTCCTGATCCCGCGGAAGACTACAAGGTCATCACCGACGAACTGAAGTCCTTCGACCCCACGCTCGCCGCCAAGCCCACGCTGCTCGTCGCCACCAAGGCCGACGTTGCGGACCCAGCCAAGCTCAAAAAGCTCACCGCAATGGCCAAGCGCAAAAAGCTTCCGCTGTATCTAATCTCCGCCGTCACCGGCGAAGGTGTCGACAAGCTGAAGTACGCCATGGCCGAAGCCGTCGAACTGCATCGCAGCGTCGACGTCAGCGTGCCCGCACCGGCCCCAGCCAAGCGCAAGCCGCACTATCCACCACCCGCACCCAACGCTCGCGGCCGCCGCTAGTTCTCACTTACACATCGCCACAAAGCAAAAGCGGAAGAGCCCTCGGCTCTTCCGCTTTCGTCATTTGCCATCTCACTCCGCTCTACCAGAACGGATGAAAGAAATCGATCCCCAGCACGCAGACCACGCCAAACCCAATCACCAGCCAGTACCAGTTGCGGTCCAGCCAATACTTCTTGTCACTCGTCGATCCCATCGCAACCCTCCACTTCCCTTTCAATCCTAAACGACAGCCCAACCTGCGGCCAACTCAATCCCGCCGCGCCCGAAACCTGTTCGCCGTCCGAAACTCCTCGCGCAGCTCCGGCGTCTTCAAATTCTCGCGCACATGCGCCAGCCGCTGCTCCAGCGCCAGCAGCGTTGCGGCCACGTTGTCCGTGTTTGTCAGCGCGATGTCCCGCCACATGCTGTAAGGACTCGCTCCCAATCGGGTCGTCTCGCGCAGCGCCCGCCCGCCAATCGCCTGGATTGCCGCCATGCCCTCTGCATCGGTCGCAAACAAGTCCTCGAGCATCGCTGCCAACGCGGTAGACAAGAATTGCGGCAGATGCGAAACCCACGCACACACCTCGTCGTGCCGCTCGGCATCGAGATCCTTCACCCGTGCCCCAAACCCCTCCACCAGCGTCCGCCACTCCGCTTCGATTGCACCTTCATTCGCATCCACCGGAGTAAACAACCACGTGGCTCCGCGAAACAGTCCAGCCTCTGCCAGCGCCGCGCCTCCGCTCTCTTTGCCCGCCATCGGATGCCCCGGCAAAAACCGCGCCCGCCCCGGCTGGTTATAAAGCTCCACAGCCATCCGCGCGATCTCCTGCTTGGTGCTGCCCACATCCGTAACCAGCTTGCCTTCACCCGCCACCGCAGCCAGCTTCTTCATCCAATCCAGAATAGGCAGCACCGGCGTCGCCAGCACATACACATCCGCCACATCAGGCGTGAGCACCTCACGCTCCGTGAGCGCTCGATCGATCGCGCCTATCTCCACTGCCTTGGCCAACTCCGCTGCATTCGCATCCCACGCCAGCACTTCGCCGTCGAATCCGCCAGCCTTCAACGCCAGCCCGATCGACGCGCCAATCAACCCTGTGCCAACGATGAGAACGCGCCTCGCCATCAGCCCTCACGCCGATGCGTAAACGCCCGCGCATTCGCCCCGCGATAATCCGCCGCCGCATGTCCCCGCCCGCGCAGCACATACTTATAAGTCGTCAACCCTTCCAATCCCACCGGCCCCCGCGCATGAAACTTGCTTGTGCTGATGCCGACTTCCGCACCAAACCCATAACGAAATCCATCCGCAAAGCGCGTGGACGCATTGTGAAACACACCCGCCGCATCCACCTCGGTCAGAAACCGCTCCGCCGCCGCTGCATCCTCGGTCACAATGCTCTCCGTGTGCGAAGACCCATGCTCATGAATGTGCTCAATCGCCGCATCCAGCGACGTCACCACGCCAATCGACATCTTCAGTTCGCCATACTCGACGTTCCAGTCATGCACCGGCGACACCGCAAACCCGCGCATCAGCAACTGCGAAATCGCATCGCCAAAAAGTTCCACGCCGCGCTCGCGCATCAGCTCCGCCAGCTTCGGCAAAAACTGCGCCGCCACCTCGCGATGCACCAGCACCGTCTCCACCGCATTGCACGCCGCCGGGTAATCCGTCTTCGCATCCTCAATCACGCGCAGTGCCAGCGCTTCGTCGTAATCGCGGTCCACATAAATATGGCAAACGCCCTCTGAATGGCCCAGCACCGGAATCCGCGTGTTCGACTGCACATGCTCCACCAACTGCTTCGATCCGCGCGGAATCACCATGTCCACAATCCCGTGCAGCCCCAGCACCTCAGCCACGCGTTCGCGCCCAATCACCAGCTCAATCGCTTCCTTCGGCAACCCCTCGTGCTCCAGCGCCCCGCGCAGCACATCCACCAGCGCTGCCGCGGTCTTCTCCACCTCGCGCCCGGGCTTCATCAACACGGCGTTGCCGCTCTTCAAAGCCAGCGCCGCAATCTGCGTCACCGCATCCGGCCGCGCCTCAAAGATCACCGCCAGCAAACCCAGCGGCACAGAAATTTTCTCCAGCTTCAATCCAGCCGGTCCACCATCCGGATCACGATCATCCAGCTCAATCGCATCCAGCTTCCGCCCCAGCGGATCCGGCAGCGACTTCACCGACCGCACCTGCTCCACCATCTCCGCAAGCTTCACATCTGTCAGCTTCAGCCGCGACAACGTCGCCGCCGACAGCTTCTCATCTCCATGCATCGATTCGGCAACGCGCAGGTCTTCAGCATTCGCCGCCATCAACTTCGCACTCGCCGACTCCAGCGCCACCGCCATCGCTTCCAGCGCCGCATTGCGCTGGGCTTCGCTCAGCGGAGCCAGCACGCGCGAAGCCTTGCGCGAAGCCACAGCCATCTCCCGCACACCGCTCGCCGCGTGCGCCGGAGCGTGGCTCATCGCACCGCCTCCTGCAGCGCCGGAGCAAACCGCGTGCCCACAGCCTCGCCGGCAACAATCCGTTCCAGCACGCCCGGAGTGCGCCCGTTCGCAATCACCACCTGCTTGCCCGCGCGCAGCACAATCCGCGCCGACTCCAGCTTCGAGATCATGCCTCCGCGCCCGCGCCCATTGCCGCCATTCGCCAGCGCCAGCACCCGCTCGTCGATCACTTCCACGCGCTCCAGCAGCACCGCACCTTCCTTCTCAGGATTGCGATCGTACAGTCCATCCACATCCGAAAGCAGCACCAGCAGGTCCGCGCCAATGTGCTTCATCAGCAGCGCCGACAGCTTGTCGTTATCGCCGAAAATTCGTTCATGCCGTTCCGGCCGCTCGCGCTGCACCACCTCTGCAGGCCGGTCCAGCTCCATCGTCGACACGGTATCGTTCTCATTCACAATCGGAATCACGCCCAGCGTCAGCAGCGCATCCAGCGTGGCGCGCAGATTCGCATGCCGCGTCTGATCGCGGAAGTCATCCTCAGTCAGCAGCACCTGCGCAATCGGACATCCCAGCCGGTCGAACGCATCGTCATACAGCGCCATCAACCGCGACTGCCCAATGGCCGCGCACGCCTGCACCTGCGCCACCACCTTCGGTCGCGTATGCAGCCCCAGCCGCTCCATGCCCAGGCCCACAGCGCCCGAGGTCACCACCAGCACCTCGCGCCCTTCCGCTCGCAGAGCCGCAATCTGCTCCACCAGCCCGCACACCAGCCCCAGAGCCACCTTGCCATCCGTCCGCATGATGACGTTCGTTCCGAGTTTCACAACAATCCGACGCAATGCAATCTCCTTCAAGCTCAAGCGTGGGTAACCTGCGACACCGCCGCCGCCAGCTTGCGGTCGACCACGGGAGCCAGCTTACGCAGCCGCTCCACCAGCTCATTCAACTGCTCTGGGAACAGCGACTGCGCACCATCGCTCATCGCCTTGTCCGGGTTCGGATGCATCTCCATCAGCAATCCATCCGCACCTGCCGCAACAGAAGCCAGCGCCAGCGCGGGTACCAGGTCCCGCTTGCCCACGCCGTGCGAAGGATCGCCCAGCACCGGCAGATGCGTCAGCTTCTTCAGCACCGGAATCGCAGAAATGTCCATCGTGTTGCGCGTGTACGTCTCGAACGTCCGAATGCCGCGCTCGCACAACATCAAGTCGTAGTTGCCGCCAGCCAGAATGTACTCGGCGCTCAGCAGCACCTCTTCAATCGTCGCCGCGATGCCGCGCTTGAGCAGCACCGGCTTGCGCACATGCCCCAGCTCGCGCAGCAGGTTGAAGTTCTGCATGTTGCGCGCGCCCACCTGGAAGCAGTCGATGTATGGCAACATCACTTCAATCTGCGAAATCTCCATCACCTCGGTGATGACCAGCAGGCCATAGTCATCCGCCGCCTCGCGCATGATCTTCAGCCCCTCAACGCCCATGCCCTGGAAGCTATACGGCGAGCTGCGCGGCTTGTACGCTCCGCCGCGCAGGAACTGCGCACCCGCAGCCGCACACTGCTTCGCCGAAAGCTGAATCTGGTCGCGGCTCTCAATCGAGCACGGCCCCGCCATGATCACCACATCTTCGCCGCCAACCACAACGCCGTTCGGAAACGTAATCCGCGTGCCTTCCGGCCGGAACCCACGCCCCGCCAGCTTGTACGGCGACGAAATCCGATAGGCCTGGTGTACGCCCGCGAGCACCTGGAACTCCGTCACCTCGAAGTGCCCCGGCGTTCCCACACCCGCGAGAATTGTCTGCGTCTCACCCGTCGTCCGGTGAACGTTGAAGCCCAGCTCCACCATCCGCTCGATCACAACCTGGATCTGTTCATCGGTGGCTCGGTCCTGCATTGCGACGATCATCACTTTGTCCTCACTTCAATCTTTCTGCGTATCTCTGTTTAGGGCTGCGCCGGTTTCTGCTTGGCGCGCATCACGTCAATCAGGCGCTCGTAAATATCCTTCAACTCTGCGCTGGTGAGCGGACCCTGGTTGACGCGCTCAATGTGCTCATACACCTGCTGCTCGCGCTTCGGCTCGTAGATAGGAGCAGTCTGCGTCGCCTTGATCCTGCCAATCTCCACTGCTGCGGCGGCGCGCTCATTGATAAGGTGAACGATCTGCTCGTCCAGTTGATCGATCTTGATACGCCAGTCGGAAATCTCCATGAGTCCTCTTGCAGCGGGCACCATCGCACCCGCGGGGATGTGGAGCGCAAACCGCGCTCGGGAAAAGCCTCGAAAACATGATACGTTGCGCAGGCCGCAGTCACGCCACACCTCCACTCAACTCGCGCACGAAAGCACCCACAGCCGCAGCCGCCTCAGCCGCCGGAGTCCGCTCCACCAGCCCCACAATCGCCGACCCCACCACAGCCGCATCCGCGAACTCACTCACCTGCCGCACATGCTCCGCGGTCGACACGCCAAATCCCAGCGCGATCGGCAGCTTCGTAAACTGCCGCAACCGGTCCACCAGGCCCTTCGCATCCGACGCCAGCTCCGTCTGCGTCCCCGTAATCCCCACCCGCGAGATCGCATAGACAAACCCCTGCGACGCCTCGGCAATCGCCTTCAACCGTTCATCGGGCGAGGTCGGCGCAGCCAGGAACACCGGGGCCAGATCGTTCTCCCGCATCACGCGCAGATACTCGTCGGCCTCTTCGACGATCATGTCGGTCAGCAGTACACCATCCGCACCCGCTGCCTTCGCCGCCTTCGCAAACTCCGGCAAGCCCAGCCGCAGCGCCGGATTGAGGTACGTGAACAGGATGATCCCCGCCTCCGGCCGCGCATCGCGAATCTCGCGGCAGATGCCCAGCACATCATCCATGCGAGTCCCCCGAGCCACCGCCCGTTCACTCGCCCGCTGAATCACCGGCCCATCCGCCAGCGGATCGCTGAACGGCACACCCAGCTCAATCACATCTGCGCCATTATCGATAGCCGCAATCGCCATATCGCGCGTCGTCGGCAGGTCCGGATCGCCTGCTGTGAAGTAGATGACGAGTCCCGGCTTGCGTGTGAAGGAGATCGGCACTATCGGCCTCCTTGAGCAGCGGCAACAAATTGATCCAGCTTGGCCAATGTCTTGTAAGCCTCATCGGAATCCACGCCCGTGCGTGTCTGAAACTCCGATCCCAGCTCTTGCAACGTCAACGCTAGCGCACGACGTAGCGCAATTGCCTGACGATCATCAATCGCTAGCTCGCCCTTAGACTGCTCGCGCCAGCCGAGAGCCCACGATCTGAACTCATCACGACTAACTGCGACGCACGCTTCGAAGTCATCGATGCGGAAACCGTTCAGCACCTCGTTTACGACGTTCTGAACCAGAAGATCAGCGTCTTCTCCAGAGAGTTCCAAGCGATGTAGGTTTTCGGTCATCACGCCTTCACCTCCACGCCGCTCAAATTCATCTCCCGCGTCATGATCCCGATATCCTTATCCCCACGCCCGCTCACGTTCACGATCATGATCTTGTCCTTACCCATCTTCGGCGCCAGCTTGATCGCCTCGGCCACAGCATGCGCGCTCTCCAGCGCCGGAATGATCCCCTCGGTCCTACTCAGCACGCTCACCGCATTCAACGCCTCTGCATCCGTAGCGGACGTATATGTCGCCCGCCCCGAATCATGCAGCATCGCATGCTCCGGCCCCACACTCGCGTAGTCGAGTCCCGCAGACACCGAATGCGTCGCCGCAATCTGCCCGGCATCGTTCTGCAGCACGTAGCTGAACGTCCCCTGCAGCACGCCCGGAGTGCCTCCATTGAACCGCGCCGCATGCTCACCCAGCGCCGTTCCGCGCCCGCCCGCTTCTACGCCGATCAGCGCAACGTTCTTCTCCGGGATGTACTCATAGAACGCCCCAATCGCATTCGATCCGCCACCCACGCAAGCCACAATCGCATCCGGCAGCCGACCTTCATGCTCCATGATCTGCCGCTTCGACTCAATCGAAATCACGCGATGAAAATCCCGCACCATCGTCGGATACGGATGCGACCCCAGCGCGCTCCCCAAAATATAAAAAGTGCTGCGCACATTCGTGACCCAGTCCCGCATCGCCTCGTTGATCGCATCCTTCAGCGTCGCCGAGCCCGAAGCCACCCCACGCACCTCAGCCCCCAGCAGTCGCATGCGGAACACGTTCAGCTCCTGCCGCCGCATGTCTTCCTCGCCCATGTAGACCACGCACTCCAGCCCAAACAGCGCACACACCGTCGCCGTCGCCACGCCATGCTGCCCCGCTCCGGTCTCCGCAATGATCCTCTGCTTGCCCATCCGCCGCGCCAGCAGCGCCTGCCCCAGCGCGTTGTTGATCTTGTGCGCTCCGGTATGCAGCAGGTCTTCGCGCTTCAAATAAATCTTCGCCCCACCCAGCGTCTCGCTCAGCCGCTTCGCAAAGTACAGCGGAGTGGGCCGCCCCACATAATCCTTCAGCAGGCCGTCAAGCTCAGCATGAAACGCCGGATCCGCCTGCGCGGCTTCATAGGCCGCATCCAGCTCCAGCAGCGCCGCCATCAGCGTCTCCGGCACATAACGTCCGCCGTAAATCCCAAACCGCCCCGGCGTTCCCGCACTCGGCGCACTCATTGGACTCGTCAACTGACCAACACTCATCACCCGCTCCTACGCAATCGCCTTACAAGCAAAACAAAAGCCCCGACATTTTCTGTCGCGGCTCGGGGGGTTCTCTTGAATCCTGCTGACTACTTTTCAGTGCAGGTTCAGACCGCCGCAGCCGCTACCGAAGGCCAGTAGCGGAACGGAAAGAAAAACGGGCTGAAGCACACACGCATGGCAATAGCGTATACCTCGTCCGCTCGTCCGGCAAGAGGTTGCCCTCGAAATATGTTTATTCGGTACATCTGCCCAATGAAATCAATGCATCGGACTCACAGGCGAACGAAAGCAGATGCCGCCCAAGGAGCCACCACCATGAAGCTCAACAAGTTTGCAGCCACAGCGCTCACCGCCACCCTTCTCGCGATGCCAATGGCCGCGTCCGCTCAAACATCCTATAGCGAGCACCAGCGCTATGAGCGCGAACAGATTCGCAGCGATCATCGCCACCACACCGGCGTCAAGATCATCGGAGGCTCGGCTGTCGGCGGAGCCGTAATCGGTGGCCTCGCTGGCGGCGGTAAAGGCGCACTCATCGGCGGCGCCATCGGCGCTGGCGGCGGTGCCCTCGCCAACCACATCCGCAAGGAACACGACGTGCACAAGCGCGAACGCCGTCACCGCGAGTACCACCACTACAACGGCCGCTAACATTCAGCCGGACGTAGCCTAAGACTCCCGCGAGTCTTAACCGCGTCCGGCTGCACTTTCCAAACGCCACTCCGGCTGCGTATCTTCCTCATGCAGCTTCCAGATGCCATCCTTCAGTTCCGCGCGAGCCAGCTCCACGTTCCGCACCCGCCAGCGCTCATCGAACCCCCGAAAACTCTGCATCTTCTCCCGTGCGCTCCAGTGCGGAAACAGCAGCACGTGCCGCAGCGCCTGGATAAAGTGCCCGTGCGTAAACAGCAGCACGCGGCTGCCCGGCTTCATCTTCGCCAGCCGTTCCAACGAATCCTCTGCTCTCCCCAGCAAATCCCCAAAGCTCTCCGCACCGGTCCCATACCGATGCTCAGGATCAGCCACATCCCAGAACTTGAACACCGTCTCCTGGTCTTCTTCCGGAGTCATCTCGCCCCAGAATGCACGGTCCCAGAACGTAAACTCCTGGATCGGCCAGTACTCCATCGGCACCTGCGCAAACCGCGCAATCGTCGGAGCCGCCGTCTGGCGCGTGCGCACAAACGGCGAAACCGCAATGAAATCCGGCACAAAGTCCCACGACTGCGCCAGCTCCTCTGCCTGCTGCCGGCCCACCTCCGTCAGCGGTATCTCCGCAAACGGCCCGTCCCACAAACCCACGTTGGCCACGCTCTGTCCGTGGCGAATAAAAATCCCCTGCGTCGCTTGAGTACTCACACTTCCAGTGTAGCGAAACCGGCCCGCGCAGCTTCGACAAACGCTCGCAACCGTACAGGATCTTTGCGGCCCGGCTCTGCCTCCACACCGCTCGCCACATCCACTCCCCACGGCTGGAACAGCGCAATCGCCCGCTCCACATTCTCCGCCCGCAGCCCTCCCGCCACAATCACCCGAGGTCGCTCGCCGGTCTCCGCCTCCATCCCGTCCACCACGCCACGCACCAGCGGAGCCACGTGCAACCGCTGAGTGCGTGATTCCTTCGGAGGCGCG
>JAZKBC010000025.1:6669-14435 GCA_040388825.1 Acidobacteriota bacterium | reverse complement strand
CAACCCACCCGAAGTCCCACCCTTCGCCGCGTCCAGCAGTGCCGCATAAATCTCCGGCTCCATCAAAGCCGCATGCAGCTCCGCGACAAACCGCCCATCCTCGGCCGCCCGGTCCTCCGCATCCAGCACATACTTCACCGTCTGGATCAACCGCAGCTTCCCCTCTGTCGCCACGGTCAGCGCATTCACCAGCGTCTCATCGAACGCCCCATGCAACTGCGCTCCGGTCAGCCCCGCCGCCTGCACGGTCTCCAGGATCTCCACGCCATCCAGCGCATGAAACACGCCAATCTTTTCGATACCCTCCGGCAGCTGCGCCGTAATCGCCGCCACCTGCTCCGTCGTCACGCGCCGCTTGCTCGGCGCAAACACGAACCCCACCGCATCGGCACCCATCTCCGCCGCGAGCAGCGCGTCGTCAGCATTTGTATTCGCGCAGATCTTGATAAACATCAGCAGCCTCCCGGCCTAACTCAAGAACCAGCGAGCAGCCGCCGCAACGCTTCCCCCGGATCAGCCTGCCGCATCAGCGACTCGCCAATCAGAAACGCCTCATACCCCGCCGCCCTCAGCCGAGCCATATCCGCAGCCGTGTGAATCCCACTCTCGGCAACCTTCACCGCACTTGCCGGAAGCAGCGCCGCCAGCTCACAAGCCCTCTCCAGCGACACCTCAAACGTCTTCAGATCCCGGCTGTTCACGCCCACGCACTCGCACTCCAGGTCCAGTGCCCGCGCCAGCTCCTCGCGATCATGCACCTCGCAAAGCACATCCATCCCCATCGTCCAGGCCGCATCGCGCAGCGTCCGCAGCTCTGCATCGCTCAACGCCGCCACAATCAGCAGAATCGCATCGGCAGCGTTCGCTCGAGCCTCCAACACCTGAAACTCGTCCACCATGAAGTCTTTGCGCAGGCAAGGAATCGACACCGCCGCCGAAGCCCGCCGCAGATTTTCCAGCGACCCCTGAAAAAACTTCTCCTCCGTCAACACGCTCAACACCGCAGCCCCACCGGCCTCGAGCATCGGAGCCAGCGCCGCCACATCGAACTCCGCACGAATCAACCCCTTCGACGGCGAAGCCTTTTTCAACTCCGCAATAATCGCCGGCCCACCCACAGCCTTCGCCCGCAGCGCCCGCGCAAACCCACGCGGCTCATGCGCCGCCGCGGCCTTCTCCAGCGCGCGAAAATCCGCCGCTGCCTTACGCTTGGCCACCACACCCCGCGTGTGCGCCAGAATCTCCGGCAGGTACATCGTCTTTTCTACAGTCACGGTGCTCATCTCTACCCATGCTAATGCACTTCGCTCTTGCCATCTCCGCCAAAACCCGGCACTCTGTTTCCACACACCATGTACAGCAAGCACAGGCTCGAAGCCCTCTCCGACGGCATCTTCGCCATCGCCATGACCCTGCTCGTACTGGACATCAAGATCCCTGAGCATGTCCCCCACGGCCAGCTCGCCCACGCTCTCGCCACCGCCGGGCCCGACTGGGTCGCCTTCCTCATCACCTTCGGGCTCGCCGCACGCTACTGGACGCTGCAGCACCAGCTCTTCGATCTGCTCGAGCACGTCAAGCCCCGCACCCTCCTGCTCAACTTCATCTTCCTCGCTCTCGTCGCCGTTCTGCCCTTCACCACCGCGCTCTGGGGCCACGCCATCAACGAGCCCCTCGCCTTCTGCCTCTACTTCGGGCATCAGGGACTCATCGGCATCGCCATCCTCCTCGAAATCGAATTCGGCCTCCGCGAGCACAACCTCCGCGACGTCGAGGACATGCATCGCCTCCGCGGCCGCCTCTACACCATGGTCATCGCTATGATCGCCGCCAGCATCTCCGCCTGGCTTCTTCCGCTGCGCTACACCGGGATCGTCGCCGCGCTCCTCGCCGGCATCTCCCGCCGCGTCCGCAAATTCCTCGCCCACCGCCGCGCCAAACAAAGAGGACACCTCGCCCCAGCAAAAAGCGGCGGAGCCTAAGCCCCGCCGCCTCTATCTACTGCCTGCCGTTACGCCTTGCCCGCAAGCTGCCGCAGCACGTACTGCAGAATGCCGCCGTGCTGGTAGTACAGAATCTCCTGCGGCGTATCGATCCTCACCGTCACGTTGAACTCGGTCGTCTTGCCCGCCTCGTTCTCTGCAACCACGGCAATTGTCTTCCCGCCGGCAAACTTCGAGTCGAGCATCTCCTTCAGCCCAACTACCTCGAAGATTTCCTCGCCCGTCAATTGCAGTGACTCGACATTCTGTCCCGCCTCAAACTGCAGCGGCAGAATGCCCATGCCCACCAGGTTCGACCGGTGAATGCGCTCATAGCTCTCCGCGATCACGAACTTGATCCCCAGCAGCCGTGGCCCCTTCGCCGCCCAGTCACGCGACGATCCCGAGCCATACTCCTTGCCTGCCAGGATGCACAACGGCGTTCCGCGCTTCGCATACTCCACGCTCGCGTCATAGATCGACATCCCCGTTCCCTCAGGCAGCAAACGAGTCACGCCGCCCTCCGTTCCCGGAGCCAGCTTGTTGCGCAGCCGCACATTCGCAAACGTGCCGCGCACCATCACCTCATGGTTGCCGCGGCGGCTGCCATACGAGTTGAAGTCGCTCGGCTTCACGCCATGGTCGGTCAGGTACTTGCCCGCCGGTCCATTCAGCTTGATCGATCCCGCCGGAGAAATATGGTCCGTCGTCACCGAATCACCCAGCACCGCCAGCACGCGCGCCGCCTTGATCTCCGCCACCGGAGCCGGTGTCGCCGGCATGCCATCGAAGTACGGTGCCTTGCGGATGTACGTCGAATCCGTCTCCCATCCATACGTATCGCCGCTCGGGAACTTCAGGTTCTGCCAGTTCGCATCGCCGTCCGTCACCGTCGAGTACTGCGTGCGGAACATCTCCGAATCGATGCAGCTAGCCACCGTCTCCGAAACCTCCTGCTGCGTCGGCCAGATATCCCGCAGGAAAATCTGCTTGCCATCCTTGGTCTCGCCCAGCGGATCAGCGTCGAAGTCATGCGCGATATGCCCAGCCAGCGCGTACGCCACCACCAGAGGAGGCGACATCAGATAGTTCGCCCGAACCTCCGGCGAAATGCGGCCCTCAAAGTTCCGGTTGCCGCTCAGCACCGAAACCGCAACCAGCCCATGCTCCTCAATCGACTTCGAAACATCCGTCGGCAGCGGTCCTGAATTCCCAATGCAGGTCGTACATCCATAACCCACCACCTGGAACCGCAGCGCGTCGAGATACTTCAGCAACCCCGCGCGCGTGTAGTAATCCGTCACCACGCGCGATCCCGGCGCCAGCGAAGTCTTCACCCACGGAGGCGTCGTCAAACCCGCCTCAACAGCCTTCTTCGCCAGCAAACCCGCCGCCACCATCACGTAAGGGTTCGACGTATTCGTGCACGAAGTGATCGCCGCAATCACGATCGATCCATCGCTCAAATACTTGTCCGGGTCCACACCAAAGCGTTTCTGCACCGAGTTCATCAGCTCCGTCGGTGTCGTCTCCGTCTTCACTGCAGCCACTTCCGCATGCGTCGTCGGAGTCACATCCACCAGCGCTGGCGCAACCGGCGACGCCGATCCCACCGAACTCGAAATGTCGCCCGTCGCCGAAGCATGCCCGCCTTCGCCTTCCCAGCGAACCATCTGCCGCACCGAGCTCTTGTTCGCGTTCGGCCCCTGCAGGCTCGGCAACTGCTGCGCAAAGCTCTCCGGAGTCTTCGACAACAGCACGCGATCCTGCGGACGCTTCGGTCCCGCCACACTCGGCTCTACCTCCGCCAGGTCCAGCTCCAGCGACGACGAATACTCCGCCTCCGGAGCAGCCACTGTGTGGAACAGCCCCTGCGCCTTGTAGTACGTCTCCACCAGCGCCACCTGCTCGTCCGTGCGCCCGGTCAGCCGCAGATACTTCAGCGTCTCCGCGTCTACTGGGAAGATCCCGCAAGTCGCTCCATACTCCGGAGCCATGTTCGCAATCGTCGCGCGATCCGCCAGCGGAAGCTCGCTGATGCCCGGCCCATAGAACTCCACAAACTTGCCCACCACGCCATGCTTGCGCAGCGCTTCGGTAATCGTCAGCACCAGGTCTGTTGCGGTCGTGCCTTCCTTCAACCTGCCCGTCAGCTTGAACCCAACCACCTGCGGCACCAGCATGCTCACCGGCTGGCCCAGCATCGCAGCCTCGGCCTCAATGCCGCCCACGCCCCAACCCAGCACGCCCAGGCCGTTCACCATCGTCGTGTGCGAGTCCGTGCCCACCAGCGTGTCCGGATACGCCGTTACGCTGCCATCAGCTTCGGTCTTCGTAAACGCCACGCGAGCCAGATACTCCAGATTCACCTGGTGACAAATCCCCATCCCCGGCGGCACCGCGCTGAAGTTATTGAACGCCGTCTGCCCCCACTTCAAAAACGCATACCGCTCGCGATTGCGCGTGAACTCCAGTGCCGCATTCAGGTCATAGGCATTCGCGCTTCCGTACTCATCCACCTGCACGCTGTGATCGATCACCAGCTCTGCCGGCACCAGCGGATTGATCTTCTCAATCTCTTTCTGCCCTCCGCCCAGCGCCTTCATCGCATCGCGCATCGCCGCCAGGTCCACAATCGCCGGCACGCCCGTAAAGTCCTGCATCAGCACCCGCGCCGGCATGTAAGCAATCTCGCGGCTCGGCTCCGCCTTCGCTGCCCACTTGGCCAGAAAGCGAATGTCATCCGCGGTGACGGTCTTGCCGTCTTCGCAGCGCAGCAGGTTCTCCAGCAGGATTCGCAGCGAGTACGGCAGTCTGGACACATCGCCCAGCGCTGCCAGGCTGTAGTACTTCACCGTCTGCGATCCGCTCTTCAGTACAGCAGCGGCATTGAAGCTGTTGGGGTGCGTTACCTTCGACATCGTTCATTCTCCTCAAAGGGCCCTGCATCGTCTCACGGTCAACGACCGTTCTCGAGCGGGCCTGGGTCAGGGGCAACCACCAACGCGATCGAACTCATCGCGCCAGTAGCAGCGGAAATTCTCTTCAGCAAACAACCAACAAAAGCGGGTAGCAGAGATCGGCCGGGTTCTAGGTAGAACGTCCGCGGTCGTGGCGTCCACGACGAAAGCGCCTGAGGTTAGCGCAGCCGGCCATACCCAAAATTTTACGCCACCCACACAACCTTTTCCCGCTCACCACGATTTTTCCGTTGCGCTTTTCGCCCCACTTCGGGGCCACCCCTTGCATCTCACTCAATGCGTGCGCGCCCGTGTGTGTTCTTTCCGGGCAGGTCCGGCAATTCCGCCGGCCACATCCCCTCAACGTCTCGCAGGAGTTCATCCCCATGACCCCGTTCCAGAAATCCCTCCAACGCCTCGGCCTCACCACCGCCGCCGCTTTCGTCGCCTTCGGCATCGTCGCCTGCAAGGCCAATCAAAACACCGACCAGGCCCAGATCGCCCAGCAGGACGCCACCGGCAGCGTCGATCCCGCCTACGCCAACATGGCCCCCGGAGCCGCCGGCTACACCACCACCTCGACTCAGCCCACCCGCGTCCTCGGCCAGAACGAGACCTACTCTCCGCAGGAGTCCGCCGCCGACTACAACTACAACGACTACAACGCCGACACCGAGTACGCCGCCGACCAGGCCCCGCCCCCCATCCCCGAGTACGATCAGCCAGCGCCTCCGGGACCCGACTGGTACTGGACCCCCGGCTACTGGGCCTGGGGCGATGACGGCTATTACTGGGTTCCCGGAACCTGGGTCGAGCCGCCCTACTACGGCGCTCTCTGGACCCCGCCCTACTGGGGGTACTACCACAACCGTTACCTCTTCCATCGCGGCTACTGGGGCCCCCACGTCGGCTTCTATGGCGGCGTTGACTACGGCTTCGGCTACATCGGCGTCGGCTACTTCGGCGGCTACTGGCATGGTCACGACTTTTACTACAACCGCGCCGTCACCAACTCCGGCAACATCGGCTACTACTACAACCGCCCAGTCGTCGTGAACAACGTCCACTACGACGCCCGTCCGCAGAACCGCGTCAGCTATAACGGCGGCCGCGGCGGCATCAACATCTCTCCGCGTCCGCAGGAGATCGCCGCCCGCGGCGAGCGCCACGCTCCCTGGGTTCCCGCTCAGGCCCAGCTCCACGAAACCGCCGCCCGCAATCCGGCCTTCGCCTACAACACCAACCATGGCCGTCCGCAACAGGCTGCCTTCGCTCGTCCTGAAGCCGCCGGCGTCAACGTCCCCGCCAGCCCGGCTTCAATCCCGCTGAGAATCAGCGCAACCAACAGATGCAGCAACGCACCGCTGAAATGCAGCAACGCAACAATCAACTCCAGCAGCGCAACAACGAAGCGCAGCAACGGGCGGCTCGTGTTGACCAGCAACACAATGCAGAGGCCCAGCGCAACGCCCAGCTTCAGCAGCACAACAACGAGGCCGCGCAGCGCAACCAGCAGCTACAGCAACGCAACAACGAAGCCGCTCAACGCGGCGCCCAGGTGCAGCAACACAACAATGAACTGCAACAGCGCAATGCCGATGCCGCCCAGCGCAATCAGCAGATGCAGCAACGCAACAATCAACTGCAGCAGCGCAATGCCGAGACCGCGCAACGTAGCGCTCAGCTTCAGCAGCGCAACAACGAAGCGGCCCAACGCAGCGCAGAAGCAGCCCAACGCAACGTGCAGGCCCAGCAGCAGCGCGCAGCTCAAGCGGAACAACGCACCAACCAGGCTGCCCAGCGCAACGCCGAAATGGCGCAGCGAGCCCAGATGCAGCAGCAGCGAGCCGCGCAACAGGCAGCTCCCCGTCCGCAGCCGCGTGTCGAAGCTCCTCGCCCCGGCCCTGCAGCCCACGTTGAAGCGCCGCACCCAGCCCCGGCGCCACGCGCAGAACCGCCGCACGTCGCAGCCGCTCCCGCTCCTCAACCCCACGGCAACGGCGGCGAACACGGCCACCACTAAGCAACTGCTTCAGCCACAAACCCGGAAGGGCTAAGAGTCAACTCTCAGCCCTTCCCTTTACCCTTTTCCCTACCCCTACTCCCTACTCCCTACTCCCTACTCCCTACTCCCTACTCCCTGCCTTTAGACCGCCAACTGCACCAGCAGCACCGCATTCAGCACCAGGATCACCCCCGCCACCACCCATCCCGCCACCTGCACCCGCCGCGCGCTCGTGAAGTCCCGCATCACGCTCTCCCGATTCGTCAGCAGCAGCAGCGGAATCAGCGCCGCCGGCAGTGTGAAGCTCAGCAGCACCTGCGACCCAATCAAAATCTTCAGCGGATCCCATCCCATCCCGATCACGACCAGCGCCGGAATCACCGTAATAAATCGCCGCAGGAAGATCGGAAATTTGATCTCCAGGAACCCCTCAATAATCACCTGCCCCGCCATCACTCCAACCGTCGAGCTCGAAAGCCCCGAGCACAGCAGCGCCACCGCGAACACCACCGCAGCGCTCCTCCCCAGCAGTGGCCCCAGCGTCCGATACGCATCCTGAATCGTCGGCGCAGCGCTCGGTCCCCCAAACAATGCCACCGCCGCCATCACGATCATCGCCGAGTTGATCAGCCACGCTCCGTTCATCGCCACAAACACATCGATCAGCTCATAGCGCAGATACTCCCGCAGCATTGCCGGCAGAATCCTCTTCGGCGGCTCCGGCTGCAACGCCATCAGCCGCGGCTGCACCAGCGCCGAGTGCAGGTAAATCACATGCGGCATCACCGTCGCGCCCAGCATCCCCACCGCCGCATACAC
>JAZKBC010000025.1:0-6659 GCA_040388825.1 Acidobacteriota bacterium | reverse complement strand
GTTCGTCGTGTCGAACGTCGGAAGCACCGTCGCCACAAACGCCTTGTGCCAGTCCGGATGCACCAGGAAAACCTCAAACCCATAGCAAAGCCCGATGATCCCAACGAACGCCATAATCCCGCGCTCCAGCCACTGGAACCCCATCAGGTCCAGCGCCAGAATCCCGAACACCGCCACCGTCGCCACCGCCGCCGCAACAAACAGCGACCCCGTCAGCGACATCCCATGCGCCATCAACGCCGGCCCCACCAGCAACTCCAACCCCAGCGCAGCCCCGAGAAACTCGGCCAGGTCCGTAGCCACCGCCGAAATCTCTGCACACACCCAAAGCGTCCACGTCACGCGCCGCGAGAAATGCTTTCGGCAGTTCTGCGGCAGCGTCAGTCCGGTCACAATCCCCAGCTTCGCGCTCAGGTACTGAATGAGAATGGCCATCGCATTCGACCACAGCAACACCCACAGCAGCCGATACCCAAACTGCGACCCACCCAGAATGTTCGTCGCAAAGTTCCCCGGATCGATATAAGCCACCGAAGCCACAAACGCCGGCCCAAAGTAGCTCCATATCTGATCGCTGCGAAACGCCTGTATCTTCGGCGCCTTCGCCTTCCCACCCAGATCCAACCCCGCCGACCCCGCCGCAGCAGCCGCAGGCGACATCTCCGCCGCCGCAATCGCATCCTCTGCCGGCGAACGCTCTCCGTCCTCACCGTTCAAGGGCCCGTCCTGAAAGTCATCCTGACTCACGCTTTTCTATTTTAGGTTAACCTAAATCATCCGTCAACTCGCCGTGCCCTTACCCGCAAATGCACCCTCCCCCACCCACACATCGCCTCCACCACCGGCACCAGCGTCCACCCATACTTCGAAATCGAGTACCGCACGCACGGCGGCACCTGCTTCTCTTCCACCCTCACCAAAATCCCATCCGCCACCAACTCCTGCAGATGCCGTATCAGCATCCGCTCCGTAATCCCCGGAATACTCCGCCGCAGCTCGCTCGTCCGCATCGGCCCCTCGCTCAGCCGCCACAGGATCGTCCCCTTCCAACGCCCGTCCATCACGCTGAGCATCGCATCCACCGGGCACTCACTCATCTCTTTCTTCGAAACCGCCATCTCACCCTCTCAGCACTGACATATTTGTCAGTACATCCTTCTGCATCAGTACCACCCCTCCAGCGTCTCATAAGCAGGAGGGCAAGTCACATGCTCATACTCGACATCGTCTCCATCGTCTCCATTGGCCTTCTCGTCGGCACCGAGTTCGCCGTCTCCGCCTTCATCAACCCCATGCTCGCTCGACTCGACGAAGCCGCCCAGGCCACCGCCACGCGCCTCTTTGCCGTCCGCCTCGGCACCGTCATGCCCTTCTGGTACGCCGCCAGCTTCATCCTCCTCATCGCGGAAGCCGTCCTCCGCCGCCACACCTCCGGCACGCCTCTGCTCATCGCTGCCATCGCCATCTGGGCAGCGGCCATCGTCCTCAGCGTGACGATCCTCGTCCCCATCAACAACCGCATCATCCAACTCGACGCCGGCCCGTTCCCCGCCGAAGCCCGCCGCGCCCACGCTCGCTGGGAATCCTTCCACCGCATCCGCGTCGCCGCTCTCACCGCCGCCATGGTCTGCGCGATCGTCGCCGTCTATCGCTGAACACCCTCCACAAGATCGCTTACAAGCCTCTCAGTGCGCTCTGAAGCTGGAGCGCACGACCGCGTCAATCAGCGACCAATACGGTCTTCATCTCTCTTTCCTCCATGCACTTTAGCCCTATTGCCTTTCGTTCGCAGGTGTAGAATCCAGAGCAACTCGACCTTACTTAATCGTTTTGGCGTCGTCACAGTGTTTCGAAGCAAGCAGTCTGCAGATGGAGGATCCTTGTTGCGCATAGGCTTGATGGTCGACTCGTTCGTGGAGGATGCTTGGATCGGCAAAATCATCGCGGACATTCGCGACTCTGGATTCGCGGACATCGTTCTCGTCGTTGAAAACATTCCCATCCCTTCACGCAAGCCGTCGCGCCGGGAGCGGTTGCGGCGCTACTGGAGGCAAGGCCTCTACAATCTCTACGTCCGGTTCGATCACAGCCGGTACCGTCCGCGCCACGATGCCTTCGCCCAGGTCGATCTCTCCCCGCTGCTCGAGGGCGTCGCACGCATCCGCGTCGAGCCTCTCCGCAAAGGCTTCACCGACCGCTTCCGCGAAGAAGACCTCGAAGTCATCAAGGCTGCTAAGCTCGACGTCCTGTTCCGCTTCGGCTTCCGTATCATCCGCGGCCCGGTTCTGAACACCGCTCGCGCCGGTGTTTGGTCCTTCCACCACGACGACAATCTGGAATATCGCGGCAGCCCTCCGTCCTTCTGGGAGATCTACGAGCGAAACCCTGTCTCCGGCTCCATTCTGCAGGTCCTCACCGACTCCCTCGATGGCGGCCGCGTGCTCTATCGCAGCCACTCCGCCACCTGCCTCAACTCGCTCCAGGCCAATCGCAACCCACTATACTGGAAGACAGCCGAGTTCGCCCTGCGCCGGCTCCGCCAGCTCGATCAGCATGGCATGGGCTTCCTCGAAGCTTTGCCCACCTGGAACGAGAACGTGCCTTACACTCGTGGCATCTATCGCGCTCCTAAGTTCGGCCAGATGCTTTACTTCATCGGCGGCCAGATCCACCGCCGTGTCCGTTCCAACCTGAATCGCGCCATCAGCGGTAACAGCCCCCAGTGGTTCGTCGCACTGCGCCCACGCGCCTTGGCATCTTTTGCTGAAACCACCGGGTATCGCGTCATCGTCCCGCCCCGCGACCGCTTCTACGCTGACCCATTCCTTGTCGATCGCGACGGAAAATCTTTCCTGTTCTATGAGAATTACAGCTTCGCCAAAGAACGCGCCCACATATCCTGCAGCGAAGTCCGCCCCGACGCATCCATCACTGAACCCGTCACGGTCCTCGAGTGTCCCTACCACCTCTCCTATCCCTTCATCTTCGACCATGACGGCGAAACCTACATGATTCCCGAATCCGCCGCCAACCGCACCGTTGATATCTACCGTGCTGAGCAGTTCCCCACCAAATGGACCTACCACGGGATTCTGCTCGCGGACGTCAACGCAGTCGATGCCACCATCCACGCTGCCGGCGGAAAGCTCTGGATGTTTGTCGGAGTCGCTGCGTCCCACTATCCCGACTGCGACGAGCTCTGCCTCTATCACGCGGACAACGTCCTCGGCCCCTGGACTCCGCATCCACTCAACCCCATCATCTCTGACGTCCGTCGCGCCCGCCCCGCCGGAAAGCTCTTCTTCGAGGACGGCAAGCTCATCCGTCCTTCGCAAGACTGCAGCCAGGCCTACGGCTACGCGCTCAACTTTTCCGAAGTCGTCCGCCTCAACGAAACCGAGTACGAAGAGCGCCCCATCGCCAAAATTCTTCCCACGTGGCATAAGGGCAATCTCGGGACCCATCATTTCACCCGTTCGAACTCTTTCGAAGCCATCGACGGAAACATCCGAGTCAAGACGCTCTCACGCTAGTCGCCACACCAATTTCACTTTGTCCGGGCGCTCATTTAAGAACAAGCCACCCTACTGCCCCGTCGACCCAAACCCACCTGTCCCCCGCGGAGCCTCGGCCAGCGTATCTGTCTCCTCAAACACCGCCTGGATCCGCTCCACAATCCGCAACTGCGCAATCCGATGCCCCGGCGCAATCACCACCGGCTCTGTCGAAAGGTTCGTGATCACCACCTTCAACTCCCCGCGATACCCCGGGTCAATCACCCCCGCCAGCGTCGTCACCCCCTTCACCGCCAACCCCGACCGATCCTCCACCAGCGCTCCGTGCGTCGAGGGCAACTCCATCGCCAACCCCGTCCGCACCATCCCCGTCGACCCCACCTGCCCCACCGCTTCCAGCGTCACCGCCTCAGCCGCAAACAGGTCCGCCGCCAAATCCCCATACTCCCCCACATGCGCATACCGCGGCATCTGCGCCGCCGGCAACAACCTCTGCACCTTGATCCTCGGTCCCATCAGCATCGCCTTTCTACTCCCTATTCCCTACTGCCTATTCCCTGCTTCTACGACAGCCACTTCAGCAACCGAATAATCCCCATCGGTGCCGCCTTCGAATGCGCCGAAACATCCGTCCGCGCATGAATCTCTTTGCGCCTCTCGCTGTAGTACTGAAACGCCTTCAGCATCATCGCCTCGTTGGTCATCGTCGGCGCCCATCCCAGCTCGCGTTTGATCCGCTCCGTATCGAACACAAAGCTCTCCGCGATCATCCGATAGTGATACGGCCCCAGCGGGCTCACCCCCAGCTTATGCGCCAGCTTCATCGCCGCAATCGTCGGTGCCTTCGGCAGCTCCGCCACGCGCGACTTACTCCCCGCCTCCCGAATCACGCTCTCATACATCCCGCGCATCGTCGGCACAGCATCCGAGCCGATATGAAACAGCATCGTCTGCTCATACTCCAGCGCCAGCAAACATGCAGTCGCCAGGTCCTGCGCATAAATAAACTGGTAGCGATTCCCTCCATCGCCGACCACCCAGACCTTGTTGCCATCCTCAATAAACTCAAACAGAATCGCCAGCAGTCCCAGCCGCCCGCTATCGATAATCGTCGGACACCGCAGCATCACCACCTGCAGCTCCGGCCGCCTCTCCTTTAGCGCGGCCAGCTCCTTCTCGGCCTCCCACTTCGACCGCCCATACACCTCCACCGGCGCCGGCACATCGCTCTCCAGCACCGGCCGCCCAAAGCCCTCACCCCACAAACAGTTTGTCGAGATGAACACAAACTTCGTCACACCCGCGTCCAGCGCAGCCTCCGCCAGCAGCCGAGTCCCATCCACGTTGCTGGTCCACAGCATCCGCTCGTCCTTCACATCGTGCGCCAGCATCGCCGCACAGTGAAACACCGCCGCAAACTTGTGCTCGGCAAACACCTTCTTCAGCAACTCCGCATCGCGAATATCTCCCTGCACACTCGTCAGTGCATCGTCGCGATCCTCATCGCGCACCAGGTCAATATTCGTCACCGCAAACCCTTCAGCCAGCAACCGCCGTTTCAGCACGCCGCCAAAGAACCCGCTCGCGCCGCTCACCAGCACCTCGGGTTTTCTTACCTCTTCCATAACGCTCCCGACCACACTCTCGTCGTGTCCGCCGACCGAAACAAATAAACCGCCAGCACCGCAATCAACGGCTCCATCGGATGCCGAAACCGCGGCTGCACCGTAATCAGATAGTAGGGTACGGGCAGCAGCGCAAACACCAGCGCAAACAACCCCGCGCCTTCCACACGCCGCTTCAGCATCAACCCCAGCCCCAGCAACCCGCACGCGCTCAGAAAGCAATAACTCAACTGCCGCAGATACTCCTGCGAAGGATGCTTCTCCACTGGATGCGGCGTCCCATCCCAGAAGAAGAAGAACCGCTGCACCGTCCAGTGCACAAACCTCCCCGGCCGCGCTTCAATCCGCGCAATCCCCCGCGCCTGCATCATCCGCGCAAACGGCACCTCACCCATCCGCACATACTCCTTGAACTCCGGAGCCCCCGGCCACAGCGGCATCGTCGTTCCCCACGGAAACCCGTCATGTTCCTCAAGCGTCGACTCATACAGCTCCACCCCCGCATTGCTCCGCGTCGGCACAAACGCATGCAACGCCCGCTCATTGCGAATCACCCACGGCAACATCACCACACCGCAAACCACGCAGCTCACCAGGCTTCCTACCACAACCCCGCGCAGCCGCGCAGCCCTACTCCCTACTCCCTGTTCCCTACTCCCTGCACTTCCAATCCAAACCAGCATCGCCGGCAAGCAAAGCATCAGCGCCGCATTGGTCAGCATCAACAACCCCCACAACACCCCAAACCCCACCCACGTCCGCACATCCGAACCGTTTTCTACTCCCTGCTCCCTACTCGCTACTCCCTGCCTTAATCTCAGCGCCAGCACGCAAATCCACGCAAACAGCATCGCCGCCAGCGACATCTCCAGCAGCCAGTGCACCGCATACTGCAGCGCTGCCGGATACACCGCCCACATCCACCCCGCCCAAAGCGCCACCGGCGCCACCCGCTTCGATCCCCTCCGCGCAATCCCCCGCGCATCGAAACACCGCGCCGCAATCTCATACACCGCCGGCGCAATCGCCGCCGAAAACACACTGTCCCACGCCATCACAAACAGCGCAGCGCCCTTCGAGTACACCCCAAACAGCTTGAACCCCGCCGCCAGCAGCAGCGGATACAGTGGCGGAATCCACGCCGTCGGCCCTGAAAATCCGTTGAACGGATTCCCATAACCATGCCCTTCCACCAGCGACCGCGCAATCCTTCCTGACTCAAACCCGAAGTAAAAATGCCCCTCCCCCGGATTCACTCGATAGGTATGCCCCACCACATCGACACCAGCCGCAACCCCAGCCCCACCCAGAAGATCGCCCAAGGCGCCCGAAACATCCTTGACCGCAAGGCCTGCTCCACACCACCGTTCTGGGAATCTGCACTCACAGGAAGACTGCCCACCATTCTAGGCCACCTCCCGGCCACGTCTCCGGCCACCCCCAATTTCCTGTCAAGCCTCCGCAGCCTCAAAAATCACCAAAGCCCCCGTCAACATTGGAGATATCTCTCCAACAAACC
>JAZKBC010000024.1:609-8442 GCA_040388825.1 Acidobacteriota bacterium | reverse complement strand
CACCCCGCCCGCCAGGTGCCCCGTCCATGACGCGGCACCTTGCGGCATGGGTGGGTTCCACGCTGCCGCAGGCCGGAGTGAAGGCGAAGCCGCAACGACCTGAATTGCCTTCTTCCGGCTCACCCATCACCTTCAAAGGTACGATAAACTACCTCCAAGGAGGCCCGCATGATCGACATCACCCAGGACATCCAGCCCCTCACCACCTTCCGCAACAACTCCGTCAAGAGCCTCAAGCAGCTCAAAAAGACCGGCCGCGCCATCATCCTCACCGTCAACGGCAAGCCCGAAGCCGCCGTCCTCTCAGCCGCCGCCTACCAGCGCCTCCTCGATATCGCCTCCGCAGCCGACGAGCGCGAAGGCCTCCGCCAGGCCGAAGCCGACGTCGCCGACGGCCGCACCCGCCCCGCCGCCGAATTCTTCGCCGCAACCCGCAAAAGGCATGGCGTATCTCGTTGAAATAACCCGCCCCGCCCACCTCCAAAAAACCCTTGTCAAGCCCCCCACCCACCCCAAAACCACCAAAACCCCTCTAAACACTGGCGATTTCTCCCCAAAAATCCTGGCCCACTTGCTCTCCGCGCTCCCTATAATAGAAGTAGGGATCAAAAAAGGGCCGCGCCCCAACACCGTCCATCGCACCGCCTGCGCCCTAACCCCAATCGAATCAGGAATTTGCTATCTAATCCTTCTGCAATCAATACTTTGCGGGTAGACCAAAATACGCAACCTACTGAAAACAAAGAATTTACCCCAAAACGATGCCGGGGGAGGGGGGTACCCCCACCCGCGCGAAGCCCCCACCGCTGACACGCCTATAATCGTCCTGATGCGGCTCTCGACGAAGCTCCTTGCCCTCTCCCTCGCTCTCGCGGCGACCTTCGCCAGCCCCACCGTCCGCGCTCAGGAAGCAGGCGGCCGCGTCGTCCTCGTCCTTCCCTTCGACAACCGCAGCGGCAACCCAACCTTGAACTGGATCGGCGACTCCTTCCCCGACACCCTCGACAAGCGCCTCAACTCCGCCGGCTTCCTCACCATCTCCCACGACGACCGCGCCTTCGCCTTCGACCACCTCGGCCTCCCCACCGACTTCCAACCCTCCCGCGCCACCACCATCCGCATCGCCCAGCAACTCGACGCCAACTACGTCATCGTCGGCAGCTTCAACGTAACCAGCGGCCACATCACCATCCAGGCCCAGGTCCTCGACGTCAACGCCCTCAAACTCTCGCAAGCGCAACAGGACGGCGCCGACCTCAACCGCCTCTTCGACGCCGAGAACGCCATCGCCTGGAAAGTCGCCCGCGCCATAGACCCCTCCTTCAACGTCGCCGAGCAGACCTTCCTCGGCGCCTCTGGTCCCGTCTCGCTCCCCGCCTTCGAGGACTACATCCGCGGCTCCAACGCTCCGTCCTCCGCCGAACGCCTCCAGCGCCTCACAGCCGCCATCGCCATCGCCCCCAACTACGCCGACGCCCTCCTCGCCCTCGGCAAGCAGCAGTACGCCACCCGCGACTTCGCCGGTGCCTCCGCCACCCTCGCCCGCGTCCCCACCAACGACCGCCTCTCCCTCGAAGCAAATTTCTACCTCGGCCTCGCCCGCTTCAACAGCGCCAACTACGCCGGCGCCGAACAAGCCTTCGCCTTCGTAGCCGCCCGTCTTCCGCTCCCTGAAGTCGTCAACAACCAGGCCGTCGCTCTCAGCCGCCAGAACAAGGACGCCGTAGTCCTCTTCCGCCAGGCTTCCACCGCCGACCCCTCTTCCGAGGACTACCACTACAACCTCGCCATCTCGCTCTACCGCCGCGGCGACACCGTCACCGCCCTCCACGAAGCCGACGAGGCCCTCAAGCTCAAGCCCAACGACAACGAAGCCGGCTCCCTCCGCGCCCGCCTCTCCCTCGCCAACCCAGGAACCCGCCTCGCTTCCAACCCCGACAGCGGCTTCAGCCCCGTCGAGCGCGTCCGCCGCGACTACTCCGAAGCCGCCTACCGCCAGGCCGCCTTCGTCCTCCAGCAGATGCAGGCCCTCCGCATCGCCACGCTCCCACCCGACCAGCGCGCCAACGAGTACACCACCCGCGGCCACGACTTCCTCAGCCAGGGCCTGCTGCCCGAAGCCGAAGGCCAGTTCCAGTCCGCCCTCGCCGCCCAGCCCAACTCCGCCGAAGCCCATGCCGGCCTCGCCGAAGTCCGCGAGCGCAGCGGCAACTCCACCGCTGCTCGCGACGAAGCCCTCGCCTCCCTCAAGCTCAAACCCAGCGCCGAAGGCTTCCTCGTCCTCGCCCGCCTCGACCTCGCCGAGAACCTCCTCGCCGCCTCCGCCGACGACGTAGTCCACGCTCTCCGCCTTGAGCCCCGCAACTCCGCCGCCCAGGCCCTCCGCATCAACCTCATCCAGCGCGGCCAGCAAGTCCCGTGATCCTCGCGCTCACCCCGGACGCAACCCTCGCGCTCCTCACCCTCGGCTACGCCCTGATCTGCCTCGAACTCAACCGCCCCGGCTCCATCCTCCCCGGAGCCGCCGGCCTGCTCTGCGCCCTCTACGCGCTCGCCTCCTTCGCTCAATTCCCGCTCTCCGCACCTGCAGTCGTCCTCATCCTCACCGCCTGCCTTCTGCTCTTCCTCGGCCTCCGCCGCACCGTTCACCCCATCGTCTCTGCCGCCGCCACGCTCGCCCTGATCCTGGGTTTCGCCCGCCTCATCCCCACCGAACCCCGTGTACACCCAACCCCAGCTTTGGTTAGCGGACTTTTTATCGGGGCCGGAACCTCCATCCTTACCCGCATCGCACGCCGCGCCCGCACCAACAAAGGTTTAGACTAGAGAGCGAGCGCAGTCTTGCGCCACGGAGCCGTCTCGACTTGATCCGCAAAGCCTTTCTCCTTCTCCCTGCCGCTCTTCTAGCCTTCTCGTTCACTTCTGCAAGTGCACAGACCGACACGCCGCAAACGCCGTTCTTCCGCTTTCTCTCCCACTTCGACCTCGGCGTAAGCGGCGCGGGCATGTTTACCGGCGACGCCACCGGCCCCATCGTCTCTGGACTCGGTGCACCCAACCAGGGAACAACGGTCACCCAGCAGACCTCGAACACCCTCGGCGCCATCGTCAACATCCGCTACGTCCAGAAGCCCTACATCGGCTTCGAGTTCAACGGCACCTACGCGCGTTATACCGAGGAGTTCAAGTCAGCCGCGCCCTACCAGGTCCAGACTCGCGCTGATGAGTACACCCTCGGCTATCTCATCACCCCTCCTCTCACCATCGGCGGACTCCGCCCTTACGCCTCTGCAGGCGTCGGCACCACTGAGTTCCGCCCCACCGCCCACGGCGGACAAGGCCAGCTCCCCCAGGGCCGCCTTACCTACTACTACTCCGCCGGCCTCCAGAAGGATCTCAACGACACCTTCGGCCTGCGTGTAGGCGTTCGTCAGGCCTTCTTCATGGACCCCGACTTCTTCGCCAACTACCTCACGCTGAACAAGCGCACCTCCAGCTTCGAGCCCACTGCGGGCTTCTACATCCGGTTCTAAATTCATCGCCAGGATTGGAAGCCCCGCACCACTTCCCTCATCGCCGTCCCACCTCCAACCCAACTCCACCGAAGCTGGTCCTATGAGCCACCTCCTCGACGACGAAGACGACGACCTCCGCTCCAGCCAGGATCGCGAACTCACCCTCAGCACCACGGCCATCCTGGGAATCTTCTTCGGGCTGGTCCTGCTGTGCGGCCTGTTCTTTGCCTTCGGCTACAACATGGGCAGCCACCACAACGCGCCACCCGGCGATGGCTCGGACAATACCACTCCCAGCTCCTCCTCCACCCCAGCGACCAGCTTCAACTCCTTCAAGCCAGCCGCTGGTTCACCCGCCGCTTCCAGCAGCAGTGGAACCACCTATCCGGCTCCGGCCTCGAGCGCTCCAGCAGCAACCACCACAACCACGCGCGCAAACGACACGACGCCGACGCCCGCCCCACACGCTCCCATCATCGTCGTCGATCACAGTCAGGTTCCCCCAACGCCCGCGCCTGCACCCGCCGCCGGAACCTTCGTCGTACAGGTTGCAGCAGTCTCCCCCACCCACCAGGAAGACGCCGACATGCTTGTCTCCGATCTGCACTCCAAGGGCTACGCCGTGGCCGCGCACACCAGCCCCGCCGACCAGCTGATCCACATCCAGGTCGGCCCGTTCAGCAGCCGCCCCGCCGCAGAAGCCATGCGCCAGCGCTTGCAGAACGATGGCTTCAACGCCATCATCAAGTAGCTTTCCCCAGCACAACTGAAAACTACGTCGTCTGGGAACTCAGGCCGCGTCTCCTCGTGCCAACTCGGTCTCCAGGGCCTCCCGAACGAGAGTCATCAGCTCATCGCTGGTCGCGCCTTCCGCTGGCCAGATCGCCGGCAGAAACGTCACCACGGCCGTCCCCGGAATCACCTTCAGGCTGCCCTTCCGCATCATGCCAGCGGTCCCGCGAATCACCACCGGGACCATCGGCGCCCGCGTCTCAGCCGCCAGGAAAAACGCACCCTTCTTGAATGGCAGCAGCTTCCCGTCCGGCGAGCGCGTGCCTTCAGGAAACACAGTAATGTTTAGCCCGAATCGCAAGGCCTCGGCTGCGGCCTCCACACTCTTCTGCGCCTCTTCACGCGAGCGCGCCCGCGACACCGGAACGAACTTGCCCATCCGCATCGCCGTTCCCAGCAGCGGAATCTTCATCAGCTCCTTCTTCAGGAACACACTCGTCATCCGCGGCTCCACGGGCAGCAGCACCGGCGGGTCCATGTTCGAAACGTGATTACTTAGAAAGATGCAGGCCTGCTCCGGCACATTCTCAATCCCCACCACGCGCACCTTTACGCCACCAGCGCGCAGACCCAGCCGGATCACACCCATCCCCCACGCATACATCGTGCTAAAGTCGCCACGGATCGCCGACCACGGAATCCCCACCAGCGCCGCCGGTGCACCCAGTGCAATAAACACGAACACCATCTTCAAAGCTGCAAACATACCTTGTCAGGATATAGTGCGCGATCAAGCTGCAGTGTGAACAATGTCACCGCCCCCCGTCAGCCTTTACGTCGCCATCTCAAATCCCGCATCATCGTTGCAGTGACATCCGCAGCCCCATATCGTATCCGCCCAGCAACTCTCGCTGACGCACCCGCACTCCGCTCTCTCATCGAGCTCTCCGTCCGCACGCTGCAGCAGCACGACTACACACCCGCACAGATCGAAGGCGCTCTCGGCCACACCCTCGGCCTCGACACCCAGCTCATCGCCGACGGCACCTACTTCCTTGCCGAAGCAATCGCTCCATCAACTCTTCCCAACCTCGCCGCCTGCGGTGGCTGGAGCTTCCGCGGCACCCTCTTCGGCAGCGATAACGGCCCCGGCCGCGAAGCCGCGCTCCTCGATCCAGCCACCGAACCCGCCCGCATCCGCGCCATCTTCGTGCACCCCAGCCACGCTCGTTGCGGTCTCGGCAGCCTTCTGCTCAGCCACTGCGAGCAGCAAGCCCAGCTCGCGGGCTTCACCCATTTCTCCATGGGCTCAACGCTCACCGGAGTTCCGCTCTATCAACTGCGCGGCTATCGTCCACTCGAAACCGTGCACGTCCCACTGCCCAACGGCGAAGCTCTTCCCGTCGTGCACATGGTCAAGCCGTAAGCGAAGTCTGCAGCTCCAGCGCCCGCGGCAACTTCTCATAAATCCCGCCGAACCCACCGTTCGACAAAATCGCCACCATATCACCGCTGCGCAACCGCGGCGTCATCTCCACCACAATCGCATCCGCATCCGCACACAGCACCGCCGGAACGCCACGTTTCTCCAGCGCCGCAATCACGTGCTCCGGCTGCATCCGCTCCGCCACCGGAATCGCCTCGCTCTTAAACACCGCCGCCATCACCACTTCATCGGCCAGCGCCAGGCTCTCCACCAACTCCGCCTCAAACACATTGCGCCGCAACGTATTCGATCGCGGCTCCAGCACGGCCCAAAGCCGCCGCCCCGCATAAGCCGCCCGCAGCGCGCGCAATGTCTCGCGGATCGCCGTCGGATGATGCGCAAAGTCGTCAATCACCGTCACGCCCGCAACCTCGGCCTTCACCTCCAGCCGCCGCTTCACGCTCTGAAAGCTCCCCAACGCCTCCACAATCGCTTCTACCGAAACACCATTGCCGGCAGCCATCGCAGCAGCAGCCGTTGCATTCAGCGCGTTGTGCTCACCGGCCATCGGCAACGTCAGCCGCGCAAACTCCACGCCATCGCGCAACAACGTCCAACTTGTCGAAGTCCCCACCTGCTGCATATCCTTCACGCGCCAGTGCGACGTATCCGCAAACCCATAACGCTCCACCTTGCAGAACGCCTTCGCTGCGCACTCCGTCACATTCTCACTCGCGTCGAACGCAATCAAGCGACCCCGCTGCGGAATCAAATTCACCATCCGCTTGAACGCCGTCTTCACTGCAGTGAGGTCTGCATAAATATCCGCATGATCAAACTCCACATGCGTCAGAATCGCCGCATCCGGAAAGTAGTGCAGAAACTTCGGCCCCTTATCGAAGAACGCCGTGTCGTACTCATCGCCTTCGAGGATGAACGTCCGCGTCCCATCCTGCACATGAAAGCTCGTCCCAAAGTTCTCCGCCACGCCGCCAATCAGGAACGACGGCTTCCATCGCTCACCCTCACGCCGCGATGCCACTTCATAAATCCACGCCAGCATACTCGTCGTGGTCGTCTTGCCATGCGTCCCGCAAACCACCAGCCGCTCGCGTCCTTCGAGAAACTCATCGTGAATCACCGCCGCCATCGACGTCATCGGAATCCGCTCATCGAGCACCCTCTCCAGCTCCGGATTCCCCCGCGAAATCGCATTGCCCACCACCACCAGGTCAGGCCGCGCATCCAGATTCGCCGCCGCGTACGGCTCCATGATTGCAATCCCCATCGCCCGCAGCTGATCGCTCATCGGCGGATACGCCGCCGTGTCCGACCCCGTCACGCGATACCCCCGCGCGCGCAGCATTCCTGCCAGCGACGCCATCGCCGTCCCACAGATCCCGATCAAGTGCACATGCCTGCCCGTCGTCACCGTCTCATCACCCCGCCACAAACTCCAGCGAACACGTCTCGCCGCAAATCAAATCCACCGCCGCTCCAAGAATCAGCGAGCGATTCGCTTCGCTCACATGCCCGCACTTCAATCCAATCGACACCGGCCCTTCAACATCCCGCAGCGCATGCAAACAAGCGGACTCCAGCATCTCCATCTCGCTGTCCTCCACATTCGCGCTCATATCTCCCAGCACCACGCCGCGCACATGCTGCATCAATCCTGCAAACTTCAGATGCTGGATCATGCGATCCCACTGGTACGGCTTGGTGCCAATATCTTCGAGAAACAACACGCACGGCTCATCAATCTTCAAAGCCCACGGCGTTCCGAGGCTCGCCTCCAGCATCGACAGGCATCCACCGAGCAGCTTGCCCGCCGCACGTCCCTCGCGCAGCACCCGCATGCCATCGCGTTCATTCAACTCCCAAACATCCGGCCAGTGCTTCTCTTCAATCGCCGCCTGCCAGCTCCGCACGTCCTCGCCGTCGGTCTTTGACCAGTCCGCCGCCACCATCGGCGCGTAATACGTCTGCATCTTGCACTCATTCCAGAACCACGAGTGCAGCGACGTGTGATCGCTGTACCCCACAAACACCTTCGGATTGGCGCGAATCAGCTCGCGATCCAGCAGCGGCAGCAGCTCCATCGATCCCCATCCGCCCCGCGTGCAAAACACACCCGCAAACGTCTTGTCCGCGAACGCA
>JAZKBC010000024.1:0-599 GCA_040388825.1 Acidobacteriota bacterium | reverse complement strand
AGCCTCTGCTCCACCGTTCCCGCATAATAAAGCGGCCCGCGCTCCAGCGCCGAAGGCATCACCACGGGGTCATACCCAAACGCCCGCAGCCGTGCCACGCCGCGCTCGACATTCTCCGGCCTCACGAACGATGCCGGAGACACCACCGCCACGCGACTGCCACGCCTCAGCCTCATGCTCCAAACTCCGCAACGCCACGGCAGATCATCTCCGCCGGCCCCGTCAATCGCATCTCGCTCGCGGCATCTGCCCACACCACCTGCTGCGCTCCACCTTCAGCCTCATCGACGCCGCACTCGACGCACACGTCCCAGTGCCCGACGAAGTCGTCGGTCCGCATCCGCGCTCGAAGATCCGAAACTCGATCACATCCTCGGCCAACACGCGTACAAACTCCACATTCGTTCCGAACTTGAACAGCGGATCCACGCTGATTTTCGCGCCCAGTTCCTGCCACGTCATTCCGTGCGATCCAAAATCTTCACGCTCGGTAAAAATCACAAAGTGCGGATTGCCCACATTCACCATCGCACCTTCAATCGCTCCGTCAACACCCGCAATCTCAAGACGCTGAAAGTCGACCTCGCCGTTACTGAGCA
>JAZKBC010000023.1:7230-8442 GCA_040388825.1 Acidobacteriota bacterium | reverse complement strand
CAACGCCACCTTCACCGCCGCTCCGCCCGTCACTCGGTCCATTGACGTCACTCCCCTCACCGAACCCGTCGCCACCACCAGCCCCATCGTCACCACCACCCTCACCTTCACCACTCCAGGAACCCTCTCCAACACCGCCATCCTCACCCTCGGCGTTCCCAACCTCGACTACAAATCCGCCACCGGCTCCTCCTGCACCGCCGGAACAACCTACGCCACCGGCCAGACCTGCACCGTCGCCTTCACCTTCACGCCCACTCACCCCGGCCTCCGTGCCGGCGGCATCACCCTCACCGACGCCGCCGGCAACATCCTCTCCTCCACCCTCCTCAGCGGAACCGGCACAGGCCCTCAGGTCACCTTCACCCCCGGCACCCAAAGCGTTCTCACCACCACCATCCCGGTACCCTTTGGCATGGCCGTCGACGGCAACGGTAACCTCTTCGCCGCCGACGCCGGTAACAACACCATCAAGGAATTTTTCGCAGCCACCAACTACACCACGTCCATCACCCTGCCCACCCCGCCCGGAGCCTTCACGTACATCTACCACATCGCCATCGATGGCAACGGCAACCTCTTTACCGCCAATGAAGTCTCCGGCCCCGGCGGCTCGGTCGTTGAGGTCTTTGCCGCCGGCGGCTACTCCCGCGTCGCCACACTTGCCCCCGGCAACCCCCTCATCGATGGTCCGGAAGGCCTCGCACTCGACCCTGCCGGAAACGTCTACGTCACCCGCGTTCAAACCCAGGTCGGAAGCGCCAATCGCATCCTCGAAATCACCGCCGCCAGCAACTACACCACCGTCAACCCCATCGCGGTCAGCTTCGTATTTCCGGTCGCCCTCAACTTCGACGCCAACGGCAACATGTTCGTCGCCGCCGCCGGCGTCAACGCCATCCAGGAACTCCTCGCCGTCAACGGAACCATCCCTGCGAACCCCACCATCCGTTCGCTGCCCACCAACTTCACCGTCCCCGGTGGTTACAACCAACCCAACGACGTAGCTCTCGACGGCGTTGGCAACCTCTTCGTCACCGACGGCAACAACGTCGCTTACAAAGTCATCGCATCCACCGGTTACACCAGGGCCGTCCTGCTATCGAGCGGCCTCAATAACCCGCAGGGCATCACCACCGACGCCAACGGCAACGTCTTCATCGCGGACGAAAACAACAACCGCATCCTCCGCATCGACGTCTCCCACGCTCC
>JAZKBC010000023.1:0-7220 GCA_040388825.1 Acidobacteriota bacterium | reverse complement strand
ACCACCGCCGTGGCCACGGCCCGCTTCTTCAAGCTGATCTTCACCGGCGTCAATCCGTTCATCACCCGCGGCTTCACCGTTGCCACCAGCTCCACCTGCCCGCTGCTCAACTCCAGCGCCGCCACAGCCTCGCTGGCAGCCGACACCTCCTGCACCTACGCCGTCAACTTCACTCCCGACGTTCCCGGGCCCTTCACCGGCGTGCTCTACCCCATCGACAACAATCTCAACGTCATCAACGCCCAGCAGTTCATCCCTCTCAACGGCGCTGGAACTCCCGTCATTCCCACCGTCACCACCACCACCGACATCCCCAACCCGTCCCTCTACGGCCAGCCCGTCGTCTTCACCGCCCACGTAGCCCCAGCGCCCGGCAACACCGGCACACCCACCGGCGACGTCCTCTTCACCTTCTGCCACGGCGCCACCGTCCGCCGCACCCTCGACGCCACCGGCAACGTCACCTTCACCGCCCCGCTCCCCAACACCGTCTCCGAGCCCGTCAGCGACTGCCCCTACACCGCCGCCTACCTCGGCGACACCACCTTCGCCCCCAGCACCTCCACCCTCACCGACTACACCGTCCTCCCCGCCGCCAGCACCACCACCCTCACCGCCACGCCCAACCCCGCCTACATCGGCCAGCCCGTCACCCTAACCGCCACCGTCAACGGAGTCCCCAACCCCAACGGCCACATCCTCCCGCCCGGCTCCCAAACCCCCACCGGCACCGTCCAGTTCTACGCCGACGGCAACCTCATCGGCTCCGCCACCATCGCCAACGGCATCGCCACACTCACCATCACCACCCTCACCGGAGGCAACCACACCCTCACCGCCGTCTACCCTGGCGACCCCGACCTCACCGGCTCCTCCTCCACCCCCATCTCCGAAACCATCATCCTCCCCGACTTCACCCTCACCGCCACTCCACCCACCATCACCATCCCCACCGGCCACCGCGCCTCCATGCCCCTCACCTTCACCTCCCTCAGCGGCTTCACCGGCCCCATCACCGTCACCTGCGGCCAACTCCCGGTCTACGCCACCTGCTACCCACCCTCCATCCAACTAGCCTCCAACGCCTCCACCACCGGCACCCTGACCCTCGACACCAACGGCGTCCCCAACTTCTACGGCTCCCTCAACTCCCCTTCCAACAACTCTGTCATCTCGACCGGAGGCCGCGCACTTGCGGCTGGAGCGGAGAGACCTGCAGTTGGAATCACCATGGCTCTAATAACCCTCCTCGCGCTCTTCACCCCCAAGCGCCGCCGCAACCTCCAACGCCTCCTCTCCCTCACAATCCTCACTACCCCTCCACCACCCCACCCGGCGTCTACACCATCAACCTAACCGCCACCGGCACCTCCTTCAACACCACCCAACCCCTCACCCACACCCTCATCATCACTCTCACCGTCACGCCGCAATAGAGCCCTCCCGCAATTCGCAAATACAGCCGCGCGTGAACCGAACCAATCCCGCATCCTCCGGTCTAAACTCTGTCCGCGAACAGGAGCGGCATCCATGCGATTCTCCCCAGCCCTCCTCGCAACTCTGTTCTGCGCCATCGCAGCCACCTGCGTCGCCCAATCCCCCACACCGCAGCTAAGCCTCACCACCGCCTCCGGACAAACCACCTTCCACATCGGCGAACGCATCCCGCTCACCCTCACCTTCACCGGCTCCGCCGCGAACCACATCAACACCGCCGGCTACGACCGCAGCGGCCGCCTCGCCATCGACACCTACACCGTCACTCCCACCACCGGCTGGACCGACCCCCTGGCCGACTATTACGCCCACAGCGGCGTCTTCGATGCCGGCGGCCTCTTCGGCATCGATCCCCTCGACAAACCCTTCCACATCACCCGCGACCTCAACGAATGGGTACGCTTCGACCAGCCCGGCGACTACACCATCACCGCCCTCAGCTCCCGCGTCTCCACCAAGCCCCACCCCACCTGGAGCGACGACGGCAACCTCACCCTCCGCTCGCATCCCCTCATGCTCCACATCATCGCCGCCACACCCGAGTGGCAACAGTCCACCCTCACCCGCATTCAGCAAGCTCTCTCCGCGCCACACCAGCCCGGCAGAATCGGCGACCCCGACGCCCTCAACGACCTCCGCTATCTCGCCTCCCCCGCCTCCATCCCCCTCCTCGCCTCCTACATCCGCGAAGACTCCGACATCTCGAACGCCTGGTGGACCGCCTCCTTCGGCCTCTACGGCCTTCCCCCCTCCCTCCACGACAACGCCCTCACCGCCCTCAATCAGCTCCTCGACAACCCCGATTTCCCCATCACCAACGCCTTCCTTTCCGCACTCACCGACCTGCAGCGCCCCGCCAGCGAAGAGCAGCCTACCGGTCCTCACTGGCTCGACACTCTCACCGCCGCCCAGATTGTCCGCTTCGACAGCAACTGGCACCTCGCCGTCGCTGCTCTCTACCGGAAGCAAGGTAAGGCCCTCGCCCTGAGCGTCCATTCCCTGCTCAGTTGGATCCCGCAACACCCATCCGATCAGGATCGCGCAATCCTTGCCTCCGCTCTCGGCTCGAACTTCTCCGCACTCTCACGCGACCACCAGATCGACTCCCTCGAAAACAACTGGGACACACTCCGTTCCCCCTCCATGCTTCCCGTCCTCCGAGCCCTGGCTCAACCCGAACAGCTCCCCTACACCGAATTCACCCATGAGCTGCCTGCCGCAGCTCTCGAGCGCTGGTATGACCTCGACCCCGATGGCGCGCTCCGCGAGATCCTTACCCAGCTTGCCTCTCCTACCCTCACGCTCTCCGCCGAAGATCTCCGTTTCCTCCCGCCAAAAGCCTTCCCGCAACTGGAGTCCACCTGGGCCGCCACACTAACTCCCGACGCCGGCGACACCACCCAAGCCATAGCTGCCAGCCTCCTCACCCGCTTCGGCACGGGCTCCGCCACCGCGCACGTCGCAACGCTGCTCAACAAGACAGTGGGCACCGCAAGCTGCACACCCCAGGCCACCGAACTCGCCTACCTCGTCCGCTTCGATCCCGACGCCGCCGCCCCTCTGCTCCACCGCGCTCTCACCAGCCGCGCCAAAGATCAGACCGCCTGCTTCCACTCTCTCTTCACCGACGTCGCCGTCCACGCCTCCGGCCCCAGCCTCATCCACGCCGCAGTCGGTTCTCTCAACGACCCCGACTTCGAAGTTGCCACCGACGCCGTCAAGTTCCTCACCCAGTACGCCGACGCCTCCGCTCGCCAGCCGCTCCTCGACCGCTACCTCCAGTGGTCTTCCGAGTGGAGCTCCCACGCCTCCAGCCTCAACCAGAAGGGCGTCACCGACGAATCCCACTCCCATGAGCTTGACCGCGAACTCGGCCCACTCCTCGCGAACTCCTTGCTCGCCAACCAGGGCTGGCTCCCCGACACCGAGCTGGCCTCCGCCGTCCGCCATCACTGCCTCGGCCCCGGCTGCAACCATCTCCCGGGACCACCCTCCGCTCCGGTCTACATCGATCTCCACCTCTATCAGCACATCGAACAGATCCTCATCGCTCAATTCAATACACCCAACCGCGACCTCTTCGAATCCAAGATCGCCCAATACCCCGAAGGCACAACCTTCACCTTCGCCTGGGACGCTCCCACCACCTACGACGGCCAGCAGTCCCAATCCTTCATCCGCGACATCCTCCAACGCCACCACATGACCCTCGCCCCGACCCAACCTCTACCCACGCAAAAAGACTGACTGCATCACCGTCCGCACATCTGCACTGGATCACCGCCGCACCCCATGAACGACCCGAGAACGGATGCGTTTGCAATCTAACTTTCGCCTCTTTATCGCCTATAATCCCAGTCAATGACCGACGACGACTACAGTGCTTCCGGACAAATCGTTATTTATGAGGACGGTTCGCAGCGGTTGCAAGTTCGGTTGGACGGCAACACGGTTTGGCTGACCCAGGCACAGATTGCCGAGCTGTATGGCACAACACCGCAGAACATAACTATCCATATATCAGCAGTTTACGACGATAAAGAACTCTCCCTGGCCTCAACTTGTAAGGATTACTTACAAGTTCGATCCGAGGGAGGCCGCAACGTAGAGCGGACCCTCAAGCACTACTCGCTCGACATCATCCTCGCTATCGGCTACCGCGTCCGATCTTCACAGGGCACTCGGTTTCGCCAGTGGGCGACTTCGCGCCTCTCGGAACTCCTCGTAAAGGGCTTTACCCTCGACGACGAACGCATCAAGGCTGGCAGGTCCATCGGCCAGGACTACTTCGATGAACTCCTCGAACGCATCCGCGACATCCGCGCTTCGGAGCGGCGCTTTTATCAAAAGATCACGGACATTTTCTCGCTCAGCGTCGACTATGACGGCAATAGCTCGCTCGCCCGAAGCTTCTTCCAAACGGTACAGAACAAGCTTCACTTCGCCGCGCATGGACAGACCGCTGCCGAAGTGATTCGCACTCGGGCCGACGCCAACCGCACCAACATGGGCTTGACCAATTGGAAGAACGCTCCTTCTGGGCCAGTACGCAAGCCAGATATCGGGATCGCGAAGAACTATCTCTCGAAAGACGAACTCTCGAATCTCAATCTCTTAGTCTCAAGCTTCCTCGATATTGCCGAACTCCAGGCGAGGAATCGCAAACCAATGCAGATGGTGGACTGGATTGGGCGGCTCGATGGATTTCTCCAGTTCACCGATCATGGCATTCTCACAACCGCAGGCACCGTCTCCCACGAGGCGGCTCTCGCTTCCGCCAATCAAGAATTCGATCTATATGACACGCTGCGCCTTGCTGCAGCAGCCGAGGCTCCAGGTGAATTCGACCATCTCACCGAGGCCGTCAACCACCTCGCAAAATCCACGGCTAAAACGGCACGGCCCAAGCCTCGCCGCTCATAGTTTCGGTCACGCAAACGGGGTAGAATAGAACCTGAATGGCAGACGATCAGAACCCCGAACTCCCCCTCACCCCAGACCCCAAGGACGCCAACTCCAACAGCCCCCTTCCCGGCGGCGCTGGAGGCGATGGTCCCACCGCGCCCACCGGTCCAGGTGCCCTCTCCATGCTCTCCATCAACATCGAGGAGGAGATGCGCCGCAGCTATCTCGACTACTCGATGTCCGTCATCATCGGCCGCGCTCTGCCCGACGTCCGTGACGGCCTCAAGCCCGTCCACCGCCGCATCCTCTACGGCATGCAGGACATGGGCCTCCAGTTCAACAAGAAGTACACCAAGTCCGCCAAGGTCGTCGGCCACGTCATGGGCAACTACCATCCCCACGGCGACTCCGCCATCTACGACACCATGGTCCGCCTCGCCCAGCCCTTCTCGCTCCGCTACCCCCTCGTAGACGGCCAGGGCAACTTCGGCTCCATCGACGGCGATCCCCCCGCCGCCATGCGTTACACCGAATCCCGCATGACCCGCCTCGCCGGCGAAATGCTCGCCGACATCGACTCCGACACCGTCGACTTCGTCGGCACCTACGACGAGTCCGGCCAGGAGCCCACGGTCCTCCCCGCCCGCATCCCCAACCTCATCGTCAACGGCGGCTCCGGCATCGCCGTCGGCATGGCCACCAACATCCCGCCGCACAACCTCACCGAGGTCCTCAACGCCGCCATCGCTCTCCTCACCAAGGAGAAGGGCGAAACCCGCTCCGACCTCGAGCTCGTCCTCGAGCACGTCAAGGGCCCCGACTTCCCCACCGGCGGCTTCATCTACGGCAAGACCGGCATCCCCAACGCCTACCGCACCGGCCGCGGCCGCTTCATGATGCGCGCCAAGTGCAAGAAGGAAAACATCACCGGCGGCCGCGAAGCCATCATCGTTGAAGAAATCCCCTACCAGGTCAACAAGTCCAACCTCGTCAAGCGCATCGCCGAGCTCGTCAACGAAAAAATCATCGACGACATCTCCGACATCCGCGACGAGTCCGACCGCGACGGCATGCGCATCGTCATCGAGCTCAAGCGCGGCGCCCAGAACGAGATCGTCCTCAACCAGCTCTACAAGCACACGTCGATGCAAGAGAGCTTCTCCATGATCTTCCTGGCTGTGCACAACAACCAGCCCAAGGAGCTCCCACTCCCCGACGCGATCCACGCCTTCCTCGAGCATCGCATCGACGTCGTCCGCCGCCGCACCGCCTTCCTGCTCAACAAGGCCCGCGACCGCGAACACACCCTCCTCGGCTACCAGATCGCGCTCGACCACCTCGACAACGTCATCAAGATCATCCGCCAGAGCTCCTCCCGCGCCGACGCCCGCGAGAACCTCTTCGGCTACTTCAGCAACAAGCGCATCAACCTCCGCGGCACAGAGCTCGCCGGTGTAAGCCTCGACCCCACCAAGTACGCCATCGACCTCGCCGGCGGCAGCGTCTCCGCGCAGCTCTCGAACTCCACCGCCGGCACGCTGATCCTCTCCTACCGCCAGATCGACGCCATCCTCGAACTGCAGCTCTACCGCCTCACCCAGCTCTCCATCGACGAACTCCTCAACGAGCTCCGCCAGGTCCGCGACAACATCGCCGAGTACGAATCCATCCTCGCCTCCGAGCCCAAGCTCCGCCGCGTCATCAAGAAGGAGCTCGAAGAAGCCCGCGACAAGTACGGCGACGCCCGCCGCACCGTCATCCTCGACGAGTCCACCGAGCTCACCCTCGAAGACCTCATCCAGGACGAGCAGGTCGCCGTCACCGTCTCCAACACCGGCTACCTCAAGCGCACGCCCATCAGCACCTACCGCCAGCAGAAGCGCGGCGGCACCGGCCGCATCGGCATGAAGACCCGCGAAGAAGACTTCCTCTCGCAGCTCATCATCGACTCCACCCACGCCTACCTGCTCTGCTTCACCAACTCCGGCCGCGTCTACTGGCTCAAGGTCTACGAAATCCCCGACGTCGGTGCCGCCGGCAAGGGCAAGGCCATGGCCTCGCTCGTCGATCTCCAGCCCGGCGAAAAAGTCGTCACCATCCTCCCCGTCCGCGACCTCGAAGAAGACGGCAAGTACGTCCTCTTCGCCACCCGCAACGGCACCGTCAAAAAGACCGCGCTCAAGGACTTCTCCAACGTCATGGCCCGCGGCATCATTGCCATTGGCATCGACAAGGACGACGAGCTCATCACCGCCAAGATCACCGACGGCGAGCAGGTCATCTTCCTCGCCACCCACGAAGGCCTGGCCATCCGCTTC
>JAZKBC010000022.1:5617-17818 GCA_040388825.1 Acidobacteriota bacterium | reverse complement strand
AGTGGTTTCGATTGTTTGGTTTGCAGACGGAGATCTGCTGCAAGTGTCTCATTATAAATGGGATAGGTGTCAAGTATTTCATTCTGCTGGAGTTAGAGGGTGGTCGGGGTGCTGCATCCGTAACACGACAGGAATCCGGTTCGGAACGCAGAGTTTAGAAGCTGGAGTTTTTTGTGGTGGGTGGACGGTTTGGGCTGCGCACGGCTGGGCCGGCTCGAAGCGTTCTCTTTTAATTAATCCCTGCTTCTATTGTACGGGGCCGGCAGGAGCAAGTGGGCCAAGTTTTTGGAGAGAAATAGCCAGCGTTGGCAGGGTGTTTGGAGTTATTTCGGAGGCTGGGGTATTGACAGGTTTGGAACCGTTTTGCGGCTGGGAGTACTTTGGGTGGTGGCGTGGATAGAATGAGCGCGTGGGCGGAAGGCGCGAAGGTTCCGATGAGCGAGAAAGATCCGAACGAAAAAACGAGGCTCACTGTGGACACGTCCGCGAAGCGGGGGCCGTTGGATGCTGAGCGCTGGCTGGCGGCGATTGTGGAGTCGTCGGATGACGCGATTCTGGGGAAGTCTCTGGACGGCGTAATTACGAGTTGGAATACGGGGGCCACGAGGATCTTTGGCTATGAGGCCGATGAGGCGATTGGGAAGCCGATCTCACTGCTGGCGTGGCCGGGGGAAGAGCAGATGATTGAGAGCTTCCTGGACAAGCTGCGCCGCGGGGAGCGCGTAGACCACTTTGAAGTGGCGCGGAAACACAAGAGCGGGCGCAAGATCATCGTGTCGCTCAGCCTTTCGCCGATCGAAGACGCGAACGGGGAGATCATCGGCATTGCCAAGATTGCGCGGGACATTACGGAGCGCAAGGCGGCGCAGGAGGCGATGATTGAGAGCGAATCGCGGATGCGGGTGCTGGCTGAGCAGGGGGCGACGGCGCGAGCGGAGGCCCTGGCGGAGCGGCGGTTCAGACAGCTGATTGAGAATGCACCGGACGCGATTCTGCAGGTGAATCCAGCCGGGGCGATTGTGATTGCCAACCGGACGGCGGAGACGATGTTTGGTTACAGTCGCGAGGAGTTGATGGCAGCCGGAGTGGATGTGCTGGTTCCGGCGGCTATACGGGGACACCATGCGGCGCATCGAGCTTCGTTTGCAGCGGCAGGTGTGAGCCGACCGATGGGCGCGGGGCTTGAGCTACTGGCGACGCGCAAGGACGGGTCGACGTTTCCCGTTGAGATCAGCTTGAGTCCGGTGCAGACGGAGGCCGGGGTGCATGTGACGGCGGTGATCCGTGATGTGACCCAGCGCAAGGACACGGAAGAGCGGGTAAAGGTGCTGCAGGAGAGCTACATGATGGAGCTCGAGACGCGGCACAAGGAAGCCGAGCGGCTGAACCGGATGAAGAGCGAGTTCATGGCCAGTGTGAGCCATGAGCTGCGCACTCCGCTGCATACCATCATCGGGTTCGCGGAGCTGCTGGAAGAGGAGACGGAAACGCTGCTGAATGAGAAGCAGAAGCGGTTTCTGAAGCATATTCACGGGGACTCCGAGCATCTGCTGGGGCTGATCAACGATGTACTGGACCTGAGTCGGATTGAGGCTGGCGGGCTGAATCTGCATACGCAGGTGCTGTCGCTGGAGGAGATTGTGAGTGAGGCGATCAAATCGATCCGGCCGTACGCGGAGTCGCGATCGGTGACGTTGGTGGAGGGCGAGGGGCTGGACCGCGAGGTGGTGGCCGACCCGGTGCGGCTGCGGCAGATTTTGTACAACCTGCTGAGCAATGGAGCCAAGTTTACGCAAGCGGGAGGGGTGGTACGGGTGGACGCGACTCCGGACGAGAAACTGGTGCGGGTGACGGTATCCGATACGGGGCTGGGGATCGCGGCCGAAGAGTGCCAGAGGATCTTCGACAAGTTTTACCAGGTGGGGTTTACACCTGTGGGGGTGCGCGAAGGAACCGGGCTGGGGCTGGCGATCTGCCGGCAACTCGTGGAGATGCAGGGAGGAACGATCTGGGCGGAGAGCGTGGTCGGCCAGGGGAGCCAGTTCCATTTCACACTTCCACGCAGTGACATGTGACGGGCATCACAAGGGATGTCGGAGGGCGAGCTTTAACTTATCGAAGTGGAATCGAGAAAACTTGAGCGCCTAAATCCCGCGGACGGCACTTTTACGAAGCGGATCCTGATTGCAGATGACGCCTCAAGCAGTCGCGAGCTGCTGCGTTCGATTCTGGAACGTAGCGGGTATGACGTGGTGGAGGCGGAAGACGGGGAACAGGTGCTGGAGATGGCGCCGAAGGTGGTTCCTGATGTGATTGTGCTGGACCTGCAGATGGCGGGGATGGATGGCTGGGCGACAGTGGCGGCGCTGCGGAGTCATCCGGAGCTGGGACGCAAGCCGATTGTGGCGCTGGCGGGGGCCGCGATGGATGTGACGGCGGATCAGATGGTGAAGGCGGGGTTTTCCAGCTATCTGGTGAAGCCGATTGGGCCGCGGAAACTGCGGGAGTGCATTGCGGGGTTGGTGTAGGAAAACAGGGAGTAGGAAGTGGGGAGTAGGGAGTAGGGTGCGGCGGCGAAGCTGAAACAGCAGATCCTCTTCGAGGATGACAACCAGAAAAACAAATACTCGGCCGACCGACTTACGTGAGGTTGTGGCGTTTCATTTTGTAGCGGAGGGCATCGCGGCCTATGTTGAGGCGGCGGGCGGCTTCGGATTGATTGCCGCCGGAGAGGCGGAGAGCTTCTTCGACCATGCGGCGTTCCTGGTCGGCCAGCGGGGAGCTGAGATCGTCGTCGGAGTCGGGCACGGAGACGGCGTGGACGAGCTGGTCGGGGAGGGCGTCGACGTCGAGCATGTTGCCTTCGGTGAGCATGCAGGCGCGGCCGATGGCGTGCTCGAGCTCGCGGACGTTGCCGGGCCAGGTGTGGCGTTCGAGGACGATCGAAGCGCGGCGGGTGAGGCCGTCGATCTTCTTGTTGAAGTCGCGAGAGAACTTCTTGATGAAGTGGCGGGCGAGGAGAGGAATGTCTTCGGGGCGGTCCTTGAGCGGAGGGACGGTGAGCTCGACCATCGAGAGGCGATAGAAGAGGTCTTCGCGGAAACGGCCGGAGGCGATGGCGGCGTGGAGGTCGCGATGCGTGGCGGCGACGATGCGGACGTTGACCTTGCGCGCGGAGAGAGAACCCACGGGGAGGACTTCCTGGTTCTGGATGGCGCGGAGGAGCTTGGCCTGGGTGGGGAGCGGCATGTCGCCGATCTCGTCGAGGAAGAGGGTGCCGCCGTTGGCTAGCTCGAAGAGGCCGGTTTTGTCGCGGTCGGCTCCGGTGAAGGAGCCTTTGACGTGGCCGAAGAGTTCGCTTTCGAACAATGTTTCGACGACGGCGGAGCAGTTTAGGACGACGAACTTGCCGTTGACGCCGCTGCGGTGATGCAGAGCGCTGGCGACGAGGTCTTTGCCAGCGCCTGTAGGGCCGTGGACGAGCACGGAGCGATAGTGCGGTGCGACACGCTGGATGAGGGCGAAGAGATCCCACATGGGGGCGCTGGTGGCAACAAGGCCTTCGAACTCCTGCGGGGAGGAGCCTTCCTGGGCCTCGGTTTGGGCTTTGCGGCGACGGACAGCAGACTCGATGAGTGCGGCGACGCGCTCGCGGAGGACGACGATTTTGACGGGCTTCTGGAGGTAATCGGCTGCGCCCTGGCGGATGGCGGAGACGGCGGTCTCGGTTGTGTAGTGCGCGGTCATGAGGATGACGTCGATGAAGGGGTCGAAGGCGACGACGTGCTGCAGGACTTCGAGGCCGGTCATGTCGGGCATGACGAGGTCGGTGATGACGAGCTGGGGGCGATGCTTGTGGACGAGCTCGAGGCCTTCGATGGGGTTGGCGGCGGTGTAAATGTCGACTCCCGACTGAGCCAGTGCGGCGGAAAAGAGCTCCAGACTGCCGGGGTAGTCGTCGATCACAACGATGGAAACAGATTGAGCCATAGCGTGCAGTACAGAGATCGTAACGCGGCTGACGCTGGAAGGCGAATGCTGGGTTATTTGGCGCAGTTGGGTGGGTGATGTGGCGCAGCGGCGAGGGTTCGCTGCGAGACTCACTAAGCTAAGTGATTGAAATCACGAGAAATGGAGTTTGGCACGGGGATTGCCTTTAGTCAGGCATAAGTCATTTGGAGGGAACCATGACGAAGTGCCAGAATTGCCGCCATGCAGGGAAACACGGATTTTGCAGCTTAGGTGAAGATGCCAAAGCGTTTATGGACACTAACTCGGTGACTATGGAGTATCCGCGGGGAAGCGTTCTGTTTCGGGAAGGTGACCGGCCGAGCGCGGCGTTCGTTCTGTGCTCTGGCAAGGTAAAGGTTTCGGCGAGTTCTCGCGAAGGGCGCACGATGATTCTGCGCATTGCGGACGCTGGCGATGTTCTGGGATTGAGCGCTGCGCTGACCAACGGCGACCACGAAGTTACAGTTGAGGTGCTGGAGCCTTGCCGGGCTCGCGTGCTGCCGTTGAAGTTCCTGCACAACCTGCTGCGCGACTATCCGGATGCGAGCCTGGGTGCGGCGAAGGTGCTGGCAGTGGACTATCGGGCGGCGTTCGATGAAGCGCGGCTGGTGTCGTTGCCGGGATCGCCGGCAGGACGCGTGGCGCGGCTGATTCTGGATTGGGCTGCGGAAGCGAAGAAGAACTCGGCGGCGTTCGTGACGATGACGCTGACGCATGAGGAAGTGGCTTCGATGACGGCAACTACTCGCGAGACGGTGACACGGACGCTGAGCAAGATGCGCAAGGAGAAGGTGATCTCGACGCATGGCGTTGCGCTGACGGTGCTACAACCGCGAGTGCTGGAACAGATGTCTGCCTGCTAAAGCAGGGAAACACGAAGCCCTGACGATTCGCTTAACCGAGCGGCGTCAGGGCTTTTCTACGTGCATGGGTGCAAAGGAAAAGGCCTGCAGCGAGGCAGGCCTTTTTGAAGCGGGTCAATTAGAAGCGGAAGGTGAAGACGGGGCAGCGCGCGGAAGCGAGGACTTCGAAGGCGCGGCTTTCGTTGAAGACGCCGGTGTTGGTTCCTTCGTCGGTAGCGAGGACGATCCAGTCGGCTGCGGACTTGTCGGCGCCGGCGAGGATCTGCTCGGCGACTTTGCCGAAGACGACCTCGACGCGGGTGGTTCCGGCAAATTGCTGGGCGTCGGGGATGAGTTGGAGCAGAGCGTCCTTGGCCCAGTCGATGACGCGGGTGGGATAGATATCCTTCTGAGCCTCGGGACCGAGCACGTGGACGAGGGTGACGTCGGCGTTGTAGCGGGCGGCGAGGTCGAAGGCGAGGCGGGCGCCGTCCTTGTAGTCGCCGATGAAGGAGACGGGGTGCAGGATGTGGCGGGGGGAGGGGTTCTTTGAGCTGTTGTGGGCCTGGGGGCCGACGATGAAGATGGAGACGTCTCCCTGGGCGATGAGGGCGTGGGCTACGGAGCCGAGGGCGAGCTGGCGAAGCTTGCCGCGCCCATGCGTGCCCATGATGATGCGGGCGCTGCCGGGCATGAGGAGCTGCTCGCGGATGACCTCGCTGGGGGTGCCGACACGCACCGCGGTGGAGCAGACGATGCCTTCGGACTCGACGCGGGTGACGATGTCAGCGAGGGCGCGGCGGACTTCCTTGACGAGGCGGGCGGGGTCTTCGCCGGTGCGCTCGACGAGCTCGAGCGATGCGGCGTAGACGGAGGAGATGGCGTGAACGAAGGTGATGGGCGCGTTGTAGGCTTTGGCTTGCGCGATGGCGTGGGGGACCAGCCAGTCGAGGTCGGAGAGATCGGTGGCGACCAGGAGACGATCGGGAGTGGAGAGCATGGTGCGCTTGGAGAGTTGCATAGTGCAATCGGACATGACGTTCACCTCTGGCTACGCTTTATTGGTAGTCCTTCGGCGGATGCGTGACAGTGCCGCCGATTACCGAGGCCCGTGACCTGGGTCACAGGCCCTGATCTGGCAAGTACGCAGCTCTTTTAGTGGCACGGCTGCTTAGTGAGTCTTGATGACGGGTGCAGTGTTTTCAGGAGAAGCCATGCCCATTTCCTGGGCGAGCTCTTCTTCGGGCACGAACTTGTAGCCGCTGAAGATGCTGTCCATGAGAGCTGAACGCTCTTCGATGGAGATGAGGGCGGCGGTGTAGACGTGCTGGATGAAGAACATCCAGAAACCGAACATGATGAAGAAATGGATCTCGCGGAGGTACTGGATATCAATCACCCGGGGAACCCAACCGAAGAGGAAGAGCAGCACCGGGCTTTGCACGACCTGCGCAAACATGGTGAAGCCGGTGAAGATTTCAACGACAGCCATGGTGTAGACGATCATGTACGAAGCGCCGGCCATGGGGTTGTGGCCGATGCAGCCGCGGGGGGACCAGGCCATGAAGCCGTAGTACTTGCACACGGCGATGAGATGACGGAAGCGCCTGCGGGTGGTGGGGATGTACTGATCGATGCGCACCCAGCGATTGCCGAGGAAGAACCACACGATACGCAGAGCGATGGCGAGCAAAAATGCATAGGCCGTGATGATGTGGATGAAGCGCATCTTGCCCATGACGAAGGCTTCATGGCCCTGCGCCGTGAGATAGGGCGAGTGCATGTAATAGCCAGTGACCGAGAGCAGGATGATGCTGACGACCATGACCCAATGGCTGAAGCGGATGGGCCACTCCCAGACGTAGATGCGGACCTGGCCGGTGGCAGGGTCTTTCCAGAAGGTATGGTTTGAGGCAGTCGCTGTATCTTTCATCACATCTCTCCAGTGGCCCGCATTGCTCGAAGGGAGGCGATGCGGGCCGTGCTGCGCTTGCGTTCGTATCAGCTACTGGCCGTCGTGCCCGTTGTTGTCAGGACGGATCTTGTCGCGGATGATGTTGCCGGCCACCTGCGCAACCATTGCGCCGGCGACGATACCCGTTCCGATCCAGCCGATCTCTTCGGCCTTGACGTCGACTCCAAAGCCCGGAACCTTGGGCAGACGCGAGTAGAAGGGGGACTTGGTATCCCAGAAGCGCGGTGAAGCGCAACCGATGCAGCCGTGGCCGGCTTTGATGGGCCAGCTTGTGCCGCCGTTCCAGCGCACCGCCGGGCAGTTGTAGTGGGTTTCCGGGCCCTTGCAGCCCATCTTGTACAGGCAGTAACCCTTGCGTGCGCCTTCGTCGCCCCACTCCTCAACGTAGCGGCCGGCGTCGTAGTGAGCGCGGCGCTCGCATTGGTCGTGGATGAGGTTGCCGTAGATGAAGAGCGGACGATTGAACTGGTCGACCGCCGGCAGTTCTTTGAAGGTGAGGTAATGCGTGAGCACCGCCGCGGTGTTGACCGGGTTGTGCGGGCAGCCGCCGAGGTTGATGACGTTGGTGAGGCCGGGGACGGCTTCCTGCAGGCCAACGGCGCCAGTGGGGTTGGGGCTTGCGGCGACGAGGCCGCCATCCCAGGCGCAGGCGCCGACTGCGATGTTGACGGCGGCGTTGCGGCAGACTTCCTGAGCGATGTCGACGGCGGTGCGTCCGCCGATGGTGCAGTAGATGCCGCCGTCGGCGAGAGGGATCGCGCCTTCGACGATGCAGATGTACTCGCCTTTGCACTCTTTGACGACGCGCTGGAGCGCGGCTTCAGCGTGATGGCCGGAGCCGGCCATGATGATCTCGTGGTACTCCCACGAGAGCATTTCAAGGACGAACTGAGCGACGTCCGGATCACCGGAGCGCAGCATGGACTCGGAGTTTCCGGCGCAGTCCTGGAACTCGAGCCAGACGAGGGTGGGGCGCTTGGGCTTGTCGAGCGCGGTGGCGATGGCGTGCGCGTAGCGCGGCGGAAGGGCGAGCGTTGTGGACATCAGGCCACAGAACTTGAGGAACTTGCGGCGAGAGATTCCGCGAGCCTTCAGCCTTGCGCTGAGCTCGACGTTTTCTGACGGGACATTCATGGCGGTCACCCGAGATGGTGCTTGAAGCGTGATTCGCTTCGACCGGATTGCCCGCGTGAAAGCGGATATCAGGCTGGCAGTGATTATTCCCAGCGGGAGCAACATGATCTGTGACAAACATCACACGTCACGCAGAATTGCATCGGAAACCAGAAATGAAGAAGGCGGTGTCCTGCTTTAGAACAAATAGCGATCCGTGGCGTGAGCGAAAACCCTGATTTTCAGCGGGTGTGATGGATATCACAGACCGGGCTCTGTGGCGTGAGTAGCGTGTCGGAAGCTTTTCCATGTGAGGCCGACCCTTGCGTGTAGTGAAGAGCGATGTACCGGAGGCGTTGCCATGGCACGTGTTGTGATTGACCCCGTCACGCGGATTGAAGGTCATCTGCGCATTGAAGTGGAAATTGAAAATAACCGTGTCTCGGACGCGTGGAGTTCGGGAACGATGTTCCGCGGGCTGGAGAAGATTCTGCGCGGGCGCGATCCGCGCGAGGCCTGGATCTGGGCGCAACGGATCTGTGGTGTATGCACGACCGTGCACGCGATTGCCTCAGTGCGTGCTGTCGAAGATGCGCTGGGGGTTGAGATTCCGGAGAATGCAACGCTGGTGCGCAATATCATTGCCGGCGCACAGAACGTGCAGGACCACGTTGTGCACTTCTACCATCTGCATGCGTTGGACTGGGTGGATGTGACGCTGGCGCTGAAGGCCGATCCGGCAAAGACGTCGGCGATCGCGCAGTCGCTTTCCGACTGGCCGAAGTCGAGTACGACTTACTTCAAGGGTGTGCTGGATCGGGTGAAGACGCTGGTCTCGAGTGGGCAGCTCAGTCTGTTCAGCAGCGGCGACTGGGGGCACTCGGCGTACAAGCTTCCGCCGGAAGTGAACCTGATGGCTGTGGCGCATTATCTGGAGGCGCTGGAGCTGCAGAGGGACTTCATTCGTATCCACGCGGTGCTGGGCGGGAAGAATCCGCATCCGCAGACGTTCCTGGTGGGCGGCATGGCGAGTGGCTTTGATGGCAACGAGCCGGATGCCGCGATCAACCCAGTAACGATCGACCTGATGAATCAACTGGTGAAGCAGGCGCAGACGTTTGTGAAGCAGGTGTACCTGCCGGACGTGATTGCGATCGCCGGGTTCTATAAGGAGTGGTTCGGCTACGGGCAGGGAATCGGCAACTATATGGCCTATGGCGACTATACAAACGGGAGCATTCACGATCCTTCGGGTTTCCTGTTTCCGCGTGGGTACATTCTCGGCCGCGATGTTTCGAAGGTGTATCCGCTGGATCCGAAGCAGATTACGGAGTCGGTTGCACATTCGTACTATGACTACGCTGAAGGCAAGAGTGCGGTGAAGCATCCGTCACAAGGTGAGACAACGCCGAACTACACTGGGCCGAAGGCGCCGTTTGAGTTCCTGAACACGGATGCGGAGTATAGCTGGGTGAAGTCGCCGCGCTACGACGGCAAGGCGATGGAAGTGGGCCCGCTGGCTCGCACGCTGATCGCTTATGCGTCGGGCAATCAGCAGGTGAAGAAGCTGGTGGACGGAACGCTGGCTACGCTGGGCGCACCGGTGACTGCGCTGTTCTCAACGCTGGGACGTGTGGCTGCACGGGCGCTGGAGGCTGGAATCATGGTCGATCAGCTGCAGCCCTGGGTCGACAAGCTAAACGACAACATGGCGCATGGCAATGTGAAGATTCATAACGGCGAGAAGTGGGACCCGGAAAGCTGGCCGAAGTCGTGCCAGGGCTTCGGTCTGCACGAGGCTCCGCGTGGAGCGCTGGGCCACTGGATCGAGATCGAGAACAAGAAGATTGCAAACTACCAGGCAGTTGTGCCTTCGACATGGAACGCTGGACCTCGCGATGGTCAAGGGCAGCGCGGAGCGTATGAGGCTGCGCTGCAGGGAACTCCGATTGCCGATCCGCAGCGTCCGCTGGAAGTGCTGCGGACGGTGCACTCGTTCGATCCGTGTATGTCGTGCGCTGTGCATGTGGTGCGCGCGGATGGGACGGAGTACCTCGGCTCGCCGATCGAGCTGCCGGCATGAGCGGGCAGCTTGAAGAGCGCAAGAACGACGTTGGAGGGCGCATCGGGGTGCTGGGACTCGGCAACCTGATGCGCACCGACGACGCTGCCGGCATGCTGGCGGTGGAGCGGCTGCGAACGGATGATCGCATGCCGATGGGTGTCGTGCTGATCGACGGCGGGACCCTGGGGCTAGATCTGCTGGGGCGGCTGGATGGGATCACGCATCTTCTGGCGCTGGACGCTGTTGATTTTGGCGGCGAGCCTGGGGCGCTGCGACGTTTTGACGGCGATGAGTTGAGTCGCCTGCCGACGTCGAAGAGCGTGCACCTGCTGGGGTTCGCGGATCTGATGAATGTGCTGCGGTTGATGGAGGCTCCGGAGATGACGGTGACGCTGATGGGCGTGCAGCCGGAGTCGACCGACTGGGGGACGGAGCTGACGGAGACGGTGCAGAAGAGCTTTGAAACGCTGCTGGAAGCGGCGTTGTTGCAGATTGCGCGGTGGACCAACGAGATTGCCGCAGAGACGACTCATGCGGAAGATGCGTTGCTTCCGCTGCAGCACTGGCCCGCCTTCGCCTGAGGGCGGCGCCTTTGCGACTGCGGTGTGGGCAGTCCGAATACCGATATGATGACCTCAATTTTGCGCGATGTTCGCCGATAGATAGTCCATGAATCTGCGGCACATTGCGTTGCGAAACGTACCGGTTTTCAGGGACTTATTCCTGAAATGGTGCGATTAGCGCTGGCATTGTCAAGGGTGTGACCTTTATCACATCCGGATTATGACGGCAGCTTTAGTCTCGCAGAAGGTCGAACTAAACCCCGGACTCAAGGAGGCGGGTGGAATGAATCAGCAATTCCAAACACAGCACAAAGGCGAGCGGACGGCAACGAGATTCGCCTGGATGATAGTGGCACTGGCACTGGCGATTTTCGGATATTCGCCGGCAACCATGGCCCAGGCACATGCCGCAGCAGCCAGCCCTGCGACCACCACCGCCTCCGGTTTCGTAGGTTCTGAGACCTGCGAGACATGTCATGCGGACGTGGTTAAGGGCTTTGGCGACAACCCGCACTCCAAGCTGGCGCTTGCGCACAACGGCAAGGGCGTGACCTGCGAAAGCTGTCACGGTCCAGGCCAGGCGCATGTGGAATCCGGCGGTGACGTAACGAAGATCAAACAGCTGAGCAAGATGTCGGCGAAGATGATCGACGAGACGTGCCTGACCTGCCATGCAAAGTCGCACCCTAACTTCCTGCGGTCTCCGCATGCGAAGGCGGGCGTGAGCTGCCTGAGCTGCCACAGCGTGCACAAGCCGGGCGAGGAAGCGAACCTGTTGAAGGTTGCGCAACCGAAGCTCTGCTTCACCTGCCACAACGATGTACAGCCGCAGTTCTCGATGCCCTTCCACCACAAGGTGAACGAGGGCTTGATCAAGTGCAGCGACTGCCATGACACGCACGGGACGTTCCAGGCCAACCAGGTGAAAACGACTGCAGACAAGAACGCCGTCTGCACGAAGTGCCACACGGAGACCCGCGGACCCTTCGTGTTCGAGCATGCAGCGGTACGAGCGGAGGGCTGCCAAGGCTGCCATACGCCGCACGGGTCGCAGAATGCTCGTTTGCTGAATGTTCCGAATGTCAACCAGCTGTGCAATCAATGCCACAGCCAGGTTGCGACGGACAACGTGCACAACATGGGCGCCGGATCAAATGATTTGCAGGCCTGCATTGGCTGTCACACGATGATCCACGGGTCGAACGCGAACGTTGCGTTCATTCGCTGAAGATGCGGAAGGACCGCCGCCGAAGCTGGCGGCGGCCCCAATCCAGCCCGAATGAGAAGCGGGCTTGAGTAACAGGCACAACTTGAATAGAGGCTAGAGATGAACACGATTAGCGGGAGAACAAAGCTCTGCGAAGAGCTTCAAGGAAAATCGCGCGCCAAATTTGCCTGCCGCGCGAGCGTAGGACTGCTGATGTTGGCCGCGAGTGTGGCCATGGCACAGAGCGATGCACCGAAAGATGCACCGGCGACACCAGAGCAGAACGTGCAGTACGGGTATGTAGTGCATCAGTCGGCTGACCTGGGTGGGCGCATGGGTGCCATCACCGGTTCCGGAGCGATGTACAACACGCTGGTGAACCTGCACAACGGACCACGTGTGTTCGGGCAGACGTTTACGCTTCA
>JAZKBC010000022.1:0-5607 GCA_040388825.1 Acidobacteriota bacterium | reverse complement strand
TGTTCGATTCGCTGACTGCGTTCAGCAATGGCTTTGGCGGCGATCCGATCAACTTCGCCAAGCTCGATGTATCGAAGGGCAAGCTATACGAGTTCAATGGCACCTTCCGGCGCGACCGGCAGTATTTTGACTATGACCTGCTGGGCAATCCGAATATCCCCGGCGACCGCAGGATTCCAATTGGACCGTCGGCGGCGCCGACCGGCTACCTGCAGTGGCCGCAAGTGATGCAGTCGCCCGTGATGTACAACACGGTGCGGCGTATGACGGACGTCAATCTGACGTTCTTCCCGCTGAACAAGATCACTTACCATCTCGGCTACTCGCAGAACGTGTTCCAGGGGCCCACACTTCTCCCTGGCCGGCAGATCGGCAAGAATACGGCACTGCTGGCTGACTATGTGCGCAATAGCACGGACGACTTCACGGGCAGCATTGAGTTCAAGCCGTGGCAGGAGACGAAGCTGACGTTCATGCAGGTTGTCGACCACATCAAGGACGATACCGTCATGACGCTGGCGCCGCAGGGCTTTATTGCCCAGGAAGCGGACGGCACACCGGTAGTTCTCGGAAGCTGGGATCTGGTGACACCCTACAGCGCGTCGAGCTGCAATGCGACGAGCATGGCAAACGGCGGTTTCAGCTCGACGACGATTCTGCTGCCTTCGCCGACTCCTGGCGGGTTGCCGATCATCAACCCCGCTTGCAGTGTGGTGACAAACTACATTCGCCAGGCACCGACGCGGATCCTTGTGCCGACCGAGATTCTGCAGCTGCAGAGCTCGAGCATCAAGAACCTGGCGTTGAATGGCGACTTCCGCTACACGCGCGGGAACATGAATCTCGCAAACTACTTTGAGCAGTTCAAAGGTCTGAGCACTGCGATTCGGCAGGCCACTTATACGGGTCCCTCGACGGCCAAGCGGCAGGTTGTATCGGCTGACTTTGGACTGAACTGGGAGTTTGCGTCGAACTGGTCGCTGGCTGACCAGGTGAGCTTCTCGAATACCCATATCCCGGGCCTCGCGAGCACGTCAGCAGGTGTGACAATCACTGTTCCGACTACGGCTGGCAACACGACGATCAACAGCACGACGTTCGGTGCCGGAACGTCGACCATTCTCGGAAATGCGAACGGAACGCCGATTGCGAACTACTTTGGCCAGAAGTTCCTGACCAATAATGCGTCACTGACATGGGATGCGACCTCGCGGTCAAGCTTCACTCTGACGTACCGCTATCAGCAGCACCAGATTGTGCAGGACGCGGCAACGGGTGTGAACTCCGATGTTGTGACGATCAACGAGAACGCCGGCATTCTGGGTCTTGCGCTGCGGCCGACCAACAAGTGGAGCATCAACGGTACAGCGGAGATCTCTTACTCCGACAATGTACTGACACCGATGGGTGCGCGGCAGTTGCAGCACTATCGGATGCACACGATCTACCGTCCGAAGGCCTGGGCGACGATCACGGCTGCATACAACGACCTGGAGCGCCACAACAACACGAACAATGTCGGGGCTGTCTCCGCAGCCGGGCCGCTTGGGCACGAGGATCATTCGCGCCTGCTTGGACTGACCGCCGAACTGGCACCGACGGAGAAGTGGTCTGCTGATATGTCGTACGGGTTCAGCGAGGTGTTCACAACGACGAACATCTGCTACCTGAACGGATCATCGGCTACACTTCCGGGAACGGCAACGGTGACGAGCACTGGCGCGCCGGCGATCTGCCCGGGAGCCACGGCGGATTGGGGTCCTGCAAAGGACTTTATGGAGGCTCCGACCCAGTTTGGCTCTGTAGGTATAACCTATGTTCCAAACAAGCGTGTTCGGTCGGGCCTTGGATATAGGATCAGCTCTGTCAGCGGCAACCAGTTCTTCAATGACGCACAGGCGGTAAATGGCTCGCTGCAGTCGGCGTACCAGACACCGTATTTGCGCCTGGCCGTGGCTGTGAAGCCGAGCTGGATATGGAAGGCGGAGTATGACTTCTACGGCTACGGAGAAGGTGGACCATCGGGAGCACCGCTTTGCAGCACAACCACTTCGCCAACCGCGGTGATCGTGCCCTGCAATTCAACAACGTTGACTGAGCCGACCGGCTTAACTGAGCCTTCGTCGGGTTTGACTGCGCCACGCAACTTCCACGCCAACCTGATGACAGTCTCAATGCATTACGAGTTCTAGTCATAAGCAAGCATCAATCACAGGAGGAACGATCGTGAATAGAAAAGCAATGGTAGTAGCAGCAGCGCTGGCACTCTGCACCTCAGGCATGGCCTGGGGTCAGGGGCCGGACATCTACAAGAGCAAGTGCCAGATGTGCCATGGCGCTGATGGCTCGGGCAACACACCGGCAGGCAAGATGATGAAGGTTCCTGCAGTTTCAGCCTTCATCAAAACCTCCGATGCCGACCTGATTGCCGCCACGAAGAACGGCAAGGGCAAGATGCAGCCCTTCGCCGGCAAACTGACCGACGCCCAGATCAAGGACGCGGTCCTGTACCTGAAGACACTGAAGTAAGGACAAGACATGGCAGACCTGCAGAGCATCAAGAAGAATTGGCTACGGCCCTTTTTCTTCTACGGAAACAATCGTGTGAGCCTTGTGGGTGGCGCGCTAACCAGCGCGTCCGCCCTGGTGCTCATAGGTTTCTGGATCGTCGACGTCTTCGGACACGGCGGATCGAATAACCCTTATCTTGGGATCATCGTCGATGTTGCTCTGCCGGGCCTGTTCATTCTTGGCCTGCTGTTAATTCCGGTTGGCATCTGGTTCCGGCAGCGAGGACTCAAAGCTGCCGGCCAGATTCCATCGGTCTATCCAGAGGTGGATCTGCGTGACCCTGCCTTCCGGCATGGGATCGAGTTCGTGGTGATCGCCACGTTTATCAACTTCGTCATCGTGGGAACGGCCACCTATCGGGGCGTCGCTTACATGGACCAGCCTTCCTTCTGCGGGCAGACGTGCCATGTGATGCAGCCGGAGTGGGAGGCTTATCACGTGTCTTCGCACCAGGGCGTGGCCTGCACGGAGTGCCACATTGCTCCGGGGCTGGCAGGCTTTGTGCACGCCAAGGTGAACGGCACCAAGCAACTGCTGATGGTGATAGCACACGATTATCCGACGCCGGTCATGGCTGAAGGCAAGCTTCCGGCGGCCAATGTGACCTGCCTGAACTGCCACAACGCTAATCGCGAGATCGGCGACAAGTTGCTGGTGAAGACCTCGTATGGCGACGACGAGAAAAATGCCATGACGCGGACCATCGCAATGATTCACGTAGGCGGCATGGATGCGTCGGGAACACCAAACGGCATTCACGGCGCACATATGGCACACATTGAGTATGCTGGGACCGATGCCAATGGACAGACGATTCCGTGGGTGGCGAAGACCAACGCGGATGGTTCTGTCGATGAATTTGTGTCGTCGGATGCCAAGGGTCCGATGCCGGAGAAGCGCCATGTGATGGATTGCATCGACTGCCATAATCGGGCAGCGCACTCCTTCGATACCGCTGAACAGGCGTTGAACAAGCAGATGGCTGCGAGCACGGCGATTGCATCGCTACCTTTCCTGCACAAGCAGGGGCTTGCACTGATCAAGGCTGACTATAAGAACCAGGATGAAGCCGCTGCGAAGATCGATGCCGGGTTGCAGCAGTTCTACCAGGCGCAGTATCCGGCTGTGTGGAACTCGCAGCGAGCGCAGATCGACCAGGCGGCGAAGATTCTGGCGAAGATCTATGCGGTCAACATTTTCCCATTCATGAAGGTCACGTGGGGATCGCACCCCAACAATATTGGACATAACGACTATCCAGGCTGCTTCCGTTGCCATGACGGAAGCCACAACACCAAGGCCGGCAAGAGCATCACCAACGATTGCGCGACCTGCCACAACCTGGTGGCCGTGGATGAAGCCAATCCGAAACAGCTTGCCGACCTGGGAATTAAATAAAGTCAGGAATTAGACAACCATCAATGAAATTACGAAGAGGCACTTCCTCGACTACCAATCTTTTACTGGTTCCGATGACTGCGCTGTTGCTTGGATCGCTGGCGATCCCGGCAGCCGCGCAGTCTTCGGGTATTAGTGGCGTAATCACAAACAAGACAACCAACAAGCCGGCTGCGGGTGAAGAGGTTTCACTGCTTGCGCTGACACAGGGCATGGAAGAGGTCGCAACCGTGAAGACCGACGGAGCCGGCCACTACCGCTTTGACAAGGTCGACGGTGGAATGCACCTGGTTCGCGTGGAGCACCAGAAGGCGTCGTACTATGCATCTGTGCCCGCGGGGACGTCGAAGGTCGATCTTGGCGTTTACGATGTTGCGGCGAAGCTTTCGGGCATTACTACGAAAGCTCAAATGCTGCGCATCGAGACGGATCAGCAACAGCTTCATGTTGTGCAGAGCTATATTGTGGCCAACGACTCGGTGCCGGCTCGGACGGAGTTCGGGGCGGAAGGCTACTCGATCTATATTCCTGCCGACGCGAAGATCGATGCATCGGAGGCGACAGGGCCGGGCGGGATGGCGATCTCATCGGCTCCGGAAGCGGCGGGCGACAAGGGGCACTACACGTTTGCGTTTCCTCTGCGGCCGGGCGAGACGCGGTTCGAGGTGAGCTACCATTTGCCATACAGCGGGAGCTTCAGCTTCGGTGCGCGTGATTCGCTGGCGACCGCGAACCTGGCCATCGCAGTGGCGCACGGAATTACTTTCAAGCCGGGGAAAGATGCGGGCTTTCAACCACTCAATGATGAGGCTGACGCGCAGGGATTCCTGATGCGAGATCTGAAGCCTCTGCAGATGGTGGCGTTTTCGGTTTCAGGGAGTGGCAGCTTTCCGCGGCAGGCACAGGAGCAAGAGCAAGGACAAGCGGCTGGGCCGGCGGATGGGACGACTGCCGCAGCGACTCCGGTCGACAACCGTCCGGGGATGGGTCTGGGGCCTCCTTCGGGCGATCCGGGGCCGATGGACAAGTACAAGTGGTGGATCCTTGGAGTGCTGGCATTTGTGCTGGTGGGGGTGGCTGGGGTGATGCTGCGTCCGCGCACGGGCGCTGGGCCGACTCTGCCGACTCTGCCGGCGGTGGCTGCGACAGGCGCTCCGGTTACGAAGGGGAGCGTGCTCGATGTGTTGAGGGACGAGCTCTTCACGTTGGAGACGGAGCGCTTGCGGGGCAAGGTTACCGAGGCCGATTACACGGCCCGGAAGGCGGCGCTCGGACTGGTGTTGCAGCATGCGCTGGAGCGGCAGGTTGGCTCGCAGAGCTGAAGCCGCCTGGATGATTGAAGACGGAAATGGAGAGGCCCGGCCAATTGGCCGGGCCTCTTTGATTTCAGTTTGCTGCGACGTTGTTTACCGAAGAACGGCCTTGTCGAGGTTAAAGGAGCTTGCGAGACGGGATGCTGCGCCTTCGCCGCTGAGCATGGTGATGGAGAGTGCCATCAGGTTGAGGCCGAAGAAGCAGAGGTAGCCATCGATGAGCCAGCCGCCGGCGGAGCGGGTGATGAGCGCACCGAGCAGCAGGGAAGCAGCGCAGGCGGTCGCCACGACCGCAGAGACGCGGCAGAAGAGGCTCTTGGAGGCA
>JAZKBC010000021.1:136185-143008 GCA_040388825.1 Acidobacteriota bacterium | reverse complement strand
CACCGCGCGCGCCGAGGGTCTATGCCGAAGAAGCCGGCGATCCTGATCGCGACATCCCTCCAACGCCAATCGTGTTGCCCTTCAAGCCATCTCCCGGGATGCCCAAGGAAATGGGCGATCTCCTATCCAAGACCGCGAAGCTGCTCGCCGAGCTGGAAGCCGCGCAGGGTACGCTTGAGCGCAAACTCGATCCGGCAAAATCGAAGGACATGAAGATCGAGAAGCTCACGATCGACAAGGCGACCTTCGACAAGATGCACGCCGCCGATCGCATGGCCAACGACAAACTCAAGGAAGGCATCGAAGGCTTCTCCAAGGCCCTCGAAGACCTGGAAAAGATGCTCGCCAAGCGCGTCAGCGAACTCCGCGCCGAGCCGGTCGGCGCCAAATAGCTCTCAACCAAAACGAACCAGAACGGCGAGCCCTTCGGCTCGCCGTTCACCTTTGCAGCAAGCTCCTGCCTGCCGCGCTAGTAGTCGCACCCACGCGGCATGATCGTTCGATCCGCCGTCTCCAGAGTGCGCGATAGCGCAAGCGGCGTTTCGCACGGCAGCAAAAACCACTGCGCCTGCGACGTCATATACCGGTACGGCCCCAGCCCCGTCGAAATCGCCAGCGGATACGCCTGGTCGATGTCTTGAAAGGACCCCTTAGGATTCGTGTTGTCGACCACCACGACAGAAAACCGATGGTCCCGTTTCGCGGCTTCGAACTCCTCACGCACCGGCTGCGAAGGAAGCCCCGGAGCATCCAGCACCGCACCCAGCGCCTGTACGTCCGAATGCGCCTGCTTGCCCGCCAGCAGCGCGTCATAGCCGTGGTCGATCACCCATACATCTCCGGGTAGCGCGCGAAGTTCGCCGATGAACTGTTCCGTAGCCGCCCGCTGATTCTGCGTTGGAATGTATCCGCCAGGGTTATAGATCAGCGCCGCCAGCTGCGCCGCCGCGGCCACCAGCACCAGCGTTGAAAGCTGCGGCATCCCGCGGCGCTCGCCCCGCTCCAGCAGCCGCGCCATCGCCACGCCAAACATCACCGCCACCCACGCGAACACCGGCATCATCGCATTGTTCGACGCTCCCCGATGCGCCTGCACCGCCCACACAATGCCGATCACCCCCACCGACACAAACCCATAAAACATCGCAACCGCGCTCTTGATCTGCGGCCGCGTCAGCACCAGCGCCGCCACGATCACCACCCACGCAATGCCGATGGGCGCCAGCACATTCGTCGGCAGATAAAGCGCCGCCTGCCGCCACACAATCGGCAAACCCTTCGCCACGTGAAAAACGTAATAGCCGTACCATCCACCCGTCGCATGGTTCAGCGCATGGATGCTCACCTCGGCCGCCACCACATACGTCGCCAGCGCCGCCACCATGCGCCTCGGCCTCTGCCACTCCGCGCACAAAATAAAGAAGGCCATCGGAAATACGGTTTGCTTGGTCTGCGCGCACAGCACCCAGAGCAACGCCGCGAGGATCAAGTACCCACGCCTTTGCGCCAGCAGAGCCAGCAGCATCAGGCACACAAACAGTGTGTCCACGCGCCCGATGTCGAAGAACGTCCCCAACATCGCATAGCAGCCAACATACAGCCCCGCCGCTGCAATCGCCGGAACCCGGCGCGCGGTCTCCGTCTTCACCAGCGCATAAATCGCCGCGCAGCTCACCAGCGTCGCCAAAGCGGACACCAGCCGCAAGCCCGCATAGCCATGATCGCCAACGCCCACCACCTTCGTCACCGCTGCCGCCAGGTACAGATACACCGGCGCATACAGGTAAGGCACAAAATCCAGCGACGGCGCCACGTACAGCCCCTGCCCATGCAGAATCCGCAGCACGCTCACCAGCATGTTGCTTTCAATCCACTCCACCTCAAACGGATACCGCACCCGCCTCCACGCCGCGTACAAAAACAGCAGCAGCAGAAATGCCGACAGCAGCACAACCGCCGCTTCCAGCACCCGTTTCGCCTGCGGCGACCGTGCCCACCCCATCGCGCGATCCTGCCACTCGTCTATCTGCATCGAGACGCAAACCCTCACACTGAATCTGTCACGAGGATATAGCCTCGCTGTTACTCGTCGCCGTAAACCGTGCGCAACAACTCACCCGCCATACGATGCATCGGCCGCAGGATTGGCAGCGCCGCGATCTTCAGCGTCAGCAGCAGCATCTTCAGCGTCTGATCAAACAGCACCTTCGTCCGCCGCTGCTGCGGGCTCTTGTCGTACACCCAGAACAGGATCAACCCCATCTGGTACATCCACAAAAGCCGCGCCAGATAAGGCTGCACGTCCTTCGACAGCTTCACACCCGAGGCTGTCACCGCCGCCTCGAAGAACGCCAGGTCCTCCTCGCGAATAACCTTCGTCTCCTTGCTGAACGGGCTCAACGGATGCTCCGGATCCGTGTGCGACGACAGCGCCCCCAGCAGCTTCCGGTTTGGCGCAAAGTACTCCAGCTTCTCCTCGATGATCGTCCGCAGCCGCGCCTCCAGCGTCTTCGCCTTCGTCAGCTTCGCTTCCAGGTCCGCCCGCATGTCGCGCTGCGCCTGCTCATAGAACGCCATCACCAGCGCATCCTTCGAGTCGAAGTAGTAATACGCCGCCCCCGTCGCTACCCCTGCAGCCTCGGCAATCTCCCGCATCGTCGCGCGCTCAAACCCGCGCTCACGAAAAGTAGCCAGGGCCGCCTGAACAATGCGCGCCCTGGTCTCTTCGGACTTCGTTCCTGCCTCACGCTTTGGCTTAGCTTCTTTGATACGCAACTCCTCCTGCCGGCGGCGGTGGCGGTGGAATCGGCTGCCGCGGCGTAAAGCTGGCCGCGAAGTTGTTCACGGCGCGCTTCCGCATCTTCGCAAACACCATGATATTGAAAATATGCATCACGCCCAGGATCAGCAGCACCACACCAATCTTATGGCTCTCCAACTCGATCACCTGCCGTACCGTCGCCAGCGCCTCCGTCGTCTTAAGCGCCAGCGAAATGTAGCCCACATTGATCAGATAAAAACCCACTACCAGCAGGTGATTCACCGCATCCGCAAGCTCCCGGTTGCCGTGAAACGCATCCACCAGGAAGATTCGCCCATTCCGATGCAGCGTCCGCGCCACCCACACCGTAAGCGCCACGCTGATCGCCAGATAACTAAAGTAGACCGCCGCGATATTCATCATTTTTCTCCGATTTGTCTATTTTGAACATGTTCAATTCATAAGATACGCGCAGACCTGGAGAAGTTGCATTAAAACATGAACATGTTCAGAAACGATGCCCCGCCGGCGCCCAGCGGCCCAAGCCCTAAAGGATGTACCGGCTCAAATCCTGATTCTTCACGATGCTCGCCACCTGCTTCTCCACGTAAGCCCGGTCCACCACCAGCACCCGTTCCACACTTTTCTCGCCGTGCCCCTTGTCGGAAGCCCGTTCAATCAGCGCCGGAACCTTATCGCTCGTCGCAGCCTCACCCTTCTGCGCCGCTCTCACCATGTCCGGAGCCTCAAAGCTGATCTCGTCCAGCACCTTCTCCATGATGGTGTGCAGCCGCCGCGCGCCAATGTTCTCCGTCGTCTCATTCACCTGGAAGGCGAAGTTCGCCATCTCTTCCAACGCCTCCGGTGCAAACTCCAGCGTCAGCCCTTCGGTCTCCAGCAGCGCAATTGCCTGCTTGGTCAGCGACGCTCGCGGCTCCGTCAAAATCCTCAAAAAGTCTTCGACAGTCAGCGCCTGCAACTCCACCCGAATCGGAAACCGCCCCTGCAACTCTGGAATCAGATCGCTCGGCTTCGACACATGAAACGCGCCAGCAGCAATAAACAAAATGTGATCGGTCGCCACCATGCCGTACTTCGTATTCACGGTGGTGCCTTCGACAATCGGCAGAATATCCCGCTGCACACCTTCGCGGCTGATGTCCGGCCCATGCCCGCCTTCGCGCCCGGCAATCTTGTCGATCTCATCCAGGAACACAATCCCCGAATCCTCCACGCGCTCCACCGCCATGCGCGTCACCTGGTCCATATCCAGCAGGCGCCCTTCCTCTTCCTGGATCAGGTACTCGAACGCATCGGCCACCTTCATCGGCCGCTTCCGAGTCCGCTGCCCAAACATCCCCGACAGCATCTCCTTCATCCCGCTCGGGTCCATCTCTTCCGGAGGCTGGTTCGAAAAAATCTCAATCGCCGGGGCCGAACGATCGCGCGTCTCCATCTCGATCAGCCGGTCATCCAGCCGCCCTTCGCGAAACTGTTGCCGCAGCCGGTCCTTCTCCCTCGCCCGCTCCGCATCGTTGCGCGAAATCACGACCAGCGCCGGCGCAATCGCCTCCCGCGCCAACTCGGCAGTCACTTCCGCCGGAACTCCCGGCGGCACCAGCGACGGCCCAGGAGCGGAAGCCTCCGCACCTGCGGCAGCCTCCGCACCATCCGCCGGTCCCTGCTGCAACAGCAGCTCAATCAACCGATCCTCAGCCGCCAGCTCCGCGCGATCCTCAATTTCATCCAGTTTCTCTTCGCGCACCATATCGATGCCGATCTCCACCAGATCGCGCACAATCGACTCCACATCCCGCCCCACATACCCCACCTCGGTAAACTTCGAAGCCTCGACCTTCAAAAACGGCGAGTTCGTAAGCTTCGCCAGCCGCCGCGCAATCTCCGTCTTGCCCACGCCGGTCGACCCAATCATCAGGATGTTCTTCGGCATGATCTCTTCCGCGAGATCCGGCGCCAGCCTCTGCCGCCGCGTCCGATTCCGCAGCGCAATCGCCACGGCCCGCTTGGCCGCCGCCTGCCCCACCACATACTTATCCAGCTCCGCCACAATCTCCCGCGGAGTCATCTCTTCCAGCGCCACTGCCTGGTCTTCAGCCGTTCCCGGTAAAAAGATTGCCATAGTTATCTGAGGTTCTTTATTTTGCGAAGCTGATGGACGTCTGCGAGGTCTTGAGGCCGACCGACAAGTTCCTTGTTCAAGAGGAGGTCGTCCAACGAAAGATAGTGAGCAACGATGTCGTCGTCGATCGGCAAATCGACATGATTCGCCCACGCCTGATCAAAATCCAACCCTAAGATTCGCTGCAATATGTCGATACGATTTGGCGTAACTCCGAACTGCACGACCGTGTTCGGATTTTCATGGAAATCCGCTGCAGACAGCCCCGCGACGGGTGCGCCATATTCGGCGAGGGCTTCGTAGACCGCACGTCCGTTCGCCTCTGTCGGCCGGACTAGAATATCGAGATCCTTCGTCAGCCGGGCCACGCCATAGGCAATGGCCGCGTGCCCGCCGACCACAACGTAGTCAACGCGGCGGGCGTTCAAAACGGACAACAACTCTTTTTGGTCCTTGAGCATTGAGATCGATCTTGCGCAGCCGAGCGTAGTATTCGGCGAGTTCCGCGACAGCTACAATCTTCGCTGGAACCGGTTGATCACGCCAGTAGCGCAAGTCCTCCTCTTCCTGCTCCTCATGACTGCTGAAGAGGCGAATTGTGCGGCTCGGATCAGTAGCAACCCACTCCTGCATTCGAATCTCCTGCATCCAGTTTACTGCCAATGTTGACGGCACCAACACAATTCCGTCGCCATCTACTCTGCCTTCAACTCTTCAACCGTAACGTTCAAATTCGAGTAGATACAAATCTCCGCCGCAATCTTCATCGCCCGCTCCACAATCTCCCGCGCGCTCATCTCGGTGTTCTCGATCAGCGCCGTCGCCGCCGCCAGAGCATAGCTCCCACCGGACCCAATCGTCGCAATCGCTCCATCCGCCACGGTATCCGGCTCAATCACATCGCCATCGCCGCTCAGCAGAAACATCTGCTTGGCATCGGCCACGATCAGCAACGCCTGCAACTGCCGTAGCAGCTTATCGGTCCGCCAGTCCTTCGCGAGCTCAACAGCCGAGCGCCCCAGGTTCCCACCATACTGCTCGAGCTTTGCCTCAAACCGAGTAAACAGGCTGAACGCGTCCGCAGTGGACCCCGCAAACCCCGCCAGAATTTTGTCGTTATACAGCCGCCGAATCTTCTTCGCCGAAACCTTCATCACGGTCGCGCCCAGCGTCACCTGCCCGTCGGCTGCCATCACCATGCTTCCGCCGCGCCGCACGCACAGCACTGTCGTCGACCGCACCCGGCGTCCATCGCCCAGATCCAGAGGATGCCCGCTCATCGAGCTACCATCCACACCGTTCTTCTTCGCCAGAGTTCGCACACTGCATTCTATCGCTCGCCCGGCCCCGAACCTTCGCAGGCTCCCATTCACGCATCCAACCCGCGCGTGCGCTATCCTTTTCCAAAGCCGTGAACCCCAAAGTCCATCAGGTCCTACAAGTAGCTCAGGCCCAGCTTCACAACGCCCGCCAACATCCACGCCTGGTCGGCGGCGTCGCTGGAGGCGTGGTTCTCGCCGCCTGTCTCGCCTACATCATCGTCCGCGCCCGCCGGCCGTCGCCGGAAGAAGTTGAGCGCCGCCGCCGCGAAAAACTTGCCTCCAGCGGCCGCATCACCGACGGCTACATCGTCGACGCCCGCACCCTCGACGGCGAAGAGAGTGTCTCCCCGGAACCCGAAGTACTGTTCTACAGCTATCGTCTCGCCGGCGTCACCTACAACTGCGCCCAGGACGTGTCCAACCTCGGCGAGCGCGTCCGCGGCTTTCGCCTCGACGAACCCGTCCAGATCCGCTACGACCCCCGCAACCCCGGCAACAGCGTCCTCGTCAGCGAAAGCTGGTCGGGCCTCTGGCAACGCGGCGACCACTAATCACACACCCCAGGGGCACTCTCCAGCTACTGCTGGGGTAGGAGCGCTA
>JAZKBC010000021.1:123173-136175 GCA_040388825.1 Acidobacteriota bacterium | reverse complement strand
ACCGGGATATAAACCCTCTCACACTACTACTCAGCATGCGTTCACCTGTAGACGGTGCCTACTCACTTGGCGCCGAAGACTTCTTTCGACTTCTGGACGCTTGCGACAGGGAAGAGCACGTCGAAGACAGCGAGGGCGGCGGCCGCTAACGGCGCCGCGAGGGCCAGACCGACCGGCCCGGCGATAACGGCCGATAAGAGCTGGGCGGTCATCGTAAGGGCTGGAGGGAGACGGACGATCTTTCGCTCAAGTAATGGAGTGATGACGTTGCCTTCCAGAAAATGGACGCACAGAAACAGAAGCACTGTGAGCAGCCCCTTCGTCGGACTGATGGCAACGGCCAATAAAGCGGCCGGCACAACCGAGAGGATAGGGCCGATGTTCGGAATAAACGTAAGCAGGGCCGCGATCACGCCAAGCAGACCGGCAAGTGGTACGCCCAGAATCCACAACCCCGCCGCCACAATGACTCCCACGGCGGCCATCGAGAGGATTTGCGAGAGAACCCACCAGCGTAAATTTCGCACTGCCGCGGCGGCACATGTGTTGAGTTGGGTTCTGTATGCCAAAGGCGTGACCCTCTGAACATACGCAAAGTAGACCTCAGGTTCAGCAGCCAGATAAAGGCCAAGAAACCCGACAAGCACGAGCCCTGAGAGTACCGTCGCGGTACTCAGAACGATTCCCCCAATGCGCGTCAACGCGGAACTGACACTACTCGAAAGCTGGGAGTAGTCGGACCACTGGGCGAGCAACCAGCGCCCCCATCCGTATTCATTGACTCTACCCATGAGCTGATGTGCCGCCCGGGGGAGCTCAGTTTGCAGGTCGGCGAATTGAGCAAGGATGCTGGGGCCACTGAGCCACACGGTCAAACCTACAAGTCCGCTTGCCACGCAAAGAATGAGTGGGAAAGATATCCGCCGACCGATTTTGAATCTTGTGTCAAGCCAATCGACTAGTGCGGTCATCAGCGCTGCAACGACGATCGCTGCAAACAGAAGCATCAGAATAACCCTTCCAAGCCACGCCAACGCAAGTCCAATGATCAATCCAACGCCCATAAGTAGGAGAGCTACCGGTGAGTGGCCCTTCGGAATTGCGGTCGAATATGAGGTGGAATCGCGCAAGCCACACGAGTATAGGCATATTGGCAGTAAGTTGCTGCGTCATGGGACACATCGTTAGCGGTAAAAGAGCTGTACTCTGCTCCCACGAGGGGTATGCCATGAAAGAACCCAATGCGATCAGCCAGTGGCTTGAGAGTCCTGTCGCGCACATCGCGACGGCCAGCTTCATCGCGGCCGGAATGATTGCGGCGATGATCGTAAAGCTGCTCCTGCACAATTTGCACGTCCTCAATATCGTCCTGCTGGTCGCCATTGCCGGCGCCAGCATTCCACTACTTATCTCCCTCGTACAGCAGGTCTTCAAGGGAAACTTCAGCGTCGATATTCTTGCGCTGCTCTCGATTGCGACCTCCCTGGCACTTGGGCAGTATTGGGTCGCCGCCATCGTTGTCCTGATGCTTTCCGGTGGACAGGCACTCGAGGGTTTTGCTACCCGCCGAGCCTCTTCTGTGCTGAACGCCCTGGCAAAGCGAATGCCGCAGATAGCTCACAGAGCAGGCACTGCCGTACAGGATGTGTCCATCGACTCGATTGCCGTAGGCGACGAGCTCCTCATCTATCCCCATGAGATCTGCCCCGTCGATGGCCTCGTAGTGAGTGGGCAGGGCAGTATGGATGAGTCGTATCTCACCGGCGAGCCATTTCTGATCGCCAAAGCGCCCGGAACGAGCGTCCTTTCCGGTTCCATCAACGGCAATGTGGCGCTGACAATCCGCGCGACGAAGATCGCGAGCGACTCCCGTTACGCGAAGATCGTGGAGGTGCTCCATGCTTCGGAGGAGAACCGGCCTCGGATACAACGGCTCGGCGACAGGCTCGGCTCCTGGTATACGCCGCTTGCAATCGCAATCGCGTTGGCCAGCTGGTACTTCAGCGGCCAATCGGAGCGATTCCTCGCCGTCCTGGTCATCGCAACGCCATGTCCGCTCCTCATATCCATCCCGGTAGCCATCATCGGTGCTATTTCCCTCGGAGCCAGGCTTGGCATCATCATCAAGGACCCATCCATCCTTGAAAAAATGGATACCTGCCGCACTCTGATCGTCGACAAAACGGGCACGCTCACTTACGGCAAGCCGTCCGTCACGTCCGTCAATTGCTTCGGCACAACGACCCGCGAGATGGCGTTGCAGTATGTGGCGAGCCTTGAGCGCTACTCGAAACATCCCCTCGCCAGCGCCGTGCTCGCTGCTGCAGAGAAGGACAAGCTGGAACTGCTCCGTGTCGAGAATGTATCGGAAGCCCCTGGGGCCGGCCTCACGGGTCTGGTTGCTGGACGGCACGTCACAGTGACGGGGCGTGGCAAGCTTTCCCCCGAAAAGTTGTCAGCCATGCCTCCCGTCTCGCCGGGACTGGAGTGCGTCTTCCTCCTCGATGACAAACTCGCTGGCGTTATCCACTTTCAGGACGAACCACGCAGAGAGAGCAAATCCTTTCTCAGTCATCTCGACTCCAAGCACTCTATCTCCAAAATCATCCTGCTCTCCGGTGATCGTGCACCCGAGGTCGCTCTCTTCGCAGAGCGCATGGGCATCACAGAGGCCTACGGTGGCAAGAGCCCTGAAGAGAAGGTCGAGCTAGTACGAAAGGCGACCCTGCAAGGGAGAACGCTCTACATTGGCGATGGGATCAACGACGCGCCGGCGATGATGGCCGCTACCGCTGGAATCGCCCTGGGCGTGAACAGCGACATCACCTCGGAAGCAGCCGGTGCGGTCATCCTTCAATCGTCACTGGTGGGTGTGGATGAGTTGCTGCACGTGGGCCGCAGGATGCGGAGCATCGCGCTGCTTTCTGCCGTCGGCGGCATGGGACTCAGTGTCATTGGGATGGCTGCCGCGGCGTTCGGTCTGATTACGCCGATTCAGGGAGCTGTTGCTCAAGAGGTGATCGACCTTTTGTCCATTCTCAACTCGTTGCGCATGATTCTGCCGGCGGGCTCACTTACGGACTTCGAAACGCCGCCAGAGGGAGCCTGAACACCCTCAAGTTTCCCGCTCCCGCACAAATCGGATACTTTGGAACCCATGCAATACTGCCGCCTCCTCACCGCCTCCACTCCCCACTTCGCCCGAGTCACCGACCGCAACGGCGAGCTCTGGGCCACCGACGCCATCCTCGCCCCCCTGCCGCTCCCCTTCGGTGGGATGGAGCCGCTCCCGCCCGCCGACTTCGCTCCCGCCTCCCTCTCTCAGCTCGAAGCCGAAGGCCGCCTCCTCGCTCCCGCGCTTCCCTCCAAAATCGTCTGCGTCGGCCGCAACTACCGCGACCACGCCGCTGAGCTCGGCAACGACGTCCCACCCGAGCCCCTCCTCTTCTTCAAACCCCCCAGCTCCCTCATCGGCTCAGGTGCCACCATCGTCTACCCGTCGCTCTCCAAACGCGTCGACTTCGAAGGCGAACTCGCCATCCTTATCGGCAAGCGCGCCAGCAAGCTCACCGACGCCGACGACGTCGCCCCCTACATCCACGGCTACACCTGCCTCAACGACGTCACCGCCCGCGACATCCAGAAATCCGACTCGCAGTGGACCCGCGGCAAGGGTTTCGACACCTTCTGCCCCACCGGCCCCATCGTCTCCACCACGCTCCCCGCGCTCACTGAAAACATCTCCCTCACCACCACCCTCAACGGCGAAATCAAGCAACGCGGCGAAACCCGCGACCTCATCTTCCCCATCGACTTCCTCATCCGCTACATCTCGCAGGCAATGACCCTCGAACCCGGCGACCTCATCGCCACCGGCACCCCCGCCGGCGTCTCCCCCATGCAATCCGGCGACGTAGTCGAAGTAAAAATCGAAGGCTTGGCTACCCTACGCAACCGCGTAGCGTAACCAGGCCTCAGTAACAATTAAGAACTAACAACACGCTTCTAAACCACACCGCCCATCAGTGGGTCCGTCATACTCGCCTTCCCCGTCTCCACTCTCCCCGCATAGCGCACGTATGTATTCGACCCGTTCGCCTGCACCGTGTAGTCGTACCATCCATGCACCTTTGCCGCCTGCACCGGGATCGACTTCGACTCGCCCGGCTGCAGCTCGATTACCTGCGAGCCGGTCTTGTACGAGTTGTCCGCGATCGTCACCTTCACCGGCGTCGCCGACAAATTCTTCACGCTCGCCAGCACGTTGCCCGTCAACCCTTTGTTCGTCCGCTCATACGCACAGCGCGACATGATCGGGCACGGAGTCGCATCGCCACGGAACTCGCGGTAGAACCCGTTCGGCCCATGCACGTCGATCTCGTATCGCCCATTCGCGAAGAACTGCATCGGCACGCCTTCCTGCAGCGTGTCTCCCGCAGCCACCGCATACGTCGCGACGAACATGTTGGTGTTGTTCTTGCCGCGTTCCAACACGCCGCTCGTCTTCACCGTGTTGCGGATGTAAACATTGAACGGCGCACCCGCGCTCTTGTCGCCGTGCACACCCTTGCCTGCACGCATCGCCAGCCCGAACGCCGCTTTGTCTGCATGGAACTCACCTTCGCAGAACAGCTCGTAGGGCAGCGCGCACGCCGGCCGAATCCCCGGCTCCTGCTTCGCCATATTCGGCACCGACTTCGGATCGCGGTTATACGCCTCCACCTGCTTGGCCGAAAGCTTGTTGTAGTTCGAAGGAATCTCCTTGAACTTCGCCTGCTCAATGCTTTCCACAAACTTGTCGCGATTCAGGAACGGAAGCTCCTTGCCCGATCCCTCCTCCGCCGGACGGAAGATCGACGTCAAATTGCCTGACACCGTCCGCCTGAACAGCGTGATGTTGGTCTCCGTAACATCCTTGCTTGTCTTCGCCTTCACAAACTCTTCCAGAAACTGCAGCGTTGACGTGTGCTCGAAGACCTGCGAGTTCACCCATCCGCCGCGGCTCCAGGGAGAAGCCACGATCATCGGCACTCGATAGCCCAGCCCGATGGGCCCGCTTCGCGCACTCGCCGTCGTCACGCCCTGCGCAATCTCATCCGGCGCGTACGTATAGTCCAGCGCCATGTCGATGCCCTCCGACCCGCGCCCAGACGACCGATTATTCGGGTCCGCCGCCACAAACGGCGCGCAGTGATCGAAGTACCCATCGTTCTCGTCGTACGTCAGGATGAAGATCGTCTTCTTCCAGACTTCGGGATTCTTCGTCAGAACGTCCACCACCTCTGACACGTACCATGCCCCATACCAGGGATTCGAAGGATGATCGCTGAACTTGCCCGGAGGGCACAGCCACGAGATCGTCGGCAGCTTGTTCTCTTCACAATCCTTGCGCAGTTGATACAGCACATCGCCTTTCGGCACCTTCATCGAAATCGTCTTGCCGCCCTCCTGGAAAGAAATCGTCTCCAGCGAGTGATAGTGCTCATCGCCCACGTTCGTCGTGAACGCGCGCCGGTGCAGATCCTGCGCATCCTCCGGTAGATTCTGCAGCCCGCCGCCGCCCTTCTTCACCTGCTCCTGCATCGCCTCAATGTGCGTTTCCTTCTGAGCGATCTCCAGTTTGCGATCCGCCTTCAGCGAAGGCTCAACCGGCTCCGGCGACAGCTTCAGCGCGTCCAGATCCTTCTGCGCCGCCACCAGCCGGCTCTTCAGCTTCTCCACGTTCGCGTCCGACAGGTTCACGTGATACGCCGCGAACGACTCGGTCATATTGCCAAGGTTCCCCAGCCAGCCGTGCTCGTCCTCATCCAGGTCCGCCAGCCCCAGCTCGTTCTGGTAAATCTTCCAGTCGATCCCCGCTGCCTGCAGCCGCTCCGGAAACGTCGTCCACTTCAGCCGCCCATGCCCAAACTCCGGGTTGCGCATATACACCTGCGAGTGCGCGTTCTGCGCATCCCGCACCGTCCCCGTCCAGAACATCGACCGGTTCGGAGTCGTGCTGGTCATCACGCCGCAGAAGTGCTGATCGCAAACCGTGAACGCATCCGCCAGCGCGTAATAGAACGGCAGGTCCTCGCGCGTGTAGTGCCCCATCGTGATCGGCACATTGCGGTAGGACTCATTGTGCGAGCGCTTGGCATCGATCCACGCATTGTGGTGCCCCTTGTTCCACGCATCCACCTGCGTATGCCGCTCATGCGAGATCGAACCCATCCACGTAATCTTCGTGTCCTTGATGTCGAACCGCCACGGAGCATAGGTTTCTCCGTCCACACTGGTCTGCAGAAAGATCGAGTTGCCATTCGCCTGCCGGATCGCCCGCGGATCATTGAACCCGCGCACACCCTGCAGCGTTCCCAGCGCATGGTCGAACGAGCGGTTCTCCTGCATCAGGATCACAACGTGCTCGGCATCCTGCCACGTCGTCCCCGGCTCCGGCTCAATTGCATAAGCCCGCGCCACCGACCCCGGAACCCCTGCGGCAAACCCGGCCGCGCCAGTCAGCATTGCCGCATTCCTGATGAAATCTCGTCTCGTCTGCATAGTGCTTCCCTCTCCGTCGGTAACCTTCACGCACGGGATCGAAGCGCACAAACGCACAGCTCCGCCCATCTCGCGGAACCAGTCTCTACCTTGGTCTCTCTGGTCTCAGAGAAGAATACCCCGATCCATGTTAAAAGTCGCTGAACGGCCACCCGTCAGACAGCTTCCGCGCTCCCGCACAAAGCAAACGGCCCGCTCAATGGCAGGCCGTTTGCTGACGAATCAAAGAGGTTGGGCCACCGCGCACGTTTGTACTGCAAAAGGGGCCCGCGAACTGTATGAACAGTCCGTGTCGCACACGGCGGCTCCATTCAGTACGATGCATTCCGACGCCGCATGGAAGCCTGCCTCGCCGCGAAAACCATGTTCCGCATCGCGGCCTCTCTGCAAACACTTCGACTTAGGCCCCTCCTCTGTCGTCAAATAGCTCTATGTCCAGCTTCGCGCCCAATCCCTACGCCGCCCTCGAAACAAAAGCCTCACAGCCGACTGTTCGCCTCGGAACCACCGGCACCCAGATCTCTCCGCTCTGCCTCGGCATGATGACCTACGGCTCAAAAAAATGGCGCGAGTGGGTCGTCGAAGAAGACGAAGCCCGCCCCATCGTCCGCCGCGCCATCGAAGCCGGCATCAACTTCTTCGACACCGCCGACATGTACTCCGTCGGCGAATCCGAAGTCGTCACCGGCAAGCTCCTCCGCGAGTTCCAGCCCCGCCGCGAAGACCTCGTCATCGCCACCAAGGTCTTCAACCCCATGTCCGACGCCCCCAACGACCGCGGCCTCTCGCGCAAGCACATCATGGCCTCCATCGATGCCTCCCTCAAGCGCCTCGGCGTCGATTACGTCGACCTCTACCAGATCCACCGCTTCGACAAGAACACCCCCATCGAAGAAACCTGCGCAGCCCTCCACGACGTCGTCAAAGCCGGCAAGGCTCTCTACCTCGGAGCCTCCAGCATGTACGCCTGGCAGTTCCTCAAGATGCTCAACTTCCAGTCAACCAACGGGCTCACTCGCTTCGTCACCATGCAGAACCACTACAACCTCGTCTACCGCGAAGAAGAGCGCGAGATGCTCCCGCTCTGCCTCGACCAGGGTGTCGGCTGCATCCCCTGGAGCCCCCTCGCCCGCGGCTTCCTCACTGGCTCCCGCAAGCGCGAGGACATCGCCAACGGCAAGGCCGCCGAAACCACCCGCGCCCGCACCGACGACTTCGCCCACAGCCTCTACTACCGCCCCTCCGACTTTACCGTCGTCGAGCGCGTTGTCGAAATCGCCACGCAGCGCAACGTCAAGCCTGCCCAGGTCGCCCTCGCCTGGATGCTCACCAAGCCCGCCATCAGCGCCCCGATCGTCGGCGCCAGCAAGCTCTATCAGCTCGAAGACGCCATCTCCGCCCTCACCCTCAAGCTCACCCCCGAGGAAATCACCCGGCTAGAAGAACCTTACGAACCCCACCCCATCCTCGGCCACTCCTACTAACTCGCACCTCGACCAATCCCCTCTCCACCCGGAATGCACTAAACTTCTCCAGTGACTTCCAACATCCGGGTATCCAGAAGCCGCGACGGCCGCAGAACCGTCGACAAGCTGCTCGACGCCGCGCTCTACCTCTTCGAAGCGGGCGCCACCCTCTCTGACTGCACCGTTGAGCGCATCTCCGCGGAAGCTCACGTTTCCAAAGGAAAAATCTACCGCCGCTACGGAAGCAACGACGCGTTTCTCAGCGCCATCTTCCTCCGTTACCTCGACCAGGCTCTCGCAGCCGGACCCGAAGAGCTCTTCGCCACGCTCTTCCGCTCCTCGCTTGAAGATACGGCCGAACGCGTCGTCAGCACTCTCCTCCGCCCCTATCGCTCCAACCCCGGCATGCATCGCGCGATCGAGCACTTCCTCCGCTCTCGCCCTGACTCTGCCTTCGCTCTCAACGCCCCGGAGCGCATCGCGGAATACATGCGCAACATCGCCGCTGTCCTCGTCCCCCATCGCGCCATGATCGCGCACGCCGACCCCGAACGCGCCGCGATGATCGCCGTGCTCAACGCCGCCAGCGCCATCGAAGACAGCTTCCTCGACTACGGACCTGAGTGGGACAAAGCTCTTCCCCGCGCCACCCAACTCCTGGTCTCCGAACGCACCCGCGCCCTCATTGCCTACCTTCGCGCCATGCCCGTACCAGGCCCCCCGGTGGTCCCCGCCCCGCTCGACTACGACGCCTAGAGCGCGCACGCTCAGAACGCGTCAAAGCTGCGGCGCTTCGTAGGGTATTCCAGGGTTTTGGGGAGCGATTTCCGACTAGATTTCTGGGGAGCGGGCGGATTTATTGTCGTGGCTGCGCGATTTTTGCGTAGGGGAAGACCGGAAGGCCGGGCGATGGGCCCGTTGGTGGGGCATTTCGCGCTACATTGACCTGAGTTGTGGTTTTTGCCGGGAGGCGAGATGAAGCGGACGACACAAGTACGAGTGGTTCTGGGTGTGTTGGCATTGGGCGGGTGGATGGCGGCGGCGGCGCAGGGCGATCCGCTGGATACAGTCGCTGGGCGCGTGGTGGATGCGGGTGCGCCGGTGAGTGGAGCGGCGGTGGAGCTGGTGAACTCGTGCAAGCTTATGGGTGGGCTGGCGGATGTGCGGTTGAAGGTGACGACCGGAGCGGATGGAAAGTTCTTGTTCAGTAAGGTGGAGCCCGGCGGGTGTTTTACGGTTCGGGTGCTAGGCGCGAAGGGCGGCGTGGTGGCGCAGACGGCACAGTTTGAGATGGCGAGTTACAACCACCACATGGTGAAGCCGGATCTGGATGTTTCACAGGCAGCGCCGGAGGACAAGTTCCTGTGGCTGGAAGAGGTGAACGGCGCGAAGGCGATGGATTGGGTGAAGGCCGAGGATGCGCGGTCAGAGAAGGTGCTGGAAGGGGACTCGCATTACGCGGCTTACTACGCGGCGGCTCTGAAGGCGGCTGAGGATCCGAGCCGGCTGGCGGAGCCGGAGTTGCGGGGGCATGAGGTTTACAACTTCTGGCAGGATGCGGAGCACCAGCGCGGGATTTTGCGCAAGACGACGGTAGACGACTACCTGACCAAGGAACCGCACTGGCAGACGGTGATCGATGTGGACGCGCTGGGGAAGAAGGACGGCGTGAAGTGGGTGTTCAAGGGAGCGAACTGCCTGTATCCGGGTGATCAGTATTGCCTGGTGACGCTGTCGGCGGGGGGAGAGGATGCGGACTCGCTGCGGGAGTTCGACCTGAAGACGGGGACGTTTGTGGAGGGTGGTTTCAAGCTGGACCGGAGCAAGCAGAGGGTGGAGTGGGCGGATAAAGACACGCTGCTGCTGGGACGGGACTGGGGTGCGGGGACGATGACTTCGTCGGGGTATCCGTACGTGGTGAAGGAGTGGAAGCGGGGAACTCCGCTGAGCACGGCGAAGGAGGTTTATCGCGGCGAGGCGACGGATATGCAGGTGCAGCCGGAGGTGCTGCACGATGCACAGGGGCATGTGCTGGTGAGCATCTACCGCGGCGTGACGTTCTTTGAAGGGCAGACGTGGGTACGGACTCCTGCGGGGTTGAAGCAGCTGGATTTGCCGAAGAAGTCGAACCTTGCGGGGATGCTGGATGGACGGGTGCTGTTTGAGATTCGCGAGGACTGGACGCCGGCGGGATCGGGGCGGAGCTTTACGCAGGGGTCGCTGCTGGAGGTTAAGCTGGCCGACCTGTTGAAGGACCCCGAGCATTTGAAGCCGCGCGTGGTGTTTGAGCCGACGAAGGTGGAGTTCCTGCAGGGAGAGGCGACGACGCATGACCGCCTGCTGGTGACGACATTGAACAAGGTGCAGGGCGAGGCGTACGTCTATACGTCGACGGCTGCGGGTTGGACGAAGAAGGCGCTGGCGGTTCCGGCGAAGATGAGCCTGGGGATTGTGGCGGCGAATGATTCGGATAACAAGTTCTTCCTGAGCGTGAGTGGATTTTTGACGCCGCCTTCGCTGTGGATGGGCGATGCGGGGACCGGAGCGGTGAGCCAGGCGAAGGCGCAGCCGGCGATGTTCGACGCGTCGAAGGATGAGGTGGAGCAGATGGAGGCGACGTCGAAGGATGGGACGGCGGTTCCGTACTTCGTGGTGCATCCGAAAGGGATGAAGCTGGATGGCAGCAATCCGACGCTGCTGAATGCGTATGGAGGGTTCGAGATTGCGGAGACGCCGCACTACTCGGTAAATACGGGCAGGTTGTGGCTGGAGCAGGGTGGGGTGTTTGTGCTGGCGAATATTCGCGGCGGTGGAGAGTTTGGGCCGGCATGGCATGAGGCTGGGCTGACGGTGCATCGGCAGCGGATCTATGACGACTTTGCAGCGGTGGGAGAGGACCTGGTGAAGAGGAAGATTACTTCGCCGGAGAAGCTGGGGATCATGGGCGGATCGAACGGCGGTCTGCTGATGGGCGTGGAGATGGAACAGCATCCGCAACTGTGGAAGGCAGTCGTGATCCAGGTGCCGCTGCTGGATATGATCCGGTTCGAGAAGATTGAGGCCGGGGCGAGCTGGGTGGGAGAGTATGGCAGTGTGAGCGATCCGGCGCAGCGGGCCTTCCTCGCTTCTATTTCGCCGTATCAGAATTTGAGGGCGGATGTGACGTATCCGGAGCCGCTGATTTTTACGACGACCAAGGACGATCGCGTGGGGCCGGAGCATGCGCGGAAGTTTGCGGCGCTGATGGAAGCGAATCACATGCCGTTTTTGTATGACGAGATTATCGAAGGCGGACATGCGGCGGGTGCGGATTTGAAGCAGACTGCGAAGACCTGGGCGCTGACCTATACGTACCTGACACGGAAGCTGATGGAGTAAGCATTGGGCGAGGAGCGATTGCTCGGTGAAAGCCTGACGGATGCCCGCAATCCGGCTCCGGCAGCGGGCGCGCCGCGGCCACCGCATCTGCGTGCATTAACGGCGGTGCGCTTTTTTGCGGCGCTGCACGTGACGCTGTATCACATTGTGCGGCCGTTTTCTTTGTGGGGGCCGCTGACGGGGTTCTTCTCGGCGGGATATACAGGGGTGAGTTTTTTCTTTGTGCTGTCGGGGTTCATTCTGACGTATAGCCATGCGGGAGAGCGGGCCACGGGAACGACGTTTGCGAAGCGGTTTTATTTTGCGCGCTTTGCAAGGATTTATCCGGTGTACCTGGTGACGATGCTGGTGGCGGCCGTGGTGAGCTGGAGCCAGTTTGCGCAGCGGATTCATATTCTGGCGTTTGTGGCGGACCTGGCGATGGTGCAGACGTGGTCGCTGCGGATGGTGTCGTTCTTCAACGTTCCGGCGTGGTCGGTGGCGTCGGAGGCGTTCTTCTACCTGGTGTTTCCGTTTGTGTATTTGAAGCTGACGCCTAGCAGCCGGATGCGTGGGGTGTTGGCGGCTGGGTTGTTCTGGATGCTGGCGATGGTGATGCCGGTGGTCTGCCTGGTGTGGTTTCCGGCAGGGGCGTGGCATGAGGGTTTGGGGATCTTTGCGTTCTGGGTTAGGAGATTTCCCGTGTTTGCGTTGCCGGAGTTTCTGTGCGGGATTTCAGTTGCGTGGCTGTTGCTGCGGTTTCGACCGAGCCGGCGGACGGCGTCGTGGATGGGAGTGGCCGCGGTTGTCGGGCTGATGGTCGCACTGTTGGTCAGCGAGCGGTTGCCGGCGCTGGCGCTGCATAACGGGCTGCTGATTCCGCTGTACGCGATGCTGCTGCTGGGGCTGAGCGAGAATACGGTGCTGGCGAGCATGCTTTCGAGCGCTCCGCTGGTGCTGCTGGGCGAAGCCAGTTATGCGCTGTACCTGGTGCACTTCGAGTTGAATACGTGGTGGGAGCACGCGTTTCACGCGAGCGGTTCGATTGCGGCTGCGGTGTGGAAGCTGGCGATCCTGCTGCCGCTGGCGATCGCGCTGCACTTGTGGGTGGAGCGGCCGTGCCGGAAGAGCTTGTTGGTGTGGTGGAACCGGCGGCATCCGGTTATAGCGGGGACGTAAGGCCCAGGGCGGCTAGAATGAGGGAGATATGGCTACGCGGGTGCGTTCGTTTGCGAAGATCAACCTGGGGCTGGCGGTGGGGCCGGCGCGGGTGGATGGGTTCCATGGGTTGACGACGGTGTATCAGACGCTGGCGCTGCACGATTTTGTGACTGTGTCGGCGCGAGAGGCTGCGAGCACTCGGATTGTGCTAACCGCTGATCATAAAGGGGTTCCACGGACGGAAGCGGGGGACGCGGAGCGGAATACGGCGTGGAAGATGGTGGCGGGGGCGCTGGAGCGGATGGGAATTTCCGCCGAGGTGGAGATCGAGATTGAGAAGCGGCTGCCGGTGCAGGGAGGGATGGGGGCCGGGTCGGCGAATGCGGTGGCGGCGTTGCTGGGGTTGGAGCGGGAGCTGGGGAAGGCGTTGGGCGGGGCGGAGAGGTTGAGGCTGGCGGCGGAGGTGGGATCGGAT
>JAZKBC010000021.1:104986-123163 GCA_040388825.1 Acidobacteriota bacterium | reverse complement strand
TATCCGCTGCCGGATATTGGGGCCACGGCTTGCGTGGTGGCGGTGCCGGAGGTGGGGGTGTCAACCGGCAAAGCTTTTGCTGCCCTCGATGCGCGGGGGGTGGAGGGAGTAGGGAGCACGGAGCAGGGAGTAGAAAGCTCCCGGGGGTTGACGTCGCCTGTGGAAATAGGTAGACTAAGGGAGTTGAGCTGCGCTCTGGCCTCTGTCTGGATGAAGACTGGCGTCGAGCATAGTTCCTCCGGTATTACTCGAACGCATCTCCCGGGACTGGATTTCGGGACCTCTGATGAAGGGGCCTTCGGTGGAAGGGACGTTGCGGGTGATCTGGCCGAGAATCCACTTCTCGCGCTTGTCCGCACCGGGATTGAGAACGACTTTGAAGAAGTCGTGTTCTCGCAGCATCCCTCCTTGCGTTCAACCAAGCGTGATTTAGTGGGAAGCGGAAAGAGCCGTGCGCTGTACGCAGCGCTCTCCGGCTCGGGTTCGGCGTTGTTTGGCTTGTATTCGAGCCAGACAGATGCGCGCGAAGCTCAACAGCGTGTGCAGTTGGGCGGGACGAGAGCGTTATTGACGCAAACGATCCCGCGGACGGATTACTGGCATACGATGTTCGCAGAGTAGTTTTCCAGTGGAAGATGGCTGGAGGGTACTGGGCGATCGACTAACGGTAGGTCAAGTGCCTTTGACGCACTCAGTCCAGGTTCGAATCCTGGTCGCCCAACCAAGTTAGAAGATCGCCGCATTTGGAGTTCGGTCGCCTGAAATACGAGTTAGCCGACTGATCTGAATGGTGCGATGTAGAGATAGGGAGCTTTTGATTTTTTGGCGCGGAACTAACAGGATGCGCCTGGAAGTTTGAGGTAAGCCGCTTCGATGTTCCGGCACAAAGCCGGCGAGCGGTGGAAGCAAAGAAGTATTTGGCTGTCGCAATGGAGCAACATTCGAGCGGCGGCCGAGCAGGAATCGAAGTCACTGAGTTTGCATAGTCCGGCGCAGAAAAAGGCGACGGCCGCATGGCAGTAAGACAAGCAGTAGAGAAACAGTCCCCGGTCAACCAACCACGGAGGGTTTCAAGCGTGAATCAAAAAGACACGACTGCGGTTCCTATCCCGAGTTCTACGAGCAATGACGGTTCCAGCGCGCCCCAGGGTGGCGAGGAACAAAGCAGGACGGCGCCGGAGTTTCAACTGACTCCGGCGACGCCGTCGGCAGGCAAGCAGCCTGTGGCGGAGAAGAAGCGGACGTCGCGCGTGAGCGACGACAAGCGCTTCAAGATTTTTTCAGGGTCGTCGAATCGGCCGCTGTCTGAAGAAGTCTGCAAGTTTTTGGGTGTGCCTCTCGGCGAGACGCGTTTGCAACGCTTCAGCGATGGGGAGACACACTTTCAGCTCCTTGAAAATGTGCGCGGCGTGGATGTGTTTGTGATCCAGCCCACCTGCCATCCGGTGGATCAAAACCTGATGGAACTACTGATCATGATGGACGCGCTGCGGCGTGCTTCCGCGGGTCGCATCACTGTTGTGGTTCCGTACTACGGATATGCGCGGCAGGATCGGAAAGACCGGCCTCGCGTGGCGATTACATCGAAGCTGGTGGCGGATCTGCTGGTGACGGCTGGAGCGAATCGTGCGCTGTTTGTCGATCTGCATGCAGCGCAGATCCAGGGGTTCTTCAATATCCCGGTGGATCACCTGTTCGCGAGTCCTGTGCTGGTCGGCTACTTCAGAGACCTGCAGCTGCCGAACCTGACGGTTGTGAGCCCGGATGCGGGCGGTGTGGAGCGGGCGAGGTTCTTTGCGAAGAAGCTTGAGGTTCCACTGGCGATTGTGGACAAGCGGCGGACCGACATCAACGTGACGGAAGTGATGAACGTGATTGGCGATGTGCGCGGGCGGACTTGCTTGATCCTCGACGATATTGTCGACACGGCGGGAACGCTGGTGAAGACGGCCGAGGCGTTGCTGGAGCAGGGAGCCGACAAGGTGTATGCGTGCGCTTCGCACGCTGTGCTGAGTGGACCGGCAGTGGAAAGGATTACGAACTCACCCCTGGAAGAGCTGGTGGTGACGAACACGATTCCGTTGACCGAAGCCGCGCAGAAGGTAGCAAAGATTCGAGTGCTTTCGATTGCAGGTTTGTTAGGTCGCGCGATTGAGAGCATTCATATGGAGACGAGTGTCAGCACTCTCTTCAATTAGGAAGTAAGCAGTTAGCAGTGAGCAGCAAGTTAAGAGAAGCGGTGAAACCGCGAAGGGAGCGAGGCTCAACCTCGTGCCCGAAAGGATGAAGACAAATGGCAAGCAATAGCAAGATTGAAGCTGTGGTGGCGACACCGCGTACAGGCAAGTTCAACAAGAACCACGCGCGGCGCGTTCGCGTGCAGGGATTGATCCCCGCAGTGGTTTATGGCGCGGGCGAGGCCTCGGTTGCAGTGACCGTTGATCCGAAGGTGATCACGAAGATTCTGCACTCGGACTCCGGCCACAATACGATTTTTGATCTGACGATTGAAGGCGCGAAGCCGGCCAAGGGCATGATCGTGGATTGGCAGTATGAGCCGATCAAGAGCCACCTGCTGCACATCGACGTGAAGCGGATTGCGATGGACAAGGCGATGCGCGTGAGCGTGCCTGTTCAGCTCATCGGCACGGCTGCCGGCGTGAAGCTGGGCGGCATCATGAACCACGTGCTGCACGAGGTTGAAGTCGAGTGCCTGCCGGGCGATATCCCGAGCCATCTCGACGTGGATGTGACGGGCCTGGAAGTGAATGGCACGATTCACATTTCGGATCTGCCGCACTCGGACAAGCTGAAGTTCCTGGGCGATGAGCACGCGGTTGTGGCTCACGTGACGGTTCTGCGTGAAGAGGCTGCGGCTGAGCCGGTTGCCGGCGCGACTGAGCCCGAAGTAGCCAAGAAGGGCAAGGCGGACGCGGAAGCTGCTCCGGCTGCTGATAAGAAGAAGTAAGCAGTTAGCAGGAAGCAGCGCAGTGATGCGAGCTTCCTGCTGACTGCACGCTGCGTTTAGTTGAAAGGCTTGTGGGCGTGAAGCTGATTGTCGGTCTTGGGAATCCCGGTCCGGAGTACGCGTTCACACCGCACAATGCAGGGTTTCTGGCGGTAGATCGCATTGCGGAAGTTTGCGATGTGGTGATCGCCAACCGTCGCGGACGAGCGCTGACGGCACGGACCCGGTTGATGGGGCAGGATGTTCTGCTCGCGAAACCGGAAACGTTTATGAATTTGAGCGGGCTTGCGGTGGCCGCTCTGTTGAACGAGCTGGAGCTCGGCGTTGAGGACTTGATTGTTCTTTATGACGAGCTGGCGATTCCGCTGGGCATGTTGCGTATACGCGAACGTGGATCGGCGGGAGGGCATAACGGAGTGAAGTCGATCTCCGGTGTGCTGGGCACGGAAGAGTGGTTGCGGGTTCGGATCGGCGTTGGGAAACCACCGACGGAGACGGGCCGGGCAATCAAGGCTGGCGGCACGGATTACTTGCTTTCGCCAATGCGGAAGCAGGAGCTGGCGGTGCTGGATGAAGTGCTCGACCAGGCTGTACGCGCGGTCGAGGCTGTGATGACGAAAGGTGTCAGCGCGGCGATGGGCGAGTTCAACCGCAAGGTTGAGCCCGAGAGTGAGCAGTAAGCAGGAAGCAGTTGATTGGTTGTTCGCTGGAAGTGATGGCGGATGGCTATGAGCAGCAACAATCTTCCACACCGACTTCGGATGGAAGTTCCAACGAAGCGGTGCGGGGCAGAACCCCGCAGAAAGAAACACTATGAATCGTACTTACGAAATTATGTTTATCGTGCGGCCGGATGTTGAAGAGGCCGAGCTGGACAAGCTGGTGGAGACGTTCTCCGGCTATGTGACCGATGGCGGGGGCAGCGTGAAGCAGACCGAGAAGATGGGTCGCCGGCGCCTCGCTTACACGGTGAAGAAGTTCAACGACGGCTTCTATGTTCTGCTGATCGTCGAAGCACCGGCTTCGCTGGTCACCGAGATCGAACGCCGCCTGCGCGTGAGCGATCCGGTGATCAAGTTCATCACTGTGCGTATGGATGAAGAAGACAAGCGCGTGGCCAAGATCAAGGCTCATCGCGATGCGCATGTGAAGCGCAGCTCGCTGCCGCAGGTGAATGCGGAAGCTGCTGAGGCTCCTGCAGCTGCACCGGCGCCAGTGGCGGAGGTTGTTCCCGTGGCTGAGGCTGAAGCTGCGGCCGAGCCGGTTGCTGCTGAGGTTTAGTTGAAGCTTTGCGGGCAGGCGTAACAGCTTGTTCGCTCGGAAGTTCTAGGGATAACGGCAACGCCGCAGCAACGCTTCCACGGTTCACTTCTTGACTGAAGCGAGCCAGGTCCAAAGGCCACAACGCGGGTCTGGAGCGGAGACGGCAAAACCTGAACGGCGGCTTGAGGCTGACGTTTGAAAAGGAATAAGGAGTTTCACGATGGCTGATGAGACAGTGAATCAAGCAGCACCGGCGGCCGCAGAAGGCGCCAGCGCCGCACCGGCACAGCGCACGGGCGGATACCAGGGCTCGCGCCCGGCGGGAGCACGTCCTCCGCGTCCGGCTGGAGCAGCGGGTGGTCCTGGCGGACGGAAGTTCTTCCGCCGCAAGAAGGTTTGCAAGTTCACGGTGGAGAAGATCGACACGATCAGCTACCGCGACGTGCGCCTGCTACAGCAGTTTGTGAGCGATCGCGGCAAGATCATTCCGCGCCGCCTGACCGGAACGAGCGCGCCCTTTCAGCGGAAGCTGACCCGGGCGATCAAGCAGGCTCGCGCCATTGCTCTGTTGCCTTACGCGGCGAAGTACTAGTCCAGCCGGCGCTTCGAAGCGACGCAAGAATTGGAGATTTGTGATGGAAGTTATTCTGAAGGAAGACGTAAACAAGCTGGGCCATCGCGGCGACGTGGTGAAGGTGGCCAACGGCTACGGACGCAATTATCTGCTGCCGGGCAAGCTGGCGATTGAAGCGACTCCGGCGAACAAGGCCGTCATCGAACAGATGAAGGCTGCGGCGATTCGCAAGTCGGCGGGCGAGAAGGACGGCGCGGTTGAGCTGGGCGCGAAGCTGAACGATGTGGCGTTGCTGTTCGAGCGCAAGTCGGGCGAGAACAACCACCTGTTTGGTTCGGTGACGTCGCAGGATATTGCTGCCGCGCTGAAGGAGCAGGGCTTCGAGATCGACCGCCGCAAGATTCACCTGGAAGAGCCGTTGAAGACTGTCGGCGAGTTCCATGTGCCGGTGAAGATCCACCGCGAGGTGACCGCGCACGTTCAAGTGACGATCAAGAGCGATGCTCCTGAGAAGCCTGAAGGTCACGTTGAGGCCGAGGACGACACGGTGTTCAAGTCGACCTACACGGGCGAGCTGGACGACAACCGCGACTAACAGCAGAGCGTAGACAGTAGAGTGTAGAGCGTAGAGAAGGCGCCGTTGCCGGGAGGTGAATTCCGGTGGCGGCGCTTTTTGCTGGTGGCTGATTCGCGGCAGTTTGCAAGCGGCCCTCAGGGCCTAAAGGCCGCAGATATCTGCGGCCCCTATGTCACGCCTGAAGGCGTGACATACCGATTGTGCAGCTACCCCGAGACGTGCGAACCTGCGTTGGTGAGCTATTGGGCGAGGCTGTCGGTGATGCAATCGTCATAGTGAAACGTGTATAAAAGTCGGCATGAGCCTGATGAATCGTCGCAACTTTCTTACGCTGGCTGGTGGAGTGGCCGGCGCTGCGTGTGTGGGGCCGAATGCCTTTGCTGCCGTGCGCAGGGTGGAGGATTTTGAGTACATCTTTTTTACGGATACACATCTTGAGCCAGAGCTGAATGGGGTGCAGGGATGCTCGATGGCGTTCAAGAAGATGCGGGGGCTGCATGCGGATTTTGCGATCCAGGGCGGCGATCATGTGATCGATACGTTGGCTGTGCCGAAGGCGAAGTCGCTGGAGCTATTTCATACTTACGATGACACGCAGCAGCAGTTGGGGCTGAAGGTGCATCACACGATCGGCAACCATGACTGCCTGGGGCTGTTTGAGAAGAGCGGCGTGGCGACGACGGATCCTTTGTTCGGGAAGGGATTTTTCAAGGAGCATATCGGGCCGACGTATTACAGCTTCGATCACAAAGGTGTGCACTTCATCGTGATGGATACGGTGGGGCTGACGTCTGATCGCCAGTATGAGGGGCGTGTGGATGCGGCTCAGATTGCATGGCTGGAGAAGGACCTAGCCGGTGTGTCCGCGATGACTCCGGTGATTGTTACGGTGCATATTCCGCTGGTGAGTGCGATCAACAGCTTCGAGGTGGAGTCGACCGCGCCGCACAAATACAACGGGATGACGGTGGCGAACTCACATGACGTGATTCGGCATTTCAAAGGCAAGAATGTGCTGGGTGTGTTCCAGGGACATACGCATGTGAATGAGCGCGTGGAGTATATGGGGATTCCGTATATGACCAGCGGAGCCGTGTGCGGGAACTGGTGGAGAGGGGTTCGGCTGGGAACGCCGGAGGGTTATACCGTGGTGAGTGTGAAGGGTGGGAAGTTGTCTACGCGGTATGAGACTTATGGGTTTAAGTCGGTGGATCCGAATAATACTTAGGGAGTAGGGAGTAGGGAGTAGGGAGTAGGGAGTAGGGAGTAGGGAGTAGGGAGTAGGGCGGAGACCTAAGCTCTATTCCCTATTCGTATTTGAGGGTGGCCACTGGGTCGAGGCGGGCGGCGCGGTTGGCGGGGAGCGTGCCGAAGATTACGCCTACTGCGACAGAGGTGGCGAGGGCGACGAAGGCTCCGGTCCAGGTGATGGGGATGGAGAAGTCGGTGAAGAAGCGGAGGCTGAAGGGGACGGCGAGACCGATGAAGGTGCCGACGAGGCCTCCGGAGAGCGATAAGAAAACGGATTCGGTGAGGAACTGCAATCGGATTTCGCGGCTGGTGGCGCCGAGGGCCTTGCGGATGCCGATTTCTTTCAAGCGCGACTGCACGTTGGCGAGCATGGAGTTCATGATGCCGACGCCGGAGACGATGAGTGTGATGGTGGAGGCCAGGAGAAGGACGACGGTGAGCATGTCGGCGATCTTGCCAGCGGTTTTCAGGATGTCGGTGAGGGTCTGTGCGCGGTAGACGCTGGTGGCGTAGTGGCGGCTGTGGATGATGTCGGTGATGCGTTTGGCACCGGGCTCGACTTCGTTGGGGGAAGACATGCTGAAGAAGATTTCCTTGAGCTTGTCGGAGCCGGTGAAGTAGCGGGCGACCTCATAGGGGACGAGGACGGTATGGTCGGAGATTTCAGACTGACCGTAGGTGTTGGTGCTCTCTTCGAAGACTCCGATGATGGTGAAGGGAATGCCGCGGACGGAGATGGTCTGGTTGACGGCGGCGTCGCCGCTGCCGTAGATCTCGTGTGCCATGGGCGCGACCATGACGGCGACTTTGGCGTGGGTACCGGCGTCCTGGTCGTCGAAGAAGCGGCCGGCGAGGACTTTGAGGTTGCGCACCTGTTTGTACTGGGGGCTGACGCCGAGGATCATCGTCTCTTTGCTGACGCCGGCGATGGAGACGTGGTCGTCGTACTCAAGCATGGGCGAGCTTGCGATGATGCCGGGGACCTGTTCGTCGACGGCGCGCATGTCTTCGCGAGTCATGAAGTCGGGGGTGGAGACGTTATCCGGACCCATGACCTGGCCGCCGGAGTACTGCATTTCTACCTTGTTGGGACCAAGGCCGGAGATGGTGTCGAGTGCGTACTGGCGGCCGGTGAGGCCAACGGTAACGACGAGCACAATGGACGCCGAGCCGATGACCATGCCGAGCATGGTGAGGAGGAAGCGGGTTTTGGAGGCGCAGAAGCTGTCGAGGGCGAGGTTGATGGTCTCGCGGAAGGCCACGGTGGAGCGCGCGCTGCGAAGCGTGCTATCGAAGCTGGTGGACGAAGTGGCCATGCGGGCGAATAGGGCTCCGAGAACAGTATCGCAGCGAGCGGGAGTTGCTGCCAGCTTTGATGCTCGCTGATTCTGAACGTGTGACGACCAAGCGCGGTGCTTGGTTCCGCTCGAAGGTGCAGTTTTTGGATGCCCGGGGCGAGAGAACGATTCGGAAGAGTGAGGCTGGCTTGTGCGGGGCGATAGCGCACAGTAAGCTGGTCAACCGAACGCAACTTTGAAGTTTGGATGTGAGGGAATGATGACGCGCAGACAGATGTGGACGTCTGTTGTGGCTGTAATGGTGATTGGGGCGATGGGTTGTGGAGCACAGGGAACCGCGCCGAAGCCACAAGAGGTGAGGCAGGCGTTTGCGAGCCCGGCGAAGATCTATCGGCCGCTGGTGCGGTGGTGGTGGCCGGGCAACGATGTGACGCCGGAGGAGTTGAAGCGGGAGGTGGGAGCGCTGGATGCTGCCGGATTCGGCGGGGCGGAGATTCAGCCGTTTGCGATTGGCGTCCCCAAGTTGCCTGCGGATGCGACGAAACGACTCCATGATTATCCGACGCCGGACTTCTTTCGCAATGTGGGCGTAGCAGTGAAAGCGGCGAAAGAGCATGGGATGTTTATCGACTACACGTTTGGCTCGGGCTGGCCGTTTGGTGGAGCGGAGATCACACCGGAGCTGGCGAGCGTGGAGCTGCGGTGGTCGCACGTGTCGGTACAGGGGCCGGAGAAGATGCATACGCGGCTGGAGTTGCCGGGACTCTACGATGGCGATCCGGAAAGAGCAGCGACGCTGACGAAGGGGCTTCCGGATGGCTGGACGGAGCGGCTGGAGAAACGCGTGAAGCTGGTGGCGGTGGTCGCGGTCCGCGGTGAAGATGCGCTGTGGTATCAGAACCAGGTGGCGGCGACAGAGCAGCCGGTGTTGAAGACGGGCGTGTTGGATAAGGGGAGCCCGATCGATTTGACGGCGAAGATGCAGCCGGATGGGACGCTGGACTGGGATGTGCCGCCGGGGACGTGGCAGATCTTTGTGTACCGGTCGGCGCCAACAGTACACAAGATTGTGGGTGGTGTGGGTGAGGGACCGCAGCTGGAGATGGACCACTGGAACTCGGCGGCATTTGCGGCGCATGCGAAGGCGGTGGGCGACAATGCGGTGCCGTACCTCGGTGAGTACTTCGGCAATGGACTGCGTGCGATCTTTTGCGACAGCCTGGAGGTGAAGCAACACTTCTACTGGAGCGATGACTTTATTGAGCAGTTCAAGAAGCGGCGTGGGTATGACGTTACGCCGTATCTGCCGATCCTGAAGGTGCAGGGATATGGCGGGCCGTTTGCGAACTTCGAGAACCTGCCGGCGTATGACATGCCGGGTGTCGGCGACCAGGTTCGGCGGGATTACTGGCAGACGGTTTCGGACCTGATGATTGAGCGTTTCTTCGATCCGTTCAACGCGTGGGCGCATGAGCACAAACTGTTGGCGAGAACGCAATCGCATGGAGCTCCGGCGGATGTGCTGAAGATTTATGGGGACGCGGATATTCCCGAGACCGAAGACCTCTACGATAACGGGCGCTATGATTTCCTAAAAGAAGCGGCTGCGTCGGCGCATGTGTATGGACGGAGCGTGGTGGGCAGCGAGTCTTTCGTGTGGCGGATGGGGGTGTACCAGACGACGCCGGAGAAGATGAAGCGGGCGGGCGACGAGCTGCTGACCGCGGGGATCAACGCGATTCTGTATCACGGGTTCGCGTATCAGCTGCCGGGGCAGGGCGATCCAGGGTGGCATCCGTTTGCGGGTGCACCGGGGAGGAGCTCGTACTCGTCGCAGTTCAATGAGGAGAATCCGTTCTGGCCGTACTTTGCGAAGTTCAATGCGTATTTGACGCGGGTGCAGTACATCTCGCAGGTGGGCAAGAGCGTATCGCAGGTGGCGGTGTACCGGTATGAGTTGCAGCATGGAGCGAAGGAGCCACCACCGGCGCCGGCGCCTCCGCTGCAGCAGGGGCTGATGGATGCGGGGTATAACTACGACGCGATCAATGAGGAATCGCTGCTGAAGAGCAAGGTGGAACAGCGTGAGCTGGTTACGGCGGGCGGCGCTCACTATAGCGTGCTGGCGATGCCGTCGGCGAAGGCGATCTCGGTGGAGCTTGCGGAGAAGCTGGCGAAGTTTGCAGCGGAAGGATTGCCCGTTGTGTTTGTGGGCGAGATGCCTTCGGAAGAAAATGGGTGGCTGCACAACGCTGAATTGACGCGGCGTGTAGCAGTGGCAGTGCATGGCATGTCGATGAAGCCGACCGTGCACCGCGTGAGCGACGCGGCTGCAGCTGTGGTAGCGGTGAAGCGCGCGACGGCTCCGGATGTGCACTTTGAAGGCGCCGCGTTTCCTTACTTCGAACGGAGGATTGGTGGGCTGACAGCTTACTTCCTGCGCAACGCGGGCGACGCTCCACAGCACGTGGTGGCGGAGTTTCGAGCGGCAGGCAAGCCTGAGCTATGGGATCCGTGGACGGGCAAAGTGGCCGCGATCACGGCCTATCATCGGCGTGGCAGCGTGGCGGAGGTGAGTTTCGACATGACGGCGGTGGGTTCGGCGATGATCGTGTTTACACCAGAGGCCGCGGCTACGACGGACAAGGTGGGGCCGGCATTGAAGCTGGCGGAGGAACTTCCGGTGGGCGAAAGCGGATGGAGTCTGAAGGCCACGGGGCTGGTGGCGAGTGGCAAGACGGCGACGTTGACGCGGTCGATGAAGCGGCTGGAGAACTGGGTGTTCGACGATGAGCTGAAAGGCTTCTCGGGTCGTGGGCTGTATGCGACGACCTTTGCGCTGCCGGATATCAAGGCAGGTGAGCGCATGGTGCTGAATCTGGGAGAGGTTGGCGATGTTGCCGACGTCACTGTGAATGGGAAGGCCGCAGGAACTTTGCTCTGCAAGCCTTACACGCTGGACGTGACGGCGTTGGTGCATGCTGGTGAAAACACGCTCGAGGTGACGGTGACGAACGCTCTGTACAACTCGATGATCCTGCGGACGCCGCGGAAGTTTGGTGCGGGTGCGACGATGACGCCATCAGGGCTGTTGCCGGCTGGACTGATTGGGCCAGTGGAGATGGATGTGATGAAGTAGGCGCGAAACGTGCGAGCTCGAGCGATGAGGCGAGCACAGCTTACAATAGAAACAGTGTTACGCCCACCTCCTGCGGAGGGATGTGTGAGTGGTTGAAACAGGCGGTCTTGAAAACCGCTTTGCCTTTGCGGGCAACGGGGGTTCGAATCCCTCTCCCTCCGCCAATGTCTTCTTCACGATGCCCGAACGCCGGCGGGTCTGCTATGAATACCAGAATTTGCGGGCATTTCGTGCTCTTCGCGCTGTGTCGGCTAATCGGCGAAGGCGAGATTTTCTCGTCAAGCCTTCATCGTGGGTAAATTCTCTTGATGGGCCGGACGGAGAATGCGGCGGTTACGGGGAATATCAGAGAATGGGCCGGTATGCGATCAATTGGAGGGCAAGTCAAGATGAATTGTCCACAGAGAAAGACCGGGCGCTGTCTTCAAGTCGAGCAACAGCAATTGAAGCATGCAGGCGGAATCGCGGGTGTGGGCGGCACTGATCGCTGTGGGTGTTTGATCAGCGCCGATTCTCAAACCAGATAGACTCTCCCCCTCAATTGCATACCTCGACTGCACTTCTGCATGGCGATGATATTTTCTGCGCTTCTGCTTTGGGAGCAGGTGGCTATTGGGCCACCCAGGCTCCTGCAGTGGCGCAGGTGCAGATTCTCTCGTGTGCAGCAGGGGCATTCGTCTGAGGGGGTGCGCCGCCGGAGTCTCCTGGCGGATATGGATAACCGGCGGCGCGACAGCCGCGATCGGCATTACGCATCTGTGAGAGTTTAGCCGCGCACGAGGTTTGAGATCGGCCCCGAGCTCCTGACATCGGGAAACAGCTTCGCGGCTGCTCTTTGGAGGGTTAGGTCGAAATGCGGGGCGACTGCGCTGGTTATGACGGTGTCGAGACCGGCTGTAGGTTTCAGGTCTCTGCCTTCGTAGAGCGCCGCGTCCGACAAGCCCGGCCAGTCCGCCACCACACGTCCTCCATTCACGGTACCGCCGAACAGCATGGCCATCGATCCGGTGCCGTGATCGGTGCCTTGCGTGCCGTTTACTTTGACTGTTCTCCCAAACTCGGTTGCAACGATAACGAGCGTGTCGCTCCATAGAGCACCGAGCCCCTGTTGCAGCGATGCGAGCAACACATCCAGAGCCTTCAACTGTGCCAACAGACGGCCCCGCTGACCGGCATGCGTGTCCCATCCGCTGGTCTCGATCATGGCGATGCGAGCACCATCCTCAGCACTCAGTAGTTTGGCTGCGAGCGCACCTGTGGACGCAGCGTTCTTGCCATCTCCCGCAGCGAAGTCACTTGTCAGCATGCGAGTCGCAATGGCCTCGGCCCAGACTGCATGCAGTTGCGGATCGGCGTCGTACACGTCCGAGACGCGGGTCAGCAGTTCCTGCGAGGCGTTCGGCAGCGTCGATGGAGCGTAGCTGGCCACCGGCACCGGGCCACGCAGCGCCATGGGCACAGTCGCTGCGAGAGCAATCCCCTTGTCCTCCGGAGGCAGCAGTGACAGGAGTCGATTGAGCCAACCATCTTTCAAGGCATTGACCGAACCGCCGCCCGTCTCAAGGACGTTTTGCCCATCGAAATGGGACCGCTCGCGATACGGTGAGGCGACGGCATGCACAAACAGAGCCTGTTTGGCGTCGTATAGCCGACGCATGCCAGTCAGTGAGGGATGCAGGGCGAACATGGAATCGAGTTTTGGTGCAGAAGCGAAGTCCCGTGCCAGGGCGCCGCGCTGGCTGAGGAAAGCCGGATCGCCGACCGGTGCGAGCGTAGCAAGGCCATCTGCGGCCCCGCGCTGGATGATGAAGACAAGGCGGCGATGCGTGGCAGCCCGAGCGAATGCCATAGGCGCGCCATATCCCGCTGTAGCAATTGCAGAAGCGCCCAGAGCAACGAATTTCCGACGAGTAAGCATAGTTATCTCCGCATGAATTCAGGTGTAACGAGCATGAGCGCGAGCGCTTCGGTGGGATTGCCGGCGGCAGCGATGGTTCGGCGAGTGGGTTCACTCAACGCGCCGGGAAAGAGTTCAACTGCGCGAGCGCGAGCATCCATCTGACCGCCTTGACGCTGCACCATGCGCTGGGCCGCCTCCACGCGTCGCATGATGGCATCGGGGCCAACCCACGCGCTGGCAACGTCGTCCCAACCTGCGGGTGAGCCAGGCCGCCATACCGGCTGGCCCAGTTGGGCAAACAGGCTTACGGTATCGCCAGCCAGAATCTGTTGCGTATCGAGAGCGCGCAATGCGGAAACTGCCCACTCCCACGGTGACTTGAACTTCACCGGCGTCTTTACCCAGCATTCGGGCGAGTTGACCAGTACACGGTAAAGAGTGGGCAAATCGCCGTCCGACTTGAGAAACGCCGCTGCAAGGCGCGAGACCAATGGAGCAGGCGGATCGTCGCCGGCGAAGTGGCGAGCCAGCTTCGTTGCGATGTGGTTAGCCGTCGCCGGATGTGTAGCGAGCATCTCCAGCACGGCAGTAGCCTGCCGTTCGCCGAAATCGTTGTAGCTCTTGCCGAGGATGGTACGGGTGCCCGGTTCATGCAGAAAAGTAGAAAAGAAAAAGCCTTTCGGCTGGTCCGTACCGCTGCCGAAAGCGCCTCCACGGCCAACGCTCAGCCCGGTGACGGTCCAACCGGTGAGCGCCCTTGCAAACTCGGTTACATCGCTCTGCGTGTAGCCTGTGCGAACGCCCAGCGTGTGCAGTTCCAGAATTTCTCTAGCAAGATTTTCGTTGAGGCCCAACTTGACGCCGTGTGGCGCTCGCTGCGCCATCTCGCTGTTGGCTCCGACCGATTGCGCCTGATCGAGGTACAGGAGCATCGCGGGATGCTGCTCGACAGCGAACAGCATGTCTCTGAATTTCCCGAGCACATGCGGACGGATCGCCTCGAATTCCAGGCTTCCGCCAAGAGCGAGGACCTCGAGCTTATCGGCGGAAACGGCAAAGTGATTGGCCCAGAAGTGCGTCAGCCGCTCGACGAAGGGAGCATTGCCGGTCACCGCTGTTGCGGTCCGAGCCGTCACGGCCAACCCATAATGTGTGCGAGCCTGCAGACGTCCGTTCCGCCGGTGGAGGTTGACGGGATCGTTTCCAGCGTTCTGACTGTAGTTCGAGTCCGCGTCTTTGGATACGCTCGGCTTTGCCGACATCTCGGACGATGGCGGTGATGGCGGTTTCTCGCGCTCGACGCGCTGCAGGTCGAGCAACGTCAGTTGATACGTGGAGAGTTCGCCCACGATCTGGCCGCTCGGAGCCAGGGAGCCAGCCGCTTTCGGCCGCACTTCAAAGCGGCCAAGCTGCCCAAGCAGCCACTGCCGGGGATCAGGCCCCGGATCGTTCCCGGATCGTCCTCCCAGACCGAATCGATTGAGTGCAATGCTTGTTTCCGACATGGTCGTCAACTCTAATCCTCTCTGAAGCTCTCGTTTAAAACTTCTTGAAGTTCCTGATCCGGACGGAGGCAGCGTTCACCGCGAAACGATGCAGCCGAGAAACGTACCGTAATCCAGGTGCAGCGACTTGCTCTTGGAAGAGAAAAGCGCGGAGCTGGATGCATTCGTTGCATTGGCAAGAAGAACGCCACGCACTTTGGACACTGGATCGCCAGTGGGCTTTATCTGTTCGGCATCAGGCAGATCGTCCGCGGCCACGGACGCGTCGATCCGGCGAACCACGACGGAGATCGCGCTGGGCTTTTGACCGTCGCTTTGGACGCGGTCGAGCACGAGCGAAAATGAGTTGGCCGCAGGATCGACGGTAACGATGCGTCCGGTGAGAAAGACTCCCTTTGACAGACGGCTGCCATCCTTGAACGAAACGGAATCGACCAGCTGAGCGGATACGTAGTCGCCCGGTTTCGCGGATCGCAGATCGATCTCGTTCTTGAGCGTCGCATAGACAGCGTGACCCTCATTCTGCGCCTTCGCTGTCGTTGCCGTCGTGAGCATAACCGAAGCCAATGCCACAGCCAGAAAAACAATCTTCTTGAACATTTGGATTCTCCTTCTGTGCGTATAGAACGCCACAAAGGTGTGGAAGTTTCTTGTTTCCACGAGACCTCACAGATTCTTCACCGATACGCTCAGGCAAGAGAAATTCGCGCACTCAATCCGTGTGTCTTCACAGAATCTCCATCGTTTCCGGCGCGGCCTCGGATAAGCTGAGCAGGGAAATTCGCCTGGATGCAGCAGGAGATTCCATGCATCCGTACCGAGTAGAGTTGTTCCATGCCGAAACTGCGTCTGACGCCCAAGCTGCTGATCGCTCTCTTCTGCCTTTGCGCGGGATTGGTGTTGGCACAGGCGTTCGCATTGCGTTTCAGCTTCGAACGGCGTTTCTCGGTGTACGTGCGAGGCGTCGAGGTGAATCGACTCAATGTTCTCGCGGGCCGGTTGGCGCGATACTATGGCGAACAGGGAAGCTGGAACACGCTCCGCGACAACAGCCGTTTGTGGAGCCGCTTGACGGGCGATTCAGTCCAGGTCCACGGAGCACAACCCGGCACAGCTACCCTCTATACCCTGGTCGATGAAAAAAGCGTCGTCGTTATCGGGTCAGAGAAGCAGTCTCCCCGCGCGCAAAGCGTGCCTGTTATGTGGAATGGAAATACAGTCGGCGTGCTGAGCGGCGCACCGCTTCAGCGGCTGATGTCCGTTGCCGATGTGAGATTTCAGCACGACATGGTCAAAGGACTGTGGCTTATCAGCACCCTGAGTTTGCTGCTGGGCGGCATGGCTGCGTTCTTCATCGCGCGTAACGTCCTTGACCCGGTCCTGCAGATCAGTTCAGCAGCCCGCGCCTTGCGCGCCGGACGCTTCGAGCCGCCGCTGAACCTTCGACGCAGCGACGAACTGGGCGAGCTGGCTTCTGACTTCAACAGCCTGAGCGAAACACTTGCTGCGAACGAAGACTCACGTCGGCAGTTCATGGCCGACCTTTCGCACGAGATGCGTACACCGCTGGCGGTGCTCCAGGGCATGCTGGAAGCCATCGAAGACCAGATCGTCGATCCCAGTCCCGAACGGATCAAATCATTGCAGGCGGAAGTCGCGCTCCTCGCCCGCCTCGCCAACGATATGGGACAACTCGCGCATGTGCAGACTGCCGCGCTTACCTTCAATATGCAGCGACTGGATATCTGCGTCGTACTGGCGCATTCAGCGAGGGCGATGGCGGATATCCTGCGCGATCGCGGGATGGGCATCGAACTCTCCACGCCAGACCGTCCGCTTCTGATCCTTGGAGACGAGATGCGGATTATCCAGATGATTTCGAACCTGCTGGAAAATGCTGCGCGCTATGCGTCTGCTGGCGAGAGGCTGGTGCTGAGTGCAGCGGTGACGTCGAGCGGTGAAGTTCTGGTGTCTGTGCGAGACTTTGGCCCGGGAGTTTCAGAAGCCGCCGCGACACGGCTATTCGATCGGTTTTTTCGGGAAGAATCATCACGCAATCGCTCCACGGGCGGAATGGGACTGGGACTCACCATCTGTAGGGAGATTGCGGCCACGCACAAGGGATTCATCATTGCGAAGAACGAACCCTCAGGCGGCCTTTCAATCGAAGTGACATTCCCTCCATTCGAAGAGGTGCAACAAGATGCCTGATACGACACGCGTCCTGGTTGTGGAAGATGAACAGAAGATTGCGGACCTCCTTGTCCTCTATTTCACACGTGAGGGCTATGAATGCCATTGGCTGCAGGACCATTCGCGGCTCGGCCATGAAGTCAAGCAAGGTAATGCAGATCTCGTGCTGCTCGACCTCAATCTGCCCAACGGAGATGGGCTGGCGTTGTGTCGGGAAGTGCGCTCCTTCAGCGAGGTACCCATCATTATGATTACGGCGCGCGTCGAAGAAGTGGACCGCCTTATTGGTCTCGATGCCGGCGCGGACGACTACGTCTGCAAACCTTTCTCGCCGCGGGAAGTGGTCGCGCGCGCCAAAGCTATCCTGCGGCGCGTCGAGGTTCAGCCGCGGAGGGAAGCACGAGCAGTGCTGGAAATGAACAAACAGCGGCATCTCATCAGCTTTAAAAGCGCCGAGGTCACGCTTACCCCATCCGAGTTCAATCTGCTGTATGCACTCGCTGAAAGCCCCGGCGTCCTGCTAGCACGCGACGTACTTCTCGACGCAATGTATTCGGAGACCAGGCACGTGACCGACAGAACGGTAGACACGCACCTGAAAAATCTCCGTCGCAAGCTCGAGGCGGTCGGCGCGCCGACTGACCTTATCGCTTCTGCCTACAAGCTCGGTTATCGGCTCGATCTTGCTTCCGCAGAAATTTCACTTTTACAGTAGTATCCAAGCGACTCATGCTTTCCCCTAAACCTAAGTGTGATTCTCCACGGATTGGCTCAGGTCGCAACCGAGTTGCGAGACCGGGAGGAGCAGCATGCCAGGGAAACCATCGACACGACACACACCTGCGCCGTTGAACGACCTGTGAGCTAGATTGCTCAGACTTCTCGCCGCGATCCTGCTACATCTGAAGGTAATCGATATTCCCGGCAGTTTCTCCCGAGAACACGACAGGGCTGGGCCTTCCAAAGGCCTGGTTCGGCGAGGGGAAACAATGCACATGCGCAATCTTGGGTCTTCAGTTTTTCTGGCAGCATCGCTTCTGGTATCGCTGGCAGGCTGCGGCAAGGAGACGGTGGGAGTTACCCCTCCGAGCGTCGTTTCGACCACCCCGATCAATGGTGCAACAGGCATTCCGGTCACGCAGGTGGTCAGCGCCACGTTCAGCGTTGCCATGAACCCGGCGACCATCACCTCCACGACGTTCACCCTCACAGGTCCCGGCGGCACGACCATCGCCGGCGCAGTAGCCTACAACGCCACCAACTCGGTTGCATCCTTCACACCCGCCGTTGCGCTCGCCTACAACACGCTCTACACGGGAACCATCACCACGGCAGTGACCGATACGCTCGGCGATGAACCGTCTGGCTCCACTACCTGGAGCTTCACCACCGCGACGCAGCCCACCGTGCTTTCAACTACTCCCGTCAACGGTGCGACCGCTGTTCCGATAACACAGGTGTTGACCGCCACGTTCACGGCCGGAGTGATGCGCGCGCGGAGAACGCCGC
>JAZKBC010000021.1:99231-104976 GCA_040388825.1 Acidobacteriota bacterium | reverse complement strand
CGATGAACCCGGCCACCCTCAACAACACCACGTTCACGCTCTCCATCTCCGGCGGCGCTTCTGTAGCGGGCGTAGTGACGTACACCGCTACCGGCTCAGTCGCCTCGTTTACACCCACTGCAGGCCTCGCCTACAACACCACCTACACCGCGACCATCACCACCGGCGCCACAGACTCCACCGCCGATCCTCTCGCGGCCAACTATGTCTGGACCTTTACCACTGCGGTTCGCCCAACGGTAATCGCGACGGTTCCAGCGAACGGAGCTACCGGCGTCCCTGTCACCCAAGTGCTCACCGCAACATTCAGCAAGGCAATGAACTGCGCCACACTCGCCTCGCCGGCCAACACCTTTAGTCTTGCCGGTCCCGGCTCAACCGCTGTAGCTGGTACCGTCGCATGCTCGGGTTCAGTCGCGACGTTCACGCCAACCGTGTCGCTGGCAGCCAACACTCAGTTCACAGTTTCTCCGTATCGCCAGCGACCGCGACGTCGCCGGCGATCCGCTGGCAGCCAACTACTCGTGGACCTTCCGCACCGGCGCCGGTCCTACGCTCCCCACCGTAACGGCCACAACGCCGGCCAACGGAGCAACGGGTGTACCGATCAACCAGGCTGTCACCGCAACGTTCAACGAAGCGATGAATCCCGCGACAATAAACGCCGTAACATTCACCCTCAAGGCCCCCGGCGGAGCAGCCGTCGTCGGCGTGGTGACGTATACCGCTGCAGGTTCAGTCGCAACCTTTACTCCTGCTGCCAACCTCGCCGTCAACACTCTCTATACCGCAACCATCACCACCGGCGCGCAGGATCTCTCTGCCAACGCCCTGGCCGCCAACTATGTCTGGACCTTTGCGACAGGCGCCGCTCCGGATACAACGAAGCCCGTAGTGGTCTCGACCATTCCGGCCAATCTCGCCACCAACGTCCCACTCAACCAAGTGGTCAGCGCAACCTTCAGCAAGGCGATGAACGCTGCGACCATTAATGGAGCGACGTTCACTCTCACCGGGCCGGGAACCACCGCTGTCGCAGGACAGGTTGTCTACTCCACCATCGGCAACACGGCGACCTTCACACCCGCAGCGAATCTCGCCGCGAGCACGCTTTACACAGCAACCATCACCACCGGCGCACAGGATCTCTCGGGCAACGCGCTCGCCGTGAATTATGTCTGGACATTCACCACGGGAACCGCCGCCAGCACAACCAAGCCGATCATTGTTTCCACCATCCCAGTAAACGGCGCAACGGCGGTGCCGCTTAATCAATCCATCAGCGCCTCCTTCAGCGAAGCAATGAATCCGCTCACGATCACCTCCAGCACGTTCACGCTGGTTGGACCCGGCGCCGTGGCGGTACCTGCTACTGTTTCGTACAACACCGTCACCTTCATCGCCACCCTCACGCCCACCGCTTTCCTGGCCGCCAATACCTCCTACACGGCGACGGTTACCACGGGCGCTCAGGATCTCTCCGGCAACTCGCTCGGCTCGACGGGCTCGGCAAATCCCTGGACTTTCACAACCGGCACAGTCTCCGCCCAGTCGCCGATCAACCTCGGCACCGCTGCTCTGTTCGGCGGTGTCGGCGGAACAGCCGGCATCACCAACCAGGGCATCTTCACCGTCATCAACGGAAACATCGGAACCACCGGAGTCTCCACCCTGATCACGGGCTTCCACGACAACACGCCGGGCTGCGTCTACACCGAGACCACGCTGAATATAGGCCTGGTCAACGGCAGCATCGACACCGCACCGCCGCCGCCAACCGTCGCCTGCCCCAATGAAGGCACAGCCGTTACGCAAGCCATCGCCGCCCAGGCAGCCGCGGATGCGCTCGTGGCCTACAACGCCCTTGTTGCCATTCCCAATGGTCTAGACGTCTCCACCTGCCCCGGTTGTGGCGGAGGCCTGGCCGGCGAACTCGGCAATCGCACCCTCGTCGCCGGAACCTACAAATCCGCTCCCGGTTCGTTCGCCCTTTCTCAAGGCGACCTCACCCTCGACGCGCAAGGCAACGCCAACGCCGTCTGGGTCTTCCAGATGGCAACCACGCTCACCGTCGGCACACCCACCGCGCATCGCAGCATCCTGCTCGTCAACGGAGCGCAAGCCAAAAATGTCTTCTGGCAGGTCGGCACGGCAGCCACCATCAATGGAATCCTCGGCGGCGGAACGATGTCGGGAACCGTCATCGCGCAGTCGGGCATTTCGGTATCAACAGCTGGGGTTGTAGCCATAACCACGGTCAATGGAAGGCTGTTGGTTCTTACCGGCCCCCTGACCGTCGTCAACACGGTCGTCAATGTCCCCGCACCCTAAGACCCCTTTCACCAGTACACGCAGCAGGCGTTCGACAGTTGTTTGCAACGCGCACCTCAGGAGTGATTGATATGACCGTACGTGCGCGAATGCTTGCTGCCATCACCTTTGCCGCCCTGGCTTCCTCGAACTTGCTTCTCCCCGCGATGCACGCCCAGGCTCCCGATCCCGCCGCCGTGCATTCACGCGCCGTACAAAGCGAGGCCACTCCCCGCGTCGATCTCTTCCTCGGCTACTCTCGCTTCGGCGTCGGCGTCAATTCGGACAGCGGCACGGTCGGCAATCGCATGGTGGGCCTCAACGGCGGCAGCGCCTCCCTCGCCTACAATTTCAACCGCTTCTTCGCTCTCGCCGCCGACGTTGGCGGTTATGACGACAGCCAGTTGCAACTGACAGGCACCGGAGTCAACCAGCCCCACACCGTCAATTCGAGCGGCACCGCCTTCACCTACCTCGCCGGCCCAAGATTCACCATCGGCAGGCAGCGGCGAGTGTCTGCTTTCGTCCAGGCTCTCGGTGGCGGCGTCCACGCCAGCGCGGTCACCGTCTCCAACTGCACCGGAACCCCCTGTACTGCGCTGCCGTCGCAGAATGCCTTCGCGATGACAGCAGGCGGCGGTGTCGATATCCGGCTCTCGCATCTCCTCTCTCTGCGAATTGTGCAAGCCGAATACATGTTGACCACCTTTGCCGCTGTGCCCTCGGGGGCGAGTACAAAGCAGAATGATCTCCGCCTTTCGGCTGGCCTGGTCTTCCACTTTGGCGGCAAGCGGAGCCCGGCTCCAGTGGCCCCGCCCGCGCCAGTGGAAGCGCCCGCTCCCGTCACGGCTGCAGCAGCAGTTCCGCCGCCGCCTGCGCCACCGACCGTATCCTGTTCCGCCATTCCTCAGTCCATCGTCTCTGGAGGCACATCGCACATCGCCTTGTTGGCCGCCAACTTCCACAACGGCGCTTTGACCCATTCCTACACTGCAACCGACGGCAATATCGCGGGCGCCGGCGCAACTGCCACCCTAACCGCAGCCGGTTCCAACCCCGGCACCATCACGGTCACCTGCACCGTCACCGACGATCTCGGCGCATCCGCCTCGGCGACAACCACCGTCACCGTCGAAGCTCCGACTCCAGTGCCCGCAGCCCAGCGCAGGGACTTGTGCACCATTTCCTTCGAGCGCGACCGCAAGCGCCCTGTGCGCGTCGATAACGAAGCCAAGGCCTGCCTCGACGACATCGCCCTTACCCTGCAACGCGATCCGGCCGCCCAGTTGGTCATTGTTGGGAGTCATGATGCAACCGAAAAAGCATCGGCAGGCGCCCAGCGCGCGACGAATGAAAAGCGGTATCTCGTCGGCGACAAAGGCATTGATGCCGAACGAATTCTGCTCAAGCCAGGGTCCGCGGACGGTCGCAAAGCCGACAATATGCTTCTCCCCGCCGGAGTGACCTTTTGATCCAGACCCAACCTCAGCATGCCTTTGACCTGGCCACCGCGGCAATGTTCTTCCTGCATTCAACTTTCAGGTAGGCCGGGTCCATTAGACCGCTGCCAGATGACGACAAAACTGGGCGCATAGGAGTGATGACTTCCGAATTGCATTCCCTGATGACTCAATCCGATTCCCTGATAGGGCATTCAAAATTCCCTGTTATTTTCGACGTCGTGGAGAGGATCGAGCGAGGCAAACGCCACAATGCACAGCGGTTAGCCTTTGTCCCGTGAACACAGCGGTTCCCCACTTCTCGGAAATTCGCTGTAAATTTCCCTGTTAGCAGGGAATTTTAGCCAGAGACGAGTTCGAGTCAGACTGCCCCCACCGCCACTGCTTTTATCACCCTGCTCGAACGCTGGCGGTTCTGCTGTGAATACGCATGCAACTGGAACAGCTGGTGACGTTGAACAAAACGCGACTGGACTTCCGGACCAGATTCGAACAGCTGATTGAGGCCTACAACGCCGGCAGCCTCAGCATCGACCAACTCTTCGAGGAAACTCGTTGCTCTGAGTCGTAGCCTCAGCGACGAGGAGAGGCGGCACGTACGCGAGAGTCTTTCAGAGGAAGAACTCGTGAGCTTCGACATCCTCACACGACCAGCACCGGAGTTGTCCACCCCCGGAGCGAGCCGAAGTGAAGACTGCCCCCGACATCTCCTGGAGCGCCTGAAGAACCTGCTCGTCCTGGATTTGCGTAAGACGACGCGCTCAAGGGCATCAGTCAGACTTCCAGAACGTGAACGCCGACCATGAAGAATTTGAGATCGCCCTTCGTCTGCATCTTGCCAACGACGGGCGCTACAAAATGATCCTCAGCATGAAGGCTAACTATCACGAGAGCGCTCGCCGCAACAAGCTTCTGCCCCGCGGGATATGGGGCTTACAAAAGGAAATACTTCGTCGCCTGAAGGCCAAGATTCGGCTGTTGGAACAGAAACAGCGCTGATCCCGGCCTCACGAAAAACATTCGTGTGAGCGAGGGCCTTGATGAGGCGAGCGAATTCCTTGTCAACCGCGGAGATGCCGCCGTAGTAGCCGTACTCGGCCTTAGCAGCGGCTCCATAGACTCGAGGCCTGCGTATGGGTTGGTGAGTTTGTCAGCCGGTATCGAGAGGCGAGCGTTAGGACGGAGCTGCGCGATTTTGGCGATTCCTGGTTGAACCAGCGCTGAGTAGTGTTGGAGATGCCGTTCGAGGGCGAAGTCTCCTGCGACTCCCGTTACCGATCGATGGAGTGTTACCTTAACTCACCGATGCGAACTGCGCTCATCGCTACTTGTACGGGAGTGCTTCTGCTGACGGGATGCCGTGGTTCTTCGCCTCGCTCTCGCATTGCTGCCATTCCCGCGAATACGACCGAGGCAGTCTACGTCTCTGAACATGCGGGTCTAGCGCGTGAGGCGGCCGCGCATCATTTGTCGGTTTACTGGAATGGACCGAATGGCGAGGCCGACATCTCGCGTCAGGTCACACTGGTGCAGCGAGCGATTCGTGACCACGACTTCGGCATTGTGCTATCTCCGTCGGCTCCGTTTGCCTTGGACACAGTGGTACAAAGTGCTCTTGATCACCACATCCCGGTTGTCGTGCTTGGGACGCCCCTGCACCTCCCAGTGGAGCCCGGCCTCTCCTATGTCTCGAACGACATTGCCCGGGCCGGCGAATTGGCTGCACAACGAATTCATTCCATTGTTGGCGATGAAGGCGAAGTTGCTATCGTCGGCATTGACCCCATGAATCCAGGACGAGTGGACCACGCGCATGCTTTCGAGGCTGCGCTTTCGCGACAGGCACCCCGCGTGCGCATTGTGAGCCGCCTGATTGGCACCTTCAGCTGGGGGCAGTCGGAGAGAGAGGTCGCGCAGACGCTCGAGGAACATCCAAAGATCGCAGCGATCTACGCTCTTACGCTCAACGACGTTC
>JAZKBC010000021.1:94822-99221 GCA_040388825.1 Acidobacteriota bacterium | reverse complement strand
GTCGGTGAGCGCAATTCATGCAGAGAGCCGCGAGAGTCGCACGAAAGTCGTGGGCATCAACCAAGGCCTGGACCTGCTATTCGATGTGCGCCATGGTTCGGTCGACTCGCTCGTCATCCCGGACATGCGAGGCATGGGCCAGCAGGCGGTGCGGAATCTTGTGGCCGCACGCGCTGGACGCTTCGTTGCCCCGAGCACCATCTTCGAGCCGGTTCTACTGACGCGCGACAACATCGACACGGAAGTTATGCAGCAGCGCCTCAAGCTCGACTGGAGGCCGCAGCCATGATCCAACGCATGCGCTGGATCGTTCTTGCCCTGCTCACACTGTGTGTGTGCGGTTGGCTCTGGACGCGACTCCGTATGCATCGCGAGTCGCTGCCGTACTACGACTCCTTCTCGAGCAAGGAAGCTGCCGAGTGGCTTCCCTTCGGCGGCCAGTGGCAGATGCGCAACGGCACGGTAGTGAATCGCAGCGATGAAGATGGAGCCAAACTGGTTACCGGCTCGCACAGCTGGAAGGATTATGCACTCGATACAGACGTGAAACTGATCGGACAGAATGGCAATGTAGGCGTGATCGTGCGGGTCAACGATGAAGAACCTGGCACCGATGCCTATAGCGGGTACTACGTTGGGCTGCGTGCGGGAGATTCGGCCTTTGTTGTGGGTCGTGCCGACCATGGGTGGTTGGGGGGAAGGCCCACATCGATGCAGGGTGGCGTGCAGACTGGAGTGTGGTATCACTTGCGCGTGGTTGTCGTCGGCTGCCAGTTGGCCGCGCAAGCTCGCAACCTCGAATCGGGCAAGACCTCCTATCTTTCTTTCGAAGAGCAGGGTTGTGAGCGCACTGGCCGCATCGGTCTCCGTTCCATTGGCATGGGCGGGGCGTGGCGTCATATCGAGGTGGTGTCCGCGGCTCTTCCGCAGCTCACGGAGATCGCTTCACACGCGGCGTTTGTAAGCCATCCGGTTTATCCCACGCGCGAAGACGATTACAACAAGATGCTCGAGGAGCTCTTCCGGAGTTCGGATAACTCGTTGAGCAGCGATCTTGCGCCGCCGCCGCCGCACCTTCCCGAACACAAGATCACCCCCATCACTACTGCTAAACTTGCATCGTCGCCCGGCGAAACACTTGTCGTTCGCGGCGTTGTGATCCTCACTTCACCGCTCTACATCCAAGACAGCACCGGCGGGGCCATCGAGGTTCGCGCACAGCAGTCTTCCGATCTCAACCTCGGCGACGAATTGCAAGTGCAAGGCACTCTCATGTCGAGCGGACCTTCAAGTTTTTTTCATGCTGACCACCTGCGTGTTGTGGGAGAGCGCACGCCAGTCGCTCCAGCCGCTATCACCAGCACACAGGCAGCGGATGGCTCCTTCGACGGCCGACTGGTGCAACTCAGCGGCACACTTGAATCCGCCACTGCCACCCGGGACGAGATCGCCCTTCGAATGAGCGATGGCGAGCAGACTTTCGAAGTGAACGGCAGCGGACTGCTGTCACCACGAGAGCTGCTGAACGGGAGCCAGGGCAGCGTGTTGCGTGTGCGCGGCATCTGTATGGAAGGGCCGCCCAGGGACAATCGCGGCGGAGCTTTCACCATCATGATTCGCTCGGTTGACGACGTTGAGTTGCTGTCGGGGCCGCCGTGGTGGTCGCCGCATCTCATCGTTCGCTATATCACGCTGCTTCTCGCCCTGGTTGCGTTCGGTGTATATGTCTATTTGCGCGCCGAGCGCAACACAATGCGCGCCATCATGAGCGAACGTGAGCGCCTCGCGCATGAGATGCACGATACTCTGGCACAGAGCTTCGCCGGTGTCGGTTTTCAACTGCAAGGCGTACGCAACAGCCTACGCGCGGGAACGCTCACACTGCCTGCAGCGATCGGAAAACTAGATGTTGCGTGTGCCATGGTTACGCAAACACATCGAGAAGCAAGCGCGGAAATCGCCGCCTTACACCCGGACCAGGATAGAGGCAAAGACCTGCTGACTGTGCTCGAACGTGCCACGCATGCGATTGTGGAAGAGAGTTTGCCGCCGATGAATTTTCTGCGCGAAGGTGTGCCACGCAGCCTTTCGCTCGTCGTGCGCGATGCATTCTTCCAGGTTGGCCGCGAGGCTATCACGAATATCCTGCGTCACTCCAATGCTTCAGAAATAACGGTGCGTCTTCACTATCAGCTGAGCCATTTTTTGCTCGAGGTGACAGACAATGGCTGTGGGTTCAACTATGACGAGCACTCTGAAGACTTCGGCATTCGCGCAATGCGCAGTCGTCTGCAACGAGTTGGCGCTACGCTCACAATCGTGACTGCACCGGGGCAGGGGACGACGGTGCGTGCGTCCGGACCTTACGGTTTGCGGATGGGTTTTTCGGGTCTTGGCGGCCGCCTGAGAAGCTGGCTGCGTTTCCACAAGTGAGCTCTAGTCTTCTTCAATGCGCACAAGCCCGCGCCGTATCGCGACGGCTGTGGCTTCGGTGCGGTCCCGAGTCCCCAGCTTTTCGAGAAGACTGATCACATGGTTACGGACGGTGAACTCGCTGATGAAGAGCTTATCGGCGATCTCGCGGTTTTTCAGTCCACGGGCCACCCACTGGAGGATTTCCATCTCACGAGTGCTCAATTGGCTGCGTCCCACGCGCTCGGCCAGTTGCTGCGCTATCTGCGGGGGTATGCTGCGGTCCCCGGCGTGCACGCTCCGGATGGCTCCAACAATCTGCTCGAGGGTGGATGTCTTCAGAATGTATGCGAGTGCTCCAGCCTTCAATACAGTGAAGACATCTTCGTCGGAGTGATAGTTGGTCAGCACGGCGCAGCGCAGGTTTGGGAATGTCTGCCGGCACTGCTTCAACATCTCCTCGCCGCTCATCTCGGCCATGCGCAGATCGGTCAAGAGAACATCGACCTCCAGAGTCTGCAGGTCTGCAAGGGCTCGCACGCCGGAGGATGCGGTTCCGACGACGACGATATCGGGTTCGCTCTCCAGCATCGTCTTGATGCCCATGCGGACTACCTGGTGGTCGTCCACCACGAAGACTCGAATCGGTGAAGCACTGTGCATAGGCGCATATTACATGCCAATCTTGACATTGCGCTGAGCTGCCGATAGGCTGAGGATCGTGAAGCACACCTTTACCGCCGCCTTCTGTTGCATGTGTTCCTGCGTGCCGCGCTGTTGCGCCGGTATTTGTTGGCTCTAGCGAATTTCTCCAATTCGTCACTCGAAGCTCACGAACCCACGCACAGGTCACCGATAGCGTGGGTTTCTGCATTCTGAGCTCGCATCTCGCTCAACAACTCCGCTTTGCCACCCGAGGAGCATCCCTTGTCGACGTTCGCCGGTCTGCCTGCGCCATCGTTTCTTTGCCAGTCGTGCTCTGGTGGAGTAGTGCTGCAGCACTGGTTATTTTTGGGTTGCTGTCACCATTGCTACTGGTGAGAAGTAACCGGTAACATCCGTCGCGATTGACACTCACGATTTTGTGCACCGTAGGATTGCCCGCCAGAGATGGGCAGCGTGCGGTGGAGATTGAAATTTTATGAGGCCGCCTTCTATGAAACTCCGTTTTCTCATTACTTCGATTGCCCTGACCTTGCTTCTGTCCGCGCCGATGTTGGGCCAGCAGGGAGCCGCGTCGCTCACCGGGCAGGTCAACGACGCTTCGGGGGCGGCCGTCCTGGGCGCCCAGGTCACGATCATGGACCCGACTCGCAACAGCACCGTGACCGTGATGACCAATGCCGCTGGCACCTATATCGTTCCGCAAATCGATCCTGGCGACCATTATGAAATCAAAGTCTCCAAGGCTGGCTTCAAGCTCTTCACGCAACGCGAGGTCAGCCTGCAGGTGGCCCAGGTGGCGAAGATCGACGTGACGATGCAGGTTGGATCGACCAGCGAAGTGGTCGAAGTTTCCGCCGCTCCACCGCAGCTGGACACACAAACGTCATCGCTTGGTCAGGTGATCACCGGCCAGACTGTCGCGGATCTGCCGCTCAATGGTCGCAGCACGTTTCGTCTGATTGCGCTCACGCCGGGCGTCACGTTCTCGCAGTCTGCCTACGGCCAGTTCGGCGATGTTCCCGTGAACTCCACCTGGGATACCAACTTCACCATCAACGGCGGGCGCGCGCAGTCGAACGAGATCTTGATCGACGGCGTGCCTAGCTCCGCCGGCTTCTTCGATCAGATCACCACGCTGCCCATTGTCGACGAGACGGAGGAGTTCAAGGTCCAGTCCAACAATCTATCGGCGCAGTACGGCCGCTACTCCGGCGGCGTCATCAATGTCACCACCAAGAGCGGAACGAACGACTTCCATGGCAACCTGTACGACTTCGTTCGCAATTCCGCTTTCGATGCCAACGAATGGTTTCAGAAGCAA
>JAZKBC010000021.1:86831-94812 GCA_040388825.1 Acidobacteriota bacterium | reverse complement strand
TTTTCGCATGAACCAGTTCGGTGTCACGATCGGCGGCCCTGTCCGCATTCCTTGGCTCTACAACGGCAAAGACAAGCTATTCTTCTTCTTCGCCTACCAGGGCACTCGCCGCCTTCGTGGCTCCAGCTACAGCGCAATCGTCCCAACCGCCGCGGAACGTACTGGAGATTTTCGCGTACCTGCAGTTGGGCTGGTTGTTAACCAAATATACGATCCAGCCACCACTACCGGTCCGCTGAAGACGCGAACACAATTCCCGAACAACATCATTCCAGCCAACCGGCTCGATCCCGTCGCGCTGCAGATTCTGAAGTACTACCCCTTGCCGAACCTCACCGGCAGCACAACCGCCAACTACACTAGCAATGCTCCGCTCATCGTGCACCAGAACATTCCCAGCGTCCGGATGGACGCGAATGTAACCAGCAAGTATCATCTCTCCGGCCGCTACGAGTACAGCTCGACACCGCTTTCGCAACCTGACACCTTCGGTAACGTCGCCACGACCGGTGCTGGAGCCGTCGGTACGACGAACTTTACCAACCAGTCGTTCGCGTTCAATAACCTCTATGTCGTTTCGCCGTCGTTTCTCATCAACGTTAACTACGGGTTCGCTCGCTGGTATCAGGCGCGCAAGACCCGCAGCTATGGATTTGATTCCTCCTCGCTCGGCTTTCCAAATAACTTCACCAGCCAGATCACAATCCCAATGTTTCCGGCTATCAACATTGGTCAGTATGCTGGCATGGCCGGGCAGAGCTTCCTGAACAATGGGAATGATTCTCATGCCATCCTCGTCTCGGCCACCAAGCTGGTCGGACGCCACACCATCAATTTCGGTGCCGATGGCCGGCTGCACCGTATCAACTTCTTCAACGTCAGTAACAGTGCTGGCTCTTTCTCTTTCGCCAAGGCCCAAACTGGCGGAGCCAACGCCGCGACGAGCAACACCAACGGCGACGGCTTCGCCAGCTTCCTACTCGGATTCGGCAGTGGCGGCACCATGCCTATCGGTTCCGGTGTCGAAATGCAAAACTTCTACAGCTCCGTCTACGTGCAAGACGACTTCCGCATCACACCAAAGCTCACGCTCAATCTCGGCGCACGCTATGACTATGAGTCGCCCTACAACGACCGCCGCAATCAGCTCAACTACTTCGATCCCACGGTCCCCAGCCCCGCAGCTAACCCTTCATTTCCCAACCTGACCGGCGGCCTCGTCTTCGCGAACACAACCGGCCATGGTCGCGATGTCTATACCACGCAGAAGAATCAGATCGTTCCTCGCGTTGGCTTCGCCTACAGCCCATATACAACTACGTCCGTTCGCGGCGGCTTCGGCATGTCATACGCTCCTCTCGAAACCTCCAACAACGCGGTCGGCTTCTCGCCAAGCCTCGGATACGCTTCAGCAACAACTTGGAACACCTCGAACGACAACGGATACACACCGGCAAACGTCCTGTCCAACCCGTATCCGCAGGGTCTTGTTCAACCCTCGGGCAACTCTCTTGGAGCGAGCACTCAGCTTGGTCAGTCCATTACCGTCTGGAACCCGCATCCCAAGTCGCCCTATGCGCTGCAATGGAATCTTGATGTCCAGCAGCAGTTCCCGCACTCGTTCCTGTTCGACCTCGGCTACGCGGGTTCGCGTGGCGTTCATCTCACCAGCACCTTCGACCTCAACACGCTCGATCCCAAATATTTGAGCCTGACCACAGGACTCACGACCCAGGTGGTGAACCCCTTTGCCTCTTTTATTACGGTCGGAACGTTGTCGAACCCCAAGGTCGCACAGCGTCAGCTCCTGCTGCCATTCCCGCAGTTCGGATCGGTGCAGGAAGTCAACAGCCCCTACGGCGAATCGACGTACCATTCGCTACAGACCAAGTTGGTCAAGCGCATGTCTGGCGGTGTGACACTGCTTATTTCGTACACATGGAGCAAGCTCATCTCGAACGTCAATGCGCAGAACGCCCCGATCGGCTCAACGGACAACACAGGCGTGCAGAACTACTACGATCTGCGTGCAGAGCGTGCTGTTTCTGAACTCGACCAGCCGCACAATCTTGTAGTGAACGGCGTCGTCGAGCTCCCCTTCGGCCGCGGCAGACGCTTCCTGGGAAATCTGAATCCCATCGCGAACAAGTTTCTTGGCGGATGGAAGATGACCAGCATTCTCACGGAACAAAGCGGTTTCCCGTTGACGTTCTCCTCGTCGGGCGTCGGAGCCGGCAATCGTCCGAACCTGACCGGCGTTGATCCAGTCATCCACGGAAGCCGATCGAATCTGGAGCGTACAGGTGCATGCGTCTCATGCGCGAACAGGGGCTGGTTCAACAAGGCCGCATTCCAGCAGCCAGTTGCGTACAACTTTGGGAGTGTAGGCCGCACCTTTACAAAGGTTCGCGGGCCGGGCCTGCAAAATCTGGATGCCTCGCTCGAGAAGGATACTCGCTTCGAGCGCTTTACCGCAGAACTTCGTGCGGAGTTCTTCAACGTTACGAATACACCTCACTTCAGCCAACCCGATACTGGCGTGCAGGACACGAACTTCAGCTTTATCACCAGTACGATTCCTTCACCGCCCGAGCGTGAAATACAGTTCGCCGTCAAAATTTCTTTCTAACCTGTGGTCTTGTTCCACTGGAGTCAACGGTCCATGAATCGTCGTGACATGATCAAGAATGCCTTGCTTTCCGCGGGAGCTATCGCGCAGGGAGCAGTCGCCAGTGCGCAACAGTCGACTGCTCCGGCCAGGCACAGGCCACCGCATTCAAGTTTTCCGGCTTCGCCGTTGCAGACGTCGGGTTCGCGCATGCCCAACGTTCTTTGGGTCTGCACTGACCAGCAGCGCTTCGACACTATTCAGGGCCTGAGCAACTCAATCATTCAGACACCCAACCTGAAGAAGTTCGCGGATGAGTCGGTAGTTTTCACGAACGCGTTTTGTCAGACTCCCATTTGTTCACCATCGCGCGGTTCGTTCCTCAGTGGACGTTATCCGCACGTCGATGGCTTGCGGTCGAACGGCCAACGGATTCGCCCCACCGAACGGCTTGTTACGCGCATCCTTGCGGACTACGAATATACGTGCGGCCTTGCCGGCAAGCTGCACCTCTCGCCTTGCCAGGGAGGCCGCGTGGAAAACCGCATCGACGACGGATACGAGGTCTTCAGCTGGAGCCACGACCTTTCAGATTCCTGGCCGCTCAAGAACGAGTGGATCAACTGGCTCGATCACCAAGGGATCAAGCTGCCCAAGGCGCCGCGCGGCGAAGTTTGGGGTATGCCCATCGATCCCAAGTACTCGCAGACCGCGTGGTGTGCCGATATGGCCATCAAGTTCATGCGGGAGCAAGTGGACTTCAATCCGTGGCTCTTCTCGTGCAACATTTTTCAGCCGCATCATCCGTTCCATCCGACGGAGGAGTACCTCAGCCATTATGACCCAGCGAAGATGCCGAACCCAAACTACAAAGAAGGCGAACTGGCGAACAAGCCTATCTTCCAAAGCGTCGACAATCGCGGCGCCTACGGCGGAAATGGTATCTCGTTCTCAAAGACCTCGCCCGAGCAGCACCACCAGATCACTGCGGCCTACTACGCGATGATCGAGCAGGTGGACACTGAGATGGGCCATATGATGCAGGCGCTTGAAGAGACCGGTCAGGCTGACAACACTATCGTCATCTTCATGTCGGACCATGGCGAGATGCTGGGTGATCACGGCATTTATCTCAAGGGTCCCTATTTCTAGGACTGCCTCACACGCGTTCCGATGATGATCCGCTGGCCGGGTCACTTCAAGGGTGGAACGAAAGTCGACTCGCTGGTCGAGCTACTGGATATTGCGCCGACGCTACTGGAGGCCGCAGGCATTCCCGTGCCCATTTCGATGCAGGGCCGTTCGCTTATGCCGCTGCTGACCGGTCAGACCAGGGAGCATCGCGACACCGTCTACATGGAATATCTCGATGCCAATGCGACGTACGAGATTCCTCCAATGATGACTGGGGTTCGCTCGGAGAAGTTCAAACTCAACTTCTACGACAAGCCGCGGACGGGCGAACTCTACGACCTCGAAAAGGATCCCAACGAGACCAACAACCTCTGGGACGATCCTCACTCCAAAGACACGCGTGAGATGATGATGCACTCCCTGACGGCTCGTATGCTTGAAACTACAGATCCGTTACCGGAGCGGCACTCCTCCTGGTAGCTCCTGTATGGTGTTGGACAGTACGAAAAGGTATCTCGAATGCATTTACGTTCCCAGCTTGTGGCGGTGCTTTCTCTTGCAGTAGTCGTGTCATCGGCCTTCGCGCAGCAGTCCCATCGCGCGCCGGCCGTGCCGCTCATCGTCAACGATCCATACCTCAGTCTCTGGTCGATGAGTGACAAGCTGACGGACTCGCAGACAAAGCACTGGACAGAAGTGCCACAATCGCTGGTCGGGCTGGCGCGCGTTGACGGCAAGAGCTATCGCTGGATGGGGGCTGCGGCTCGCAGGCGCGACTCGATGAAGGTTGAGCCGATGGAGCAGAAGAGCGTGCAGATTACTCCGCTGCACACCCGATACGTCTTCACAGCCGGTGGTATTGACCTCGACGTAACGTATTTCACGCCACTGTTCCCGAAGGATCTCGACGTGATGTCGCGCCCGCTGACCTACGTCTCATGGAGCGCGGTGTCGGTCGATGGCAAGACGCATGATGTGTCGCTGCTGCTGGATGTGAGTCCCCAGATCGCGGTGAATGATCCCTCTGAATCTGTGACGTGGTCGCGTACGCACCACGCAGGCATCACGTCACTCAACGTCGGCTCGCGCGATCAGGCGTACCTCAATCGCTCGGGGGACCGCATCCGTATCAACTGGGGATACTTCCATCTGGCTTTGCCGGATAGCGAAGGTGCTTTTACCGAGCTCGCGAATGATGCGATTGAGCAGTTCACCGTTGCCGGAGCGCTTCGCGATGACGACGATCTCGCCATGCCGCGGCCTGCGCAGAGCTCGATGGGGCAGGCCGCGCATCTTGCTGCCATGATTCCGCTCGGCAGGGTTGGTGCAAAGCCAGTCAGCAAGTTCGCGATGCTCGCCCACACGCAGACCTGGGCAATCGAATATCTCGGCCGGCGGCTGCGCGAGTACTGGCAACGCGACGGCATGACCGAGGGCCAACTCCTCGTGGCGGCTGCAAAAGAGTATCCGTCGCTCGACGCCCGCGGTGTTAAGTTCGACGATGAACTTACGGCTGACATGCGCAAGGCAGGCGGAGAGGATTATGCATACCTCACCGCTCTACTCTTTCGGCAGACGATCGCCGCGCACAAGCTAGTCGCTGATGTTGATGGAACGCCGTTCCTGTTCTCCAAGGAGAACGATTCCAACGGTTGCATTGATACGGTTGACGTGACGTATCCATCGTCGCCGTTCTTTCTGCTTTTCAACCCTGAGTTGCTGAAAGCGCAGCTCGAGCCGCTGATGCGATATGCAGCGATGCCGCGCTGGAAGTTCCCGTTCGCGCCCCATGACCTGGGCACATTCCCGCTCGCCGATGGCCAGGTGTATGGCGGTGGCGAAGTGAACGAAGACAACCAGATGCCCGTGGAAGAGAGCGGCAACCTGCTGTTGATGATTGCGGCTCTGGGACGCGCTGAAGGGAACTACGACTTCGCGAAGAAGTACATGCCGCAGCTTGAGCAGTGGGCCGCCTATCTGGCTTCGAAGGGGCTTGATCCAGAGAACCAGCTTTCGACGGACGACTTTGCCGGTCATCTCGCGCACAACACGAACCTCTCCATCAAGGCCATTGAAGCACTCGGCGCGTTCGTGCAGATCGCTCGTGGCGCGGGTGATGCGAAGCTCGGCGACAAGTATCAGGGCATCGTGAGCAAGATGCCGGCCGAGTGGGATCGCATGGCCAAAGATGGCGACCACTACAAGCTCGCGTTCGACCAGCCCGGCACATGGAGCCAGAAGTACAACCTGGTGTGGGACGACATCCTTGAGCTGCACTTGTTCCCGAAGAGCGTTGCCGAAACAGAGTGGGCGTTCTATGCGAAGCAGATGAAGCCCTACGGTCTGCCGCTCGACGAGCGCAAGACGATCACCAAACTCGACTGGGAAGTGTGGACCGCTACACTGACGCGCGACCCTGCACAGTACAGCGACCTTATCCACCGGCTCGTTGTCTGGGCGGACAGCACAACATCGCGCGTGCCCACGACAGACTTCTACGATACGGTTGATGGCAAGCAGCAGGGCTTCCAGGCGCGTTCGGTGGTCGGCGGCGTGTTCATCAAGGCACTTGTCGACCGCGACGTCGCGCAGAAGTGGCAGACGATGCGGTAGCTGCTTTAGTCCTGGAGAGCGCTGCCTTCGGTGCTCCCCACCGCATCACCAGCAAGCGAGGCGTTATTCCATGATCAATCGTCGCGAGTTCATCGCAGGATCAGCAGCAGCTGCCGCGGCCTCCGCGCTTCCGGCTGCAGCAAAGAGCCGGCGTCCCAATCTTATTTACGTCTTTGCGACGAGCAATCACGATGCCCGTTATGGAAGAGTAGCCGTCCCCGGGAGTGAGGCATCGACAGATCGTCGGAGACGAGTTTGACTTGACAGACAGTATTCACGCGGCGACAGTCACTTGTGATTGTGTTTCTGCACGACGAGAGCGCAGACAAATTCGACGGCGCGGGAGACGCGCCGCAATGTTGCATATTGGAGCCTTCATTGTTGGTCTGCATGCGCTGTGCGTTTGGGGCACTTACCGCAGGTGGCGATGGAAAGGCGTCACGCTATAGTGTTTGAGGCTGCACCCGAGGTTCCAATGCTTCGAGTAGTCCTTGTTGCCGTGTTGTCTTTGGGTATTTCGGCCAGTTGCAGCGGCGAGTTGCTTCCTGTAGATCTCAGAGCTGTGCGCCCGGGTCCGATGGCGGTTACGCATACCGAAGGTGAGCTGTCCGTCGCTTGGAAGGACGCCGCCAGCCACACGTGGCGGGCCTCGTTCTCTTTGGACTCCACGAAGGCGCCACTGCATGAAGTTACTGTGGATGGCCAAGTTGTGCTGCGCGACGCGCGGCCGGTCTATCGCGGTGCCGTGGGTATACGCAAAGGGGGCTGGGACGTTTTCTTCGACGATCCCGCAGGCGAACCGGATGGGACACGGCGCTATCTCGCAAAGTTCGCGCCAACAGTGGTTGCTGTGCGGTCGGTCGGCAACCGTGTTGAGGTGAGCTTCAGCGGGTTGAAGATGGGGCCCTTTGAAGGCAGACTTTGTTACGACTTCTACCCCGGCACTTCGCTCATTCAGCAAGTTGCTGTGATGAAGACGAGTGAGCCCAACGTCGCGTACTACTATGACGCGGGTCTTGACTGGAGCGCTGAAGAGGATCGCACCGCCGGCCTCAATATGGCGTCGCAAATCAGCTATTACGAGCCAGATGGGGAACGAAAGACAGTCGTTCCGCCCTACGGCTCAGAGCGCCACACTGTGCAGGTTGCTTATCGGGCCGTTGCGGCACGGGCGGGAATGGGGAGCGTCGTTGTTTTTCCGGCTCCACATCGCTACTTCTTTTCGCGCGACTACAGTACCAATCTCGGCTACAACTGGTACTCAGCGTGGCGCGGCCGCGTCAGTCTCGGTATTCAGCAGCAACCCGACGACAACACAGCAATCTATCCGTGGATGAATGCTCCGCCAAACACAGAGCAGGAGATGGGTGTGTTCCTGCTTTTGAGTGGCGAGTCTGGGACGGTGGCACTTGAACAAGTAAAGAAGCTGACGCACAGCGATCGCTTTCCTCACCTGCCTGGCTATGTTACGTTTGCGCCCCACTGGCACTTTGCCTATACCGTGCAGGCGATGACAAACGGAAAGAAGTGGGTTCCGCCGTTCAAGCCTACGCTGGAGCAACATGGGATTGATGTGGCCATGATCATGGACTTTCATATTGACGGGCATCCTGGCTCGCTCGCCAA
>JAZKBC010000021.1:65379-86821 GCA_040388825.1 Acidobacteriota bacterium | reverse complement strand
CAATGTGCGTCTTAAAGAACTCGACGCGTACTACAAGGCATGTCGTGCGCAGTCGGACTCGAAGTTTCTGATCATTCCCGCGGAGGAGGCTGACGTTCTGCTCGGCGGGCATTGGGGGCTCGTCTTTCCGTCGCAGGTGATGTGGTTTGAGGGTCGCAAGCCGGACCAGCCCTTTGTTTCTCAGGATGCGCAATACGGCAAGGTTTATCACGTTAGTACGCCGGACGAGATGTGGAAGATGATTACGGCCGAACATGGGATCGCCTATCAAACGCACCCGCGCACGAAGGGCTCGACGGGCTATCCCGACAAAATCCTTGAGACGTCTTACTTTCGCGCACCACAGTACGTTGGGGTTGGATGGAAGGCCATGCCAACCGATCTTTCGTCGCCGCGCCTGGGAGAGCGTGGCTTCAAAGTGCTCGACGATCTGAATAATCGTGGTTTGCATAAGATCATGCTGGGGGAGGACGATCTGTTCCAGATATTTCCCACCGACGAACTTTACGCGCACCTTAACGCGAACTACATAAAGATGGCCAAGCTGCCGGACTTCGATCACTACGGCGATCTTCTGGAGAGCGTTACGCGTGGGGACGGCTTCATATCGACCGGTGAGGTTCTGTTGCCAGAGACGAATTTCTCTTCGACGAAAGATTCTGTGCGCTTTGACGAACTAGTGGATTCGACGTTTCCTTTGCGATTGGCAGAGATCGTCTGGGGTGACGGCAAAGAAACGCATCATGAAACAATCCCCCTCGATGAGACGGGCGCTTTCGAACAACATCACTACCAATGGTTAGTCGCTGCCCCGGGCTGGACCTGGGCAAGACTCGCTGTGTGGGATGTTGCAGGCGACGGTGGCTTCACGAACCCGCAGTGGCGGAGTGTTACACACTAGCGCCGCGAAGCGTTGTTCAAGGGGTTGCGCCCGAAACTGATGCGAATATCTGAGGCTTTTTCCCAACCGGTGCACTGTGAGCCATGCGAGTGCTAATTGCTGACCACACCTGCTTCGAGCAGCTCTTTCTTTTCCGCTTCGCTCAACGGAGTGCCGCGACCAGTCAGGTAGCGAATCAATTCTGTCTCGTGAACACGGTACGGCATGTCATCCTGACGAAAGACTTCGTGAAACCAAATGGTAGGCTGCGAAAGGACGTACGGTTTGTCCCATGAATCCCATGGGAGATAGGTCTGCGTCTTTCCGGCTACTAAGCCCCAGTTGATCATCGCAATGTGTTGCGCTTTGCCAATCGGGAGAATCGCGTCGAAGGTACTTCCGTTGCCGCGCGCCATGTATTCGGTGCAGATCAGCGGCCGATGCAACCCCTGCAACTCTCTAACGCGTTCTCTGAAGCGTTCCGGCCAATCGTAGTTGTGAAAGCTAATAACGTCGGATTCCGCCAGCTGAATCTTGGTAGTTGTGCTTTCCCGGGTTGGGTCAGACCAGTTCCCACTCCACACTCCGCTGGTGAGCGGTTGGGTCGGATGCGCTTCACGCGCCCAGGCAAACACCTGTGGTAGCAGCTGATTGACGCGTGCCGCCTTGGCCTTTTCGTCTTCGTGGAAGCGTCCGCCGTTGGCGTTGTCGGGTTCATTCCAAACATCCCATAGAAGGATGCGGTCGTCGCTGGCAAAGGCGCCAACTACGCCCTGCACATATTTTTTCAGTTCTGCTCCGCCTGACGGGTCCATCAACCTCACCCAACCCGGTGATTGAACCCATCCAGAGTTGTGCACGCCGGGAATAGGCGGGTGTTGTGGCCCCAGGTGTGGATTCGGCTCCCAGCAGCTGTCGAAGAGCACGAGCAGCGGGCGGATATGGTGCTTGGCAGCGATCGCAAGGAACTGATCCAATCGATTCTTGAAGCCATCGGGGTCGGAGAGGTAGAGCTGGTCCTGCAGAAACACGCGCATGGTATTCATGCCGATGTCCTCAGCCATGCCCAGTTCTCTGTCAATCAGCGCTGGATTGAACGTGTCCTTTTGAAACATCTCCATCTGGTTGATGGCATCCGAGGGAACGAAGTTGGAGCCGACCAGCCATGGCTGCTTCTCATACCAGGCGTCGGCTCGCTGTTCAGACCAACGCGCGGTTTTCTGTGCGCGAGACGTGGAGAGACTCAATATGCAGCATATGGCGAGGAAGGCTGCACTTCGTTGTTTGAAAAATGTCATATGCACTGCTCCAAGGTCGAACTGGTCGATATTGCTTGATTTCAAGGGTGGAAGCAACCGATGTCGAAAAGCCCATATCATCGGCAAGAATGAGGATGAAACTGAGTCAAGGCAGCAACGTTTGTCCGGTCCCGTTCTTGGCGATTGTGGCCTCGACGGCCGACGAGAGCCCCACCGCAGTCAGCCCCGTACCAAGCTTCAAAAATTAATGTCGATTTCCCACAAACTCCTTCCGGTTCCGAGACGACATGATGTTGAGATTTCCGTCGCGCCAAGGATCGCAGAAGAGCATGCCGCCAAGTATGCTCCTTTGGGCACATCTGCACCATGGTGCAGATGCACCAATCAAGCGTAGCTTTTTCTGCGGCGGCCTGAGACGCGGCCGGGCCAAGATCTTCTCTGCCGGTTTGGTTACGTGATTGGAACTCGGCTTGCTGATCGGGTCAGAAGATCTGTAGATGGCTGCGGCAGTTCGCAGGGAGGCGGCGCGTTCGGTGCCGGGTTGGGGATATAACCATTGCCAGCTAGTGCTAGAGCACTAAACTGAACAAAATAAACGCCTTTTAACCATAGTCATCTTGCCGACACACATATTTCAGGCATAGCATCGCACTCGCTCATGTGCCGTGCCTCGCGCGCGACTCCAGTTCGCTTCCTCCCAGGGGAGCCCTTCACGTTCGCGACGCGTGAGCAACATCCGCAGCAATCGAGGTCACAATGCTGAAACCCCTCCACGTATGCGCTCTCGCACTGGGAGCATGCTTCTTATCCTCGCTGACAGCCTCGGCGCAGGCCAACTACACCAATCCCATCGCCGACTTGAAACCCCTCACCGGATACACGGCCGACGCTCATTCGGATCCGCGTCTCCTGCTCGCACCAGACAACAACCTCTGGTACGCGCTCTTCCCCAATGGAACCAGCTACAACAGCTACCGCTCGCCGGATCTGGTTAGCTGGCCTGCAACGGGAAGCGATGGCAGCACATGGCCGCAGACAGCCCTGTCCGTTTCTGACCTCATGACCTCGGGCACTGGCTTCTGGGCGGCGGGAACGTACGCGCAGAAGAACGGCGGCGTTTGGACCTATTACCTCTACTACACGCTGCTCCACAACGGAACGAAATCCATCGGCGTTGCGACCTCCACCACGGGAGGCCACGGCTACGTAGACAAGGGCATCCTGGTCGACGGCAACACCTGCCCGACAGGAAGCGGCGAGAGTTCGTGCGACTTCTACGATGCATATGTCTTCCAGAACCCGGAGACAGGTGTCATCTGGCTCTACTTCTCCGACTCCATGCACGCCTTGTACGCCCGCAAGCTGACGTCCGCCGTCAACCCGTCAGGTAGCGGCAACACGGAGCCGATCAAGACCGCCGACTCCACCTGGCACAAGGTGCTCGACCTGAACATCGACCACCAAAGCTGGGAAAACATCGTCATGGAACACCCGACCGTCGTCTACTTTCCCAACGCGCACAACTCCGGCCATCGCTTCCAGATCATTTGGAATGGAGCGGGAGGCGCCCTTCCGGTCTACGCGATGGGCGCGGCCTACTCCGGCGCACCGGACTCGATGTTCAACAAGGAGCCCGAAGGAACCTGCGGCGCAAGCGGATATAACCCGATCATGTGCATGACCCAGACGAGCCAGACGTGCAGCACAGGTTCGCCAAATATCTTCATCGATACGAATAACCAGTGGTGGTTGTTTTACCGCGCTCGCTACGGCGACCTGGTGTCGACTGCAAACAAGTGTGGAGCGACTCCGCCGCAAAGCGACTGGAACGATCGCTGGGTAGCCATGGACAAGCTGTATCGCGATGGAACAACCGATGCGCTCACGATCACTCCAACGCATAACAGTACGCAGGCTGGGCCGAAGTTTTAACGCGGTCTGGTCGCACAGCGGAATGTGTTGCGAGCAGATTCCCTTCTGCTCCATGGAGTCACAAACAAGCAACGCCCCGGCGAGTCGGCCGGGGCGTTGCTTTGGGAACGGATGGGGACGATAATATCAATTTCGCCCGGAGTGTTGACAAAGCGCCTATAAACGTGATCGGTTACATCATAGTCCACGAACTTGCACCTCTCATTGAAAGCAACCATGCGCCAAGATTCTGGAGCATCATCCGGGCCAAACTTCCCAATAGGGCAAGAGCCAAAGTCCGGTCGAAGGAGTACGGACAACCTTTGCGGGAGCCCTCGCGAAAACGAGGGACAGATCGTTATGGACCGCGCCGCATTTTGCTGAGATCGCACATCTCTACCGAGCATGGTGTTTCTTCAGTGTTCAACCGTCCCGCACTTGCCCGCGTAGGCTGATGTCCCTCCCGGAAGAAATTGCTTCGCAACATAAAGAAGAGGATCAGCGGGATCGAGAGACGGCTGCCAGAGTATTACACCGTCAGCGTATTTACATGCACTTTCAAGTGTTAGCCTCAAGACTAAAGGTGAGGGGCTTCCTTTTGCTTCATCGTGCCATGAAGTCCAGTGCGCGTAGACACCCGCGTATAGAGGAAACCGTCCGCGTGCAGCATACGGACTATTTTCTAGGAGAGACTGTAATCCGATGGCCTCTTCCAAGTTGGTCCACCATAACCACACGCCATCCACGCAACCGGCAAGCCTGTCGGCTATGGTGCGATCGAGATCATACAGCGTAGGCATAAACAAGAAGTGCGGATTATTTTTTTGCTTCGCAGCGTAAATCTTGCAGCCATAATCCCTGGTGAATGTGTTCGTATTGATCCCGGGATTTAGATAGTCATCAATATTGAAGCCTCGAAAGTTTTTATATTTCAGCGAGATCTTGGATAGCGCATCTGACCAAGCGACGTAGTCCGTGCGATAGGGCAACGTATCGGCCCCCTTTTCCGCCGGCGGAACAATGATGACCCACATAGCGATGTCTGTGTTCTTTGTGACCTCGAGAATCCGCAGAAAACTGTCGAAGCTTTTCGCCGGGGCCGTCCCCTGAACGACGAAGGCTCCGCATTTGAACCCAGCAGACTGGAGTCCACTAACAGTAGCGGCTACATCAGTGTTGTGATCCAATCCATTGATTGGCAACCACCACGCACACGGGAAGGAACCCATGGCTTGTCCCTTGGCGGCTTGAGGTGCTCCTGCCCGACCATTCTCCTGCGCGCCGAGTAATCCTACAAGAAAGAGACAGCAAGCGACACCACAAATCTTTGTCAGCGCATGAATCATTCACTTCTCCTCTTGGCACATCAACTAAAGCTGCCGTTAGCTAATCTGATAACGCGACGCTCGTATTCTTCTTTCGAGCCCCTTTGCGTGCGGGCGTTGATTTCCGCGAAGGACCTGTTGCACGGGGAGAACCGCTGCCGAGCTTTTCAGCCACTTCAGCGGCGGCGGCGCGAAGGGCTCGCGAGATTTCGGTGACACGTTCGCGCGTCATGCGAACGGTGGGCCCGGACATGCTAAAGCTGGCTATGGGCCGGTTCCGTGCAGGATCTATGATGGCGCAAGCTACGCAGAACGCGCCAAGCATGCTTTCCTCCGCATCGGTGCTGTATCCCTGCTTTCGAATGGTCTCCAGCTCCGCCGTGAGGGCGACGGCCGATGTGATGGTGTGACGTGTCATCGCGGGAAGGCGCTTGGTCCCGATAAGGGAGCGCACCTCAGAGGAAGGAAGGTACGCAAGCAGGACCTTTCCGAGTGCACTGCAATGCAGCATGTCGGTGGCGCCTACTCTTTCTGCGAGCCGCAGTCGATCGCGGCTTTCCCACACGCCGATGTAGCGGATCACATCCTGATCGAGGATGCCGAGATTGACCGTCTCTCCAAACCGGTCGCGCAGAGCCTGGAGCGGAGGCGTCGCGATGGAGAGCAAGTCATTGTGACGCATGCGGGCGTTACCCAACTCGAGCAGCTTCGGGCCGAGTTCATATTTCTGGTTGTCCTTCACGACGTAGCCATGCTCGGCGAGTGAGTAAAGGATGCGGAACACGGAGTTCTTGTTGAGTTGGAGCTGGTGCGAGATGTCGCTCAGTGAAAGCTGCGGCTGCGGGCTTTTGACGAACGTTTCGAGGACATCGAGGGTCTTTCCGATCAGCTCGATATAGTAGACATCTTCTTTCGGCATAGTGGCTCCGGAAATTTCGATCAACCGTGACCTTGTTTTAGCTATGTTACGGGACGTGGCGCGGTGATTGCGATGCATTGATCTGGTAGGTGTCCTGCATTTCCCTGGTGCCTAGCGAGTGTTGTTGCAGCAAAGAGATATCGATGGATGACCCATGCATTCAGGGGGCAGGGCTTTTTTTCAATTTTCGAGCTGCTCGAGACTTGGACCAAAGGAACAGGCCGATCAAAAGGAGGATAGATCCCACAGCCGAGTCCGTGAGGCGCGCTATTGCGGACCCTGAAATGATGCCAGCAATCACAATCAAGACACCGACGCCAATCGTTGAGAAGCCAAGAAGAGCTCCCGCGGGATTGTCTCTGCTGACCGGAATTTCGTCAGGTTGGATCGGAGTGTCGAGTGATTCGAAAAACCGACCGACTTTTCCTGCGTCGGGAGCAGAGCGCGGAAAGAAGATGGTCCCCAGCACCATACCCACTAGCGTCGCGCCGGTGTTGATCAGCAGGGCGACTCCCTCGAAGTTATACATTGACCCGAACGCGGTGTTGGCCCTGGCCCAACATGTCTGGACGGCCAGCATGGCGATGCCTGCCGCGAGCCCGGAGAGAAATCCCAGGAAGGCGCCTTGCCAGTTCAGCCGCCGGCTCACGAGGCCACAGAGAAGCGGAAGCAGTGTCGGCGCCATGAAGAGGCCGAGTACGGTAACCATCAGGTTGAAGAGCGATTCCTGGTGGGTGAAAGCAACCCACAGGCTCAGGGCGGTGGTGAGAGCACCGAGCGTAAAGGTGGTCCAGCGGCCAACAGAGAGTAAGCGATGCTCGGTTGCTGTCGGACGAATGAGCCGATGATAGACGTCCTGCGTCAGCACACTGGCGATCGCGTTGAAGTCACCACTGACAGCGGCCATCGTTGCGGAGAACATGGCTGCCATGATGATGCCGACCATTCCGGGCGGAAGCAACCGCAGCACGAGGAGCACGTAGGTGTTCGCTGTCTGATGTTGTGCGACGAGATCAGGGAGGAAATGGCGTCCGATGATCGCCGGTAGAATCATCAACGGTGCACCGACAAAATTCAGGGCTGCGGAAAAGTATGCGGCTTTGGATGCCTCACTGTCATCCCGTACCGAGTAGTATTTCTGGGCCAGCGACCAGCTTGCGTTATAGCTCACGACCATCAACACAAAGAAACCGGCAATGTAGACCCAGCCGTATGGGCCGTTCACAGGACGCAGGAAACCGACCGGAAGGTTGGAGAAGGCGGGCCTGAATCCGTGTGCGGCATGGACTGCGAGCGGAAGCATGAGCAGGATGGCGAGGGCCTTCATAAGGAACTGCACGTAGTCCGTAACGACAAGGGCCCAGAGACCTCCGAAGAACGTATACGCAACCATGACGACGCCGCAGATGACGATCGCCCACGGCAAGCTTACCCCGGCCGCAACTGAGACGAAGAGTCCCGTGGCGAATACCTTGAGGGCATCATCAAAGATCTTCATCGGAATGGCTGCCCAAGCGAAGAGCTGCCGCAGCATACCGTTGAAGCGGGTTTCGAGGAACTGCACCGGGGTGATGACCCGTGCCCGCCGCCACCGGTGTGCGAAGAAGAGACCGCCGGCGAGGCACCCCGGTACCGCGGCCCAGAAAAGCGTAACGGAGACCCAGCCGTAGGTATAGGCGATCTGCGCATAGACGATGAAGGAGAATGCGCTAAAGCTCGACATGTAATGCGAGATACCCGCCATCCACCAAGGCACCTGATTGCCGCCAGCGAAGTAATCGTTCGTGGTCGAAAGGCGGTTACGGAACCAGATGCCAATCCACAAAACGAGCACGAAGTATCCGCCGACGACCAGGTAATCTGCCGAGCTCAGGCGCATCGACGGCATCGTCTAAAGGCTCCAGCGCCGAAGGGAGTAACGCTCTAACTTCTCGATGCTGACCTCGAAACCGAGGCCGGGGCCGGAAGGGCAGGGAAGAAAACCGTCCTTTAGTTCCAGAGCGGGCTCGAGAATGTCATCGTGATACCAGCGGCTGCTGGCCTCGACGTCAGTTGGGAACGAGCACGCCGGATGTCCCGCAAACACCAGCGCTTGAGCACTACCGATGCCGAGTTCGGGCATCGTACCCATCCAGACGGGAAGTTGATAGTGCATGCAAGATTCGGCGATCCGGAAGGCTTCCAGATAACCGCCGATGCGTTGGAGCTTAATGTTGACGATCCGGCAGGCATCCAGTGAAGCGGCGCGCGTGACGTCGGCGACCGTTTCGATGCTCTCGTCGAAACAGATCGGCGTTTTGACCAGACGCTGCAGGGCAGCTGAGGTCTCGAAATCGTCGTGCGCGAAGGGTTGTTCGAACATCATCAGACCATAGCGATCAAGCGCGCGAAAGACGTCGAGGTTGGCTGCGGTGTAGTCCGCGTTGGCGTCGACGAAGAGGGGGATATCACCGTACCACTCGCGTACGGCCTGCACGATGTCGAGGTCATGGCCTCGCTTGATCTTCAGCTTGAGGCGCTGGTAGTCGCGCGGATGCAACCGCTCCAGCGCTGCGTGAAGCTCCTGCATTGAATCGTAGAGACCGACAGCGAGACCGCAGGCGACGGGTTCGCAGGAGAACCCGAATAGCTGGCGAAGGGACTGGCCGGCGTGGCGCGCGAGCATCTCCCAAGCGGCTGTCTCGATAGCGACGCGCACGAACCGGCTTTCAACGCGTTCGGCGAGCGCTGCTTCCAGCGACCCCATGGTGGAAAATTCCTGTCCCACCAGCCAGGGGAGCAGGTGCTCAACAAGTTCGGCTTCGCATGTGTCCGGTGTTTCCGCTGAGTAGAAAGATCCCGGCATGGCTGCAGATTCTCCCCACCCGAAAACACCGTTGGCGCTCAAGCGGACGACGACGACATCCCTGCGCGAAACCTCGCCGGAGCTAATGCGGAAAGGCTCGATCATTGGGATGGATACACGCCAGGCTTCGGCCCGCTGGATGCGGATCGGCCCGAGGAGGGACAGATCGCTGGAGTGTCGGCAGAAGTTCATGCGTGCATTCGTCCGAAGAGAATCAAAGATGAGCTGGTGCGGTGATGAAGTGGCGCGCGACCTTGCGGATTGCGTCGCCGATTTGCCGAACGTGGTCTGCGGTGTAGTTCTCGTTCCAGTGAATGGCGATGGTGCGAGAAAGAGCGGCCTCCGCGTTCGGGCAGAGTCCACGCTCGAAGCGCTGGTGCGGAAATGTTGAAAATGGATATCCGCTCTGTCCGTACGTCTCAGGACCGGTGAAGATGGGGGAAAGGTAGAGGGGATCGATGATGTAGCGCACCCATGCGGGCACGCCTTCCGCTGTCAGTGTCTCACCAAACTCCTCGGCACTTACGCCGGCCGAATCATTGATCTGCAGCATGTAGAGCCAGTACGAAGGCACGAGACCTTCTGGTGTGAACGGCACATCCACACCTTCTATGTCCGACAGCATGTGCGTGAGTTGTGCCGCGCGAATGCGGCGACGTTCGACTGTTTCGGCGACCTTTTGCAACTGCGCCAGCGCGACAGCGCCGGCAAGCTCGCTCATGCGGTAGTTCTGCGAGAGGAAGAGGAAGCGGCACGAGCCGAGCGAGGCAGTGTCCCGCGGCCACGCTTTATCCGAGAACAGCAGCGCGCGTTCCGCAAGCTCCTCGTTGGAGGTGATCATGATGCCGCCTTCGCCGCAGGTCATATGCTTGCTCTGCTGCAAGCTGAAGCAGGCCATGTCGCCGATAGATCCTACGAGGCTCCCGTGATATTCCGCCCAGTACGCTTGTGAACAATCTTCGATGAGCACGATGTTGTGCGCCCGGCAGATGGCCTGGAGCTCACGGAGAGGGCAGGGCATTCCCGCCAGATGAACAGCGATGACCGCGCGCGTTCGCGGCGTGATGCAACGCTCGACTGCCTGCGAGTCCAGTACCATCGTGCGTGGATCGAGGTCGGCGAAGACAGGGATCGCGTTCTGCCACAGAACGGGAAGGATGGAGCCGATGTCGGTCACCGGAGGAACGATCACTTCGTCGCCGGGCTCGAGATCGAGAGCGGCGATTGCGAGATGGACGCAGGATGTTCCGCTGGAGCAGGCCACTGCAAAGCGCGCACCCAAGGCGTCGGCGAAGTCACGTTCAAACCGCTTCACCATCGTTCCTCCGTTACGGCTGAGACAGCCCGAGCGGAGGGCTTCGAGAACGAGTGTTTCTTCCTCAACCCCGAAGGTACGCCCGGCCGAGGAGGATACGTTGGGCAGCGAAACGGTGACGGCGGGGCTTCCGCCGTCGATTGCGAGTTCTTGCGTCATGAATGGACCTCAATAGGACGAAGTTGAATGATGCGGTTTTCCGCAGCAGAGATATACGCGGCCTGCGCGACTTCAACAGCGGCGCGACCGTCTTCGCCCGTTACCGCAGGAGCTCGTTGCTCGAGGATGCTGTCGATGAACTCCTGATGCTGCATTTGGTACGCCTTCATGCGCACGGGCGAGAGCGCGCCATCGCCGGCCCAGTCGATCGGATCCTGCTGCGCAACGACCGTCCACTTGCCTTGCCTTCCCAGGCGCAGTTCGCCATAGGCATCGAGATCGATGTTGCCGGTTTCGCCGGCGATCAACGCATTCGAAGCGCTCCGTGGAAAACCAGGCGAAGCAATGTCCCAGGAAGCCCACACGGTAGCCATCGCTCCGTTCGAGAGAGAGAGCAGCGCCATGGTGGAAATTTCGTTTCCGCTGACATGGTCGCGTTGCACCCGCGCGCTGACCGATGCAACTTCAGCTCCGGTGATCCAGCGGATGCGATCGATGTTGTGTACCGCGTGGCCGACGAAAATGCCGCAATTCTCCGGGCTCGCCTGCCAAGCGGGAAGCGACGCCATGCCGCCGCTCGCGAGGATTTGCTCCTGGATCATTCGCACGTTGCCGATCTCTCCGGCGTGGACCAGACGGTGCGCTTCGATATTGCAAGTGCGGAACCGCTGGCCGAACATGATCATCAGGTTTACACCCGCGGCATGGATTGCTTCGAGGATGCGATCGCAATCTGAGACGGTGGTGGCCATAGGCTTGTCGAGCAGAATGTGCTTGCCCGCCTGCGCGGCGGCTACCGCTTCGCGAACATGCGCTGCGTGCGGTGTGCTGATCATGACTGCGTCTACATCGTCACGTTGCACGAGCGCTTCGACGGAAGCCTCAACCGCCACACCGTATTCCGCCGCCAGGAACGCGGCACGGCTGCCGCCGGCAACGGCGGTGAGCGTGGCGTTACGGAGATAGCGCGAAACGGTTTCGGCGCTAGTGCGTCCCATGAAGCCGGAGCCGATCAAGCCTATGCGTACGGTATTCATTGCGCCTCCGCACTGATGGTGGTTTCGAGCGCTCCCAGGCTTTCTACTTCGGCGCGCATGTGATCTCCCGGACGAAGCGCACGACCGCGCGCCATCCCAACACCCTCCGGCGTACCCATCGCGATTACATCTCCAGGCTCGAGCGTAAGAACCGCGGAGAGCGCGGCAATTGCTTCTGGAATGCGGATGATCATGTGCCTGGTATTCGAATCCTGCATGACTTCGCCGTTGAGCAGAAGCCGGATTGAGAGGTCGTGCGGGTCGGGGACTTCATCCGCCGTCACGATCTCTGGGCCGATCGGTGCTGAGCCGTCGAACCACTTGCCCATCAGCCAGTCAAAGAATGGGTCGAAGTCTCGCTTGTCGCGCCCCTCGATTGTTGAATTGAATTTGCGCTCGCTGAGATCGTTGATGATGGTGTAACCGAAGACAACATCCATCGCGTTCTCCACGGAGATGTCCTTGACGCGGCGGCCAATGACAACCGCGAGTTCGGCTTCCCAGTCGAAGAACACGTTGTTCGAGCGAATGGGGATGGAGGCGCTGGGTGCGAGAATCGTGGTGGAGGGCTTCCAGAATATCTGCGGTGTCCACACGCCGTTGTGCTGGTCCGCAAAGCCCGCCTCCGCAACGTGCTTGTGGTAATTGCCCGCGAGCGCAAGGAGCTTGGGAACCGCGCGGATCGGCGCATCGAGGCGTAGTCCGGCGAGGGGCAGACGGGGAGCCGAGGCGACCTCCTGCGCGGAGAGCGGAGCGAGCGGCTCGCGTACACCGAGATCTCGGACGTGAGCCTCTTCGCGTACGCCTAAGTGGACGATTCCGTCCGGAGCAAAGAATCGCAGCAGGCGCATACTTAGCGTTCTCCCAGAAGGTTGCGAAAGTTGTTGCCGAGGATTGCCTCGCGCTCCGCATCGGAAATACCGGCGTGCAGGACTTTGCTGAGCGCAGCGGCACCATGCTGTATGGGAGCACCGCTGCCGAACAGAAGCTTTTCCGCGCCGCATTGCTGCACGCTCTTGGCGATCGCTGCATAGCCCATCACGCACGAAGTCTCGAGGTATACCGAAGGCAGACGGCGGATGAGCGAAACCGCAAGCTGCAACTCGTGCAAGTAGTTGATGCCGGAGAGTATCCAGCAAACGCGGGGATGATCGGTGACGAGGGTTTCGATCGTTGCAAGGTCGAGCGAGGGTACGCCCCAGTTCATGATGATGCGGAGTGGAAGAATAACCGGCCATTGCCGAGCTGCCGCTTCTTCAAGAATGGAGTCGACGAACGGCTGATACAACGGGTGGTAGCTGTGATGCTGCGGGTACAGGCGGACACCATGAAAGCCGCGGCGGGCATATTCGACGAAGTCATACGCACGCTGCGGGAGTTCGTGGCTCAGCTCAAATGTTCCAAGACAGGCAAAGGCTGTGAATTGCGTGGGATGTTCTCGTGCGGCCCCCTCGGCTTCACGGTTGCCGTCTTCCCAGTGAACGAAGACCGAGCGCGTGGAGCAGATGGCTGCGCGGTCGATCTTCCAGCCTACGAGCTCTTCCGCAACCTCCGTGGCGTGCGAAGAACGGATGGGCCAGTATGGCCATTTGCCGATGAAGGCGTTGCAATCGAAGATCATGCGCTGCACCCCATCAGGCGAAGGATGTTGCCGCCCATGATGAGCTCGCGATCGTCAGGCGAAAGTTTCGTCTCGCGGATCTTGGCAAGTTGCGGCCATGGATCGAGCAACGGGATATCGGTGCCAAAGAGGATCCGGTGCCCGCCCAGCACGGCTACACATGCTTCCACAAACCCGGTGTCGATGGTGGAGCTGGCTGTATCGAGGTAGAGGTTGGGGAAACGCTGGGCCGCCATGATGGCGCGGTTCCAGTCGCCGTGCGCGTATGGCTGCGCGCCCGCGTGCGCCATGATGAATTGCACGTCCGGAACCTCGGTGAGCAGGTATTCACATTCACGCGGTGTCGTGTGCGCCAGGATCGGCATTTTCAACTCCGCACAGAGCGCCAGGATGGGAATCATCGCGGGCTCCGCAATGCTGATCTCCGGGGTCGAGTAGATTTTCAGACCACGCATGCCGTAGTCATCGTGTGAGCGGCGGATTTCGTCCAGAGCCTCCTGTCCAAAGCGGGTGGAGTGCAGGCTTGCGTATCCGAGAATGCGGTCGGGAAACTTGCGCATCTCTTCGTAGAGCAGACGGTTCCCCTCGTGCATGTCATAGAACAGTGCGGTTAGATCCGTGCAGCAGATCTTGTCGATACCGCAAGCGTCGGCAATGCGCACCAGCATTGCCCCGTCGGCATCGATCTGCAGACGCGTGGACTTTCCGATATGAACGTGAGAGTCGACGATCAATACGCTTCTCCTTCCAGGCGCTGCGGAGTGGGATTGACGGAGTGCGTTATCGCCGTCACTGCCAGCGATGTTCGCGCTTCCTGCTCGATGGATCTCAGATGTTCGACAGGCTGCCCTGTACCGCTGCCGCTCCACGCCGCCGCCACCCAGAATGTGCCTTCCACGGCGTGCCCCGGAGCCAGCTGCGAGTGGAAAACGATGGCTTCATTTGCTCCGTCGGGAGTGACCAAAGAATCGAATGCGGAAGCAGCGGAGGGATTGAAGTACAGCGCCATGCCGATAACGCCGATGGACGCACTCTGTTGGCCTTCCAGCGAAAGGCGGCCGGTTCCGTTATCGCGATGCAATGCCGGAAGTTCGCGGATGCCGGCACCGACCTGGTAGCTGTGAGCAAGCGAGATGGGCTCGATCTTGAAGTCGCATCGCACAGCTTCGTTACCGGCAGTGATGGAGTATGTTTCAACGATCGAAACGACATCGCTTCCCATGTGCCAATGCTCCATGCGAGCTTCAATTGTGGCGCGCACCGGTCCGGACGCGATCACACGGTAAGTTGGTGTGTCACCTTGCGGAGGTTTGTGCACGTAGTCCGGTACATTCACGGGAGGACGAAAGACCGCGCCGTTCTGCGTAGTGAAAAGCCCACCGAGCCCGAGCGTGTCGCCAATGTGCAGCACATCTCTGCCCACGGCAGAGTGGCTCCCGGCGGAGGCGCTCATGTAGCCGACCAGCTCATTCATCAGGCCGGGGTGCTCTTTTGCGCGCGCCTGGACGTCGAGAAAGAAGCCGCCGTAGGTGCGATATCCAATCATTTCCGATTCAAGCGCCGCCGTGGCGTGGTTGTAGCCGAAGGAATGACTCGCGCTCACCTGTTTCGGTTCTGGAATTGATTCGTGCAGTGTCTTCGAGTAGTAGACGTCGATGGGAAGCGTGGCATGGGGCGAGGCCCGCACATCGATGACGAACTCATCGGGTTGTCCATTGCCATCGAGGTCGTCCGCCTGGGACGATAGTACCGCCAGGGGCGATCGCACGATCGCGACCGCCATGGAACCGGGAAATCCCGGCGCGATTCGAGCGAGATCCTTGGCCGACACCACGACGACCGTATGCACGCTTTGCGCTGAAGGATTCGATACCTGCACTTCAAGCCGATCAGAAAAATTGGGGAACAGCCACGGTGCCACGGCCTGTCCTGTGGCCGAATGGGGCAGGACGAGCAGGAGTGCCGAGGCTGCAAGAAGTGAATTCATAAAATCAAACGCCGTCTCGCTCTGCATAATACCTCGACTAACATGCGCAGGCAAACAATTTGCGTTGCTTCCTCGGAAGAGGTTCGTCGCTTCACTTGTTTTCTTCTCGGGCTGAGTATGTAGCCTGCGAGTTGATTGAATTGCCCCGCAATCTGACGACATCGTTCAAATCCCCTGGTTTCACCTACTCGAACGCACGCATACCTGGGAAGATGACTGGCAGGATCCGGAGGGACAAGCGACAAAACCTTGACGACGGGTGGTGCCCGACGTAGATTTCATGTAGTCAAACACCGTTTGCTTTCTCGAATGAGTTGTGTGGTCGAAGCCACATCGGTTGGAAAGCAACATGGTGACGTGGAGAACCCCGGCAATCCGCTGGATCGGGTTCTCTATGCCACCTCAGTGAAATGTGTCGCGGAATGAAACGCCACCTCCGAGGGTATGCCGTTGCTCGAAAATCGATGTATCGCCGGACCGCCCGAGCTCGCGAGGGCATGTGCCCCGAGACTTCCGGCCGCTAGAAAGACCAACGCAAAGGTAGATTGGCGCAGGGGACGATTTCCGCGGCTCCTTGCGCTTGCTGTTGGCGCAGGCTTTCTTATGGTGTCAGGGTCAGGGCAAACGAACACAAAGCCGTCCAATGCACGTGCGCTGCCTTGGTACATGCAGGCGACGGCGATGACCGGCGACGGCCGACTGACGTTTCTCCATCAGCCGTGGTGGGAACGCGCCCAGGCGTTGAGGGAAGGCGACAGCTTTACTCTCGATCTGAATCACGATGGCCGTCCTGACACGATCATCAAGCGTAGCGACGGAAACATTGTCGAAGCGATCGATGACAGCGGGAAGGCGGCGAACATCTGGAACGAGACGGACACGGCGTATGTCGTCAGCTACAAGGGGACCGGAATCGTCGACCGCATGGTGGTGTATACCGACAACAATAACGATGGAAGATCGGATGAGATGGAGATCCGTTACTACAAGGATGGGTATCTTCGCTACGCCTGGTTCGGAGAAAACTACGACGACGATGGGGCACAGATCTTCCATCTCACGAACTGGCAATACGACGGCCAGCAATTTGTGAGCAAATTCCGCGGCAACGTGATGATCTATGTCAACAAGTACGATCCGCGGACGAAGAGCTGGACGCCGTTGTCGGAGTGCCCGTTCGCTTTCTACGATCCGAACCATGATGGCCTGGGTGAGATTGTGTTGCGTGCTGCGGTTGAGACGAGGGCAACCGCGCGTGAATCGCGAGCCGCCGCGTTGAACAAAGCCAATAGCTACTCGCCGATGTGGCAAGATGAGCCGATCGGTCTAAACGATGTCGAGCTACAAAATGTAAGACTGAGCTACAACGTCGATCCCGAGCCTCGGAAAGATGCGTTGAGTCATCCGCATTACAATTTCGGGTTCACGATGGTGGCGAACGAGCCGTATCGCTTTGCGGGGATGCGGTACACCAATCTGCGTCGACGCGCTCCGCAGACCGTGGTGCGGATGGATTGGAAAAACGCCGTCGACCATGCGCTCGCATATCCTGCGGATCAGACCGGGTTTAGCTGGGACGAGGCGCATGATGTGTATCGCTGGGAAGGACAGTTCTGGATTTATGAGCGACGGATTCTTGCCAACACAGGCGGGCCTGTACAGCGGTGGAACATGCGGCGCGAATTTCTTGGCAAGAAGGCGGTCCGGCGTGAGTTGTACTACTCGGAGGTAGATAAGCGATACCACCTGCGCGGTGCGAGTGAGATGTGGCTGGAGGTGGGTCACGTTGTCAACGAAGACAAAGACATGGAAGTCCGCGCTTACGATACGGATGGTGATGGCTATCTGGACACATGGGAAGTCTTCCGCACCGGCGAAGCCAATCCGGTGCGCGTAACACATGTGAGCGCTGAGCAGGCTCGTCCGGTAGCGCTCGACCGAAAAGCGATGATGATGGAGTACAACCAGCACATTTTGCCGGAAGCGATTGCTGAAGATCAGCGCTTTCTTGCGATTGCAAAAGGAGTTGTATCGTCGGCTCTGGCTGTAAAGTACGAGCGTGCCGCGGAGCAGACCGATATTCTCGAGCGGCGGCGATATTGCCTGGACGTCGCCCGCGAGCTGTACTTCGAACAGGTGCTTGATGGGCTCTATAAGAGTAATCCGGCCGGAGAGTACAAGCTTCACGCGGGCGAAGGGAAGCTCGATGATGGCCGCGCGACCCGAACGCACAATAGCTACAGCATCGACGACACGACGGCTTATTGGACCACCGCCACCGGCATCGAGAAGTTTGTCGAGGCTTACGGCAATGGACACTATGACGAGGCCGTGCGCGAGCTGGCGTCGCTCACCTCGAACAGCAGACCGTGAACCAGCACCCGGGTGCGGAGGGCGGACGGGTCGATCATTGACCGAAGGACGCCGGCGGGCTCGGATGATCGGGCATGTAAATCCACATGTCCGTGTGATTGCCGAAGTAGACGGCGCCATCGGTACCGAGTTCAAGTCCGCTGGTCGCGTGTCCGCGTGTCTCCGGAAATAGCTGCATCGAACCGCTCGCGGGACTGTAGCGTCCCACTTCGTTTCCGAAGATTCCGAAGATGCTTCCGTCGCGTGCGATTTTGAGGCTTTCTGAGGGTACACTTGCGGCGTGGTCGAAGTGATAGACGGCCACCAGAGAGTGTGCTTTCAGATTGAAGTCCATCAGTTGATCATCGCGCACGAAGTAGACGTGTCCGTTGGATACAGCAAGGGCGTTGATGCCGCGGGCATCGGGGAAGGCGTGGTCCCATACGATTGCGTGACTTGCCGGATCCCAGACGAAGAAGTGGACCTGCGTTGCTTCGGGTTTGCTTCCACCGCCACCTTCAACGTCCGACGCGCAGTAGATGTAACGACTGTCGGTTGCGATCGCTGTGATCTCTTCCTGCGGGATGATGTTGCGGTAGACGTGCAGCCTTTCCGTGGATGGGTTAAAGACAGTAAGCGCGCCTCCGAGAAGACCATAGTCCGGCTGTGTGCCGATGTAGATGTTGCCTCCCGGTCCGATGTGCAGGCCGCCTTCGGGGCGATACTGACCGTCGGGAAGATAGGCGATCGCGCGCGGGTTGGAGGAGATGGATTCTCCCGGACGCCAGGCCTTCTTCGGGTCGAAGACAGACAGGCCGGCCTCCGCATAAGAGATCGTGTAGATACGGCCTTTCAGGGCGATGCCGTAGTAGATTTCTCCGGTCCGGTCGTTCACCTGATCGTACGAAAGAAGACTGCGGTTGGAAGGATTAAACGAGAAGAATGTCTGCCCCAGGACAGGCCCTCCGTAGATGTTTCCGTTGGGTGCTGCAGAAAGCCAGCGGATCTCCTGCGCGGGGTGGTCCAGCGGGATGGTGGCGTAGGTGACCTTCTGCGTGCGAGGGTTGAGATAAACATACGATTGGACCAACAGGCCGAGAATGTTGCCGCGCGAATCGAGGTACCAACGGTTGTTCGCCGCGGTCCCGGGAGAACGAAAGACTACGGCGCGTGAACCGTCCTCTAGGTTCAGGGACATCAGCCTTTGATCATTGCCCTGGTAGAGGAGATGGCGCTGGTCCAGAAGAATGAAGGCGGACTGATTCCCGGAGCCGTTATTGCGTTGCGGAACGCTGAAGACGTGCAGAAGCTTGAAGGTCGCGGCGTCATAGACAAGCACCCGCCCGGCAGGACGGTGCTGAGCTTCCACCACGAATCTGGCCGTCACGAGTGGCTTCGAAAACGCGCCTGGGGTCTGATCCGCCGCAGGCGTCAGTGTGTGAAATGATTTCGTCGACGGGTCATAGGCGATCACACGGCTATGGCGCGGGCCCATCCCGCAGAGCACTGTTCCGGACGGGCTGACAGCCAGCCAGCGAAGGTACATCTCATCTTGGCTCACCTGTCCAAGGTCCGTGCTTACGCGTGTGTCGGGGTCATAGCGAACAAGATGGCCGCCGGGGTACGTGCCGTAGTAGATGAAGCCGTTAGGAGCCTGCGCGATGTCGGTGATGATCGACTCAGCGTGGCGGAACTCTGTGGAGAGTTGCGGAATGGGGACGAACTGCTTCGCGCGCGGATCGAAGCACAGTAATGTCCCGCCGTTGTAGCTACCCATGTACAGGTTGCCGTCGCGCGCCTTGAGAAGCGCCCAGGAGCCGAGACCGATGGGCAGCGTCCATGCGCGAGCGCGATGGTGAAGGACGTCCAGCTCAATTAGTTGGCCGGGATTTCCCGTTGCTCCATCGACGACGAACGAAGTGATGTAGAAAACCTGTGAGTGCCATTCGCTGTCGTAGTCTTCAATCGCATTGAACGTCCATCAGTTGCTGGCGGGTGCCGAAACGCTGCGCAGGCGCGATCCTATCGAAGTCACCTGAGCGCGCGATTCCAGAACGAACGGCGAACGAGTCACGCTGGATGAAGTCGCTTGTCCCTGAGCATGGATGCCAGGACACATCTCGCAGGCGAACAGGAGAAATGCACCGGCCAAGTGAATGAATTGGTTTACGAAAACCCGCACATCTCCTCGAGGATGGGCAGAGAAGTCGCCCGGGAAAGTTGATAAGAATCTGCATGCAAACATGTCGACTTGGCTCCTGCAAATCTCTAAAGCGCTAGGAATTCGTTGATAAATTTTCGTCCACCGCTGATCGGCTTCCTGCAGCGCAAGAATTCCGGTGCCGGTTGCGCGAGTCGCAGGGTCCATCAAAGGCAGGATGGTGGCCATTTTGATTGACGATTTGATAGTCAACACTGCATCTGACATCCTCGCGGGCGAAAAACGATTGACTTCATCCTGTACATACTGATATAGCAGTATGTACTAGAAAATTGCAGTTCGCACTGGTTCACTAAATGTGTTCTAAAACCCCTTCTGAGGAGTGTTCTCCGCACCGAACGGCAAAAGCGGGGATAGCTTATGAATCGAAGAAATCTCATTTCCGCTATCGGAATGACGGCGCTTTCAAAGAATTTCGCTTGGGCGAAAGGCTTGATTCCATCGACGGATCTTCGGGATCTGCCTCCACCTTCCAGTGGGGAAGATAGCCCACCACTACGGCCCTTTGCTATCGAACTCCCTGAGCAATTGGCTGACCTTCCGTTCCGTTCGAAGGATGTGGCTTCCCGTCCTTCGTTCAACATCCGAGGGATCAAAGGTTACGCCTGGTCGCCAGACCAGTACCTCTCTGAAATTCCAATCATGGCGAAGTACCGGCTTAATTTTTTGATGAATTGTTACAGCTCCTTCTGGGATCTGGGTCCGCACGGTGCATGGGTTAGCGACAGGCCGATGAACTTCTGGTACCGTCCGCTCCCGGATGACAGGCGTCGAATGTTCGAGAAGGTGATCCACTCCTGTCAGCAGCATGGAATCTCGTTTTGTCTGAGCATCAATCCAAATCTCAAGTCTGATCGGCCCTTCGATTATGCGAATGCGGAAGATCTTGACGCCCTGTGGCAGCATTACGCCTGGGCCCAGGGATTGGGAGTCAAGTGGTTCAACATCTCCCTGGATGACATTGACCGCAAGATCAGCGCGGCAGGCCATGCGGCGCTTGTCAACGCGATGTTGAAGCGCCTTCGCAGCAAAGACCCCGAAGCCCAGTTGAATTTTTGTCCCACATGGTATGCCGGCACCGGCGAAGCTGAAGTTGAGACCTCGCACATCCTGGGAAGAAGAACGAAGTCTCCGCGCCGTGGTCAGACTGAAACGCCTGGAATGATGTATATAAAGGCGCTGGCGGAGGAGCTTCATCCGGATGTGTGGATCTTCTGGACGGGGCCGGAGGTCGAATCCCCCAGCATCAGCGCGGCCCAAGCTTCGCGTTACAAGCTATTGATCAAGCATCGCGTGCTGCTGTGGGACAACTATCCCGTCAACGATCAAATGCCGGCGCTCGATCTGGGACCCCTGCGCGGCCGTGACGCAACGCTCGGCTCTGTGCTGGACGGGTACATGTCCAATTCGATGGGCTACGAGAACGAAGCTAACCGCATCCCGCTGCTGACGATCGCCGATTACCTGTGGGATTCGAAGGCGTACGATCCCGACCGTTCGATCGGTCAGTCAATTCTCCATCTCGCGGATACGAAAGCAAAGCGCGATGCGCTGCGCAGTCTCGTGGAGCTTTACCCCGGGCGCCTATGGGACGGCACGAATCACGCGCAG
>JAZKBC010000021.1:36338-65369 GCA_040388825.1 Acidobacteriota bacterium | reverse complement strand
CACTGCGAGCGCTCTTTAGTCAGTACCTCGCAAACGGCCGACAGCACCAAGCCAAGGCCCTGTTCGCCAAAGCCGAGGGAACTCTAGCACAGATGCAAGCGTTGTTCCCAGATCGTTGGTCGTCCGGTAGCCGAGTTCTCGAGCTGGATGTGACGGCGATGCGAGCTGAATTGGGGACGGTCAAAGGGCAGTTCCCCTAGCCCATCGCACCGGGCTTCCTCAAGAAATACTCAGCACGGATTTTGCACTGCAACACGAATCGATATTTTCATCCCGAGAGTTGGAAGGACGCCATATGAACCGCCTCGTTCGCTGGATCTTCGTATATTCGCTTTTTGCATTTGCCACCGCGTGTTTACAGGCGCAGACCGTAGCCGGAACGCTGGTTGGGACTGTCACGGACGCTTCCGGAGGAACCGTTCCGCGGGCCTCCGTCGTCGTGCGCAATGTTGACACGAACCAGATGACCGCGACTCAGACGGGTGGAACCGGCGACTACTCCGTGCCCAACCTGCAGCCTGGTAACTATGAAATTACTATCGCGGCAAACGGATACAAGAAGGTGCGTGTGCCGGACATCCGGCTGCAGCTGTCGACCACGCAGCGTACCGACGTCCGCCTGGATGTTGGCAGCGAGGCTGCTGTAGAAGTGACTGCTGCACCAGCCGAGATCTCGACCGATACGTCTTCGATCGCGGACGTGATCGACATGAAGTCGGCGGAGGACCTGCCGCTGAATGGCCGGACCGTCGACCGCCTTATCATGTTCGCACCTGGAAGCACGGGAGAAAGCTCGTCCAATCCGAACATAGGCGGCAGCCAGCACTGGGGTGGAGCCTACTTCACTGTTGACGGCGGAGCCTTCAACGATGTGGGTAACGGCGGCGGAGCGTATTCCTATGCGACCAATCTCACCACCATGCCCTCCACGGAAGTCATCCAGGAAATGAGGGTCGAAACCAACCTGGCGAAAGCGGAATCTCCCGCGGGAACGAGTATTGCAATCCTGACAAAGTCAGGTACAAACAGATTCCATGGCTCACTGTATGAGTTCAATCGCAATCGCGTTATGGCCGCTCGCGACTATTTCTCGCGTGTCGGCGTCATTGCCAAGCCTCCATACAACCGCAATGAGTTCGGCTTCATCTTCGACGGCCCGATCTGGAAGGATCGCACCTTCTTTCTAGCCAGCGCGGAATATCTCCTGCAACGGCAATCGAAGACAAATACGATGTCGGTTCCCACGGACGCCATGCGCCAGGGAAACTTCGCTGGACTCGCAGCCCTGAAGGATCCCACCAACAAGGGCCTTCCATTCCCCAACAACCAGCTTCCTTCCATCGACCCGCGGGCCGCGGCTCTGATCAAGTTCTATCCGGAGCCCAACCAGCCGGGAACTGATGTCACAGGGACCGCGAACGATCTGGTCCAGAACGATGGCATCAAGTACGATGTCAAGCGCTACGGTCTCAAATTCGATCACCAACTCACGCCGATGAATCAGCTGACGATTGGAGGGAATTATTCCATCGGCGACCCCTATCAGGTCGCGCAGAGCGTTCCGACGAACTATGGCAACTGGGCCAATGCGGGCTACTATACGCAATCTGCGTTCATTCGAGACACGGCGACTATCGGTCACTCCATGGTCAACGAGTCGCGCGTCGGCTACTTCAGCCACCGCTCCATCCGTGTGGGTCAGAACACAGACTATGACCCGACCAAACTGTTTCCCACTCTCTATGGACCGCTTCCCATCGGCGGTCTTCCCACGGTCAATATCACCGGATACACAAAGATCGGCGACTACGGCGGGGCCGGGCACAACTTTACGACGCTCATACAGCCCGTCGATAACTTTACCTGGCAGCATGGCAGACATACTTTCAAGACCGGAGCTGACATTAACCTGATCGCTTTGGGAGTGAAGTCGGGTGTGGGCGCTGCATCGCTGGGCACCTTTACTTCCGCCGCCGGTAGCCGTTACACCGGAAACGCCTTCGCCGACTTCCTCCTGGGCTATATCAGCAGTGACACACGTGCCACGCCATCCGAAGCGAACACAGCCCACTATGAGCAATATGGTCTCTACGTGCAGGATGACTGGCAGGTGAATTCGCGTCTGACTCTCAACATCGGGTTCCGTTACGATCTGCAGACGACGGAGCGCCAGCGTGATGGAGACGTGACCAACTTTGACCCCGCTACGGGGAAGTACGTCATCCGCTCGGTAAACGGAAAAATTTCGGATGACGCTGCGAACAGTCCAGCATTGAAACTCGCGCTCTATCCCTTTGTTACGTCCGAGGCCAACGGCTGGGGATCGACAATGCTATTCACCGACAAGAAGAACTTCGGCCCCCGCCTCGGCTTTGCTTTCCGGCCTTACGGTGGACAGTCCACGGTTGTGCGCGGCGGCTACGGCATCTATTACAACTACGTACCCTTTTTCATCGGGCCGAACCAGCTGACCACGGTCAACTATCCGTTCTCGCTGACGGAGACGTTTACTGCCACGTCCTCCAGTACGCCGTCACTCACCTTAGCGAACCCTTTCCCGGGGCAGGGAACGGTGACCGCCAATCCCACGGCGTACATGGTCGACCGGCAGCTGAAGAACGCGCGCATCCAGCAGTGGAACCTGACGGTGGAGCAAATCATTCCAGGAAGAATCGGGCTTCGCCTTACTTACCTAGGCAACCGGGGCACGCAGATTCCATGGTACGGTTTCAACGAAAATCTTCCGTACCCACAGCGCGCTACATCGACCAAAGAGCCGACGCTGCAGGCAGAGCGGCCCTACCAGCCGTGGGGGGATATTTCCGCGCTCGTTACCAAGGGCAAGGCGTTCACGAATCAGATGCAGGTTGTCGCGAACAAGCAGGCTCGCAACGGAATTTTCCTCCAGTCGAGCTTCACGTGGAGCAAGTCGATGGACAACGTCCCTGTTTCCGGCACACCCGAAAATCCATATCGTCCGCAGGACGACTGGGGAAATGCCGACACCCAGCATGCCTTGAACTTCTACCTCAGCGCCAGCTACAAACTGCCTTTCAAGGGCCACGGGCTCAAGGGTGGCCTGATAGGCGGCTGGCAGTTGTCAACCATGACCGCCTGGCATTCGGGACTGCCGTTTACGCCTACGTTCACCTCAGGAGTGGTCGGCTGGTACGCGACACGGGCGAGCGTGGTGCCCGGTGTGAGCCCGTACGCCGCCAACAAGACTCTGACCAACTGGTTGAATCCCGCTGCCTTCAAAAAGCCAGATCCCTTCACGTTCGGGACGGCGCGGCGTAACTCGCTTATCGGACCCGGAGAATATTACTCGGACGTAAGTGTGCTGAAGAGTTTCGCGATCCACGAAAAACTCAACCTGCAGCTGAGGATGGATGCTTTCAACGTCTTGAATCACCCAAACTTTGGGAATCCAGGTGCAAACATATCGGTTGGTACATTCGGTACCATCACCGGGACGCTCGGCAGCGGGCCAAATCGTCTGGTGCAACTCGGCGGCAGACTGCGGTTCTAGTTTGCGCATCGATTTATCTCCGGAGCGGGACGCTTCCATGCGTTCCGCTCTTTTCTTCACTCCAGCTCACGACCGAATCGAGGGAAACTGAATGACACTCTTCGTGAGGAAACTTGCTTCCGCTGCTCGCGCTACGCGCCCGATTGCCCTTTCATTCGTTCTGGCTATGGGCTTTGCCGCTGACCGATCGGCGGCGCAGTCTATCGCGCAAGATCCGCTCGTGCCTGTCTCGCAGCTGACGCCTGTCTCGACGGGAGAACGGCTGACGAAAGTTGGGCCCATGGCGCGGAATCTGTGGCCTTTCAATGCGATCGGCGTGATGGACAAGAAGCTAGGTCGCGAGGTCTTCTATATCACCTCGTTCAACACACTCGGTGGCCAGTTAATCCGGCTTGACTATCAGACCGGCGAGGCGAAGTCGTGGAAGATGCCTGCGGGGATTGGATCGTGGGGCATCATTGAAGCTCACAACGGCGATCTCTACATGGGCAGCTATAACGAGGGCAAGCTGATGCGCTTCGATCCCCGCCGCGAGCAATGGATCGACCTGCCCCAGGCAGATGCGGCCTTCCGCAAACGCGAAGGCATCATCTGTAGTGTCGCCGAGGCCCCGGATGGCAGTATTTACTACGGAACGTATCCCGGCGCGCACTTGGTCCGTTACGACCCAGCTGCCGGCACGGTCACCGATCTTGGCAAAGCTGGCGACGAAAACTACCTGCGCCACCTTGTAGTGACGCCTGGCGGCATTGTCGTTGCGCGGATCGGCACCAGCGAGCCGCGAACTCTCACGTATGACCCAAAGACGAAGAAATTTTCGACGCTGACGCCCAAGCAATACCAGAACGTGGGTGTCATGCCTAGCCCCATCCTCACAAGTAAGTACATCGTCGAGCCCATGTCGAACCAAATGCTTGTCTACGACGTCAGGTCCCTGCAATTTCTCCGTGCCGTCTCCCTCGGTGACGCCGCTGAGGAGGCGAAGGGCTTTGCTCTTGTCGATGATGATCATGTTGTCTTCGAGTCCGGCAAACAGATGCGAAAGTTGGATCTCGAGTCCGGAAAATCCGATCTGTACTTCAGCCAGTCGAAGGATGTTGTGAACTCGTGGCATCCCACGCGAGACGGTCGCCTGCTGGGTATTCGTGTGCAGTCGTACCTGCTGCTCGATCCGAAGAAGGACTCGCTCACAGTGCATCCCATCCCGGTGCAGGGATTGGGACAACATCTGCTTTGGTTGCGATCTACACCCGACGGTTTCGTCTTCGGTGGTCCGGAACTCGGCCAGACGATGTTCTCGTATGAGCCATCCGCGAACCTGCTCAGGTCGTACGATCAGGTGATCGATGTCGGCGGTGAGATTTATTACGGCGTTCCGTTCGAGGGAAAAATCTACACGATCTCCTATATCGAAGGCACACTGGCCGTGTTCGATCCGTCGCGGCCGTGGAAGCAAGGCTCTGATTACGATTCAAATCCGAGGATGATCCTGCACATGCCCGGACAGCAATACAGGCCGAACGGTGGCATTCATTCTGGCCCTGGCGACAAACTTTACATCGGTACACAGCCCAACTACGGCGTCACCGGTGGCGCATTGTCGGTCTTCGATCCTCACACGGAAAAGATCACGGTGTATCGCAACCTCATTCCCGACGAGGAGATTTCTGCGGTCGCTACAGACCGTCATCTGGTTTACGGTCAGTCGGATAAATTTGGCGGCGGCGGCAGTAAGCCCGTCGCCACCGGTGTCCACTTCTTCGTATGGAACCCGGAGAGAAAGAAGCTTGTCTTCGACCAGGTATTTCCAGACAGCGCTCTCTTTCGCGCTATCACCGTGGTCAACGGCCACGCGTACTTTGTGACCCAGGACAAGCTTTGGGACTACGACAGCGCGACGAACCGGCTTTCGTCTTTGTTCGAAATTGCAGGGTCTCCTGGCATTCCAATTGAGAGCCTGCAGGGCGCCGCCGACGGCACGTTATGGGCAATCCATGCGAAGTCGCTGGTGCACCTGATGCCATCGCAAAAGCGATACGAGGTGATTCAAGGTACAGCCGGCCAGGCGACTTCCGGACTCACTATCGGCCGCGACGGCACCATTTTCTTTGGCGGCGGCACGGACCTTTGGATGTACCGTCCCGAGCATCCGACTCCTCCGGTGAGCTTCGGGCAGTAGACGTTACTGCGCGTACGGTGTGGCCGTCCGCAGATACTCGGCGTAGTGCTTGCGGTAGGCGGTCTTGTACGCTTCGACGAACGCGCCAAAGCTCAGTGCCGGCACATCGGGCCGCCGCTTCCATTGGATCGCAATCGTTTTCGCCTGCTCCGGTATCTCGACCGTGTCGCCAGTGATCCCGAGTTGCTTTCCGTCGGCAGTGACGCTCTTCGTCTGCATGAACCACGGCAGGTGAAGAACGATTCGCCGCGGGGCCTGCGTTAGCTGCATCGCAAGCGAAAGGACAGCGGTGTCGTCCGTCGTGGACCGGAGCGTGAGGTTTACCTGCCCGAACATCGTCGGCGCATTCGTCAACTCAATCGTCTTGCCCTCGCCCACCCATGCCGGCGAAATGGCCGACAACAAGTGCAACTCGTCGTCATGCTCTTCACGTACCAGCATCGCGCGGAGCACGTTGCGATACTCCGCGGCGAACCATCCGTGCGGGGCGAGGTTCCCGGCGAAATCGCGGTCGCCCCAGGGACGGATGGAAGTCTCAAACCCGGAATTTGTCGCGCTGGTGTGCAGCGTGACGCCATATAGCGCGTCGATGGCCAACCGCTGATCGCCGCGTTCCACCTCGGTCAGCATGTTCTTGATCGTGAGGTAGTGATGCAGGAATTGCCCCTCGACCGGCTGGTTGTAAACGCTGATACCTTCCTCGTAATGTGACAGCGAGCGGGCAAGCGTCGCAGAAATCTTCGGGTCATGCGGATCAAGCTGCGGTTCGGGCGTCAAGCCCAGAAGATTGCCCCAGTCTGCTCCTCCGCTATCGCCGTCCAGCGCCGGTGGAATGGCGTTGCCATTCGCTGCCGCTCGCTTATCCAGCACAGCGAGGAAATTCTTGCGGAACTCGTTATAGTCGCGCTCAAACCGCTCCGCGTCGGTGGTCTTCCCCAGGCCACGCGCCAGTGCAATCGCTCCGCCGAGTCCATCGAGAGCAAGGAAGTTGTATCCCGTGAGGTGTCCTGGGACATACTCATTGTCTTTTACATCCGTGGCGGGCATCACGTGGAGCGCATCCGCCGCCGTCGCCTTCTCGAACCACTCCACCGCTCGCAGCACAGACGGATACACTCGTTCCGCGAAGCCATGATCGTGGGTGAACCTGTAGTGAAATCCATAAATCCACAAGGTTTGACCCCAGCCGTCGAATTGGCCTTTCTGCGATAGGAAATTTCCGTCGGGCTGTTGCATCCGTACATCGAAGCGCAGGATATCGTCTGCCAGCTCCGTCCGCCCCGTGACGTCGTACATGTGTACAAAGTCGGCGGAATCGCGCAGGTAGAACCCGTGATAATGCAGCTGGTTTACGGTCTGCACCCAGTCTCGATCAATGTGGTTCAGCGCGAGCAGGTCGTTCACCATGCACGCGCGGAAGAGATCGTTGACCTTCGCTTCCGGGACCGAGAGCTGCATGCCTCGCGCGATCTCTTTGTGCCAGTACTCCCTGACCTGGGCGTGAAAGTCGTCGAATGCCGCGGCCTTCAGCTTGGTCATCGTTTCTGAATAGGCCGCTTCGGGGACGAGAGGCATCTTGAAGTCCAGCGTTCGTGATTCACCGGGTGCCAGGCGGATGGCGAATTTCGCCGCGCCCACCGGGGTGGTGGGCGTGACTTCCATCTGCCGTGTGGTGGCGTCCGGAAGGTAGTTGAAACGGCGGATGACCGTTCCATCCAACACGGGCTTTGGCGACTCAGGAAACATGTAGATCACCTTGCCGTTGCGTACGAAAGCGTTTGCTTCAAAGCCATAGGTCCAGTTCGGATCGAATCTCTCTCCGATTTGGCGGTACCTGTTGACTACTTTGGGAGTCATGGGCCGGTTGAAGCGGTTTTCGCCATAAGGGGAGTCATATACCTGCGGCGTCTCAAATCGGACGGCAGCCGCAAGGAAGGCGGACGCCGGTTCGGTGCCGCGATTCTCAACGGTTACCCGAACAAAGTTCGCAACGGCTCCCTGCGGCTGTTCTCCCAGCGATGCGGCGAACATCACGAATTTGTAGTGCACGCCGCCGCGTACGACTTCGAACATCTCGATAGGCACATAACCGTCTTCCAGCGTCCTGTAGCGCGGACCGTCGTTCGTGCTTAGCGGCGCCAAGTCCGGCCCGACGAAGAACATTAATTCGCCAAATCCGGTATATAGATAACCCTCAGGAGTGACTTCTGTCGCATAGGGCGAACCTGCCACGCCAATCTGGTCTGTTGGCTGTGAAAAGTAGGAAAATGGCCGATCTAGCCTGTCGATTTCGGGCGAAGGCATCTGTGCTCGGCAGGCAACGGTCAACAGGGAAAAAAGCAGAGAGGCAAAAGCGATCGGGCGCATATCGAGTCCTCAGCGAGAAGATGGCGTTGCTGGTGAGCCGCAGTTCTTGCCGGCGCGGTCGGTTTCTGCTTGTCGAAACTGATACCTTCTGTTATATCAGTAATCGATCCCTGTCGGCCGCCTTATCGGAGTTCTCGATAACCGGGTTGTAGGCTAATCCGCGGTGGAAGAGGCGAGCATTCAATGAAGCCGTTTTTCGTGGGCTGTGCGAAGAGAGTCATCACCCCCGAGCCAGGCTGTGAGCTGGCTGGCTTCGCAGCGCGGAAAGGTGTCGCGAACGGCGTCCATGACGACCTGTTCGCAGGTGCGCTTGTTATTTCCTGCGAGACCCGGACGGTGGTTCTTGTCAGCTTGGATGTGATTGCAATCTCCCAGGAGTTGGCCGATTCCGTGAGACGAGCGGTTGGCGAGTCTCTTCGCATTTCGCCAATGGACGTCATGCTTTGCTCAACCCACACGCATTGCGGACCGGTCACGATCAACCACTTCTTCAATCCCGATCAGTCACTGAACCTCGCATATCTGGCGATGTTCGAGCGAAAGATTCTCGCGGCCATTCAAGAAGCATGGCAGCAGCGAAAGCCAAGCCTTATTCGCGCAGGGATGGTGCCTGTGCAGGGAATTGCGGTGAACCGGAGGAGTGAGAGCGGCCAACCGATCGACCCGGAAGCCGGAGTCCTGCTGGTCGAGGATTTAGATGGTGTACCCACGTCTATCCTTATTAATTACGCCTGCCACCCCACTGTCTTGGGGCCGGACACGCTCGAAGTCACGGGCGACTTTCCGCATTATTTGAATCGGACTATCTGCCGCGAATTGGGCGAGGACGTTCTTGTCCTTTTCTTCAATGGCGCGGAGGGCGACTTGAATATCGGCCATAAGAGTTGGAGCACCGCTGTTGGAGCCAAGTCCCGTTCCCGGACCTTCGAGAAGGCGCAAGAGGTCGGAGAAGCCCTTGGCCGACAGGTGCTGCTCGGCCTTCCATCCCTTGTCGCGGAGGAGCCGGTGTTGTGCCGCGACTCCAGCACTGTGCCTTTGCCCCTAAAACATTACGAGCCTTTGTCGTGGATGCAGCAGGTGCGAGAGCGCGCTGCGGCCGAGGCTCAACTTGCGGAGCAGATGCATGCGCCGGGCTCCGAACCCAGCGCGGAACTACTTGAGAAGCGATGCGCGCTGCTCTACGCATCCATCGATGAATATTTCGCAGCAGAGCACGAACGTCAGGGCATCACTCGGTTGCCGGCGGAAGTGTCTGTGATCCGAATCGGTGGTACTTCGATAGTCACCTTCCCCGGAGAAGTCTTTGTAGCCACAGGTTTGGCGATACGAAAACGATCTCCATTCCGGTGTACGTTACTTCTGGGGCTGGTGAACGGATACATCGGATACGTCCCAACCCTCGAGGAAGCAGAAAACGGCGGATATGAAGTCGTCGCATCCCAGGTGCAGGCAACCGCTTCCGCACTCATAGAAGGAACTGCACATGGCCTGCTGGAGACCGCCTTCTCGCGACCGTGCGAGAACCACGTAGCCCAGACCGGAGCGAGTCAATGAGCGTATCCATTAATGAAGGGGATGGCATGCAAGATCTGGATCCAGACAAGCTTTGCTCCGAGTATCTTGAGCGCGTCATATCACTCATGCGTTCAATCGCGGAAGAGGAAGCGGACGCGCTGGACAAAGCCGCAGAAAGGCTCGCGGACCAGATCGCCATGGACCGGATGGTGCATGTGTTTGGGCCGGGAGGTCACTCCAATCTGGCCAGCCAGGAGCTCTTCTTCCGCGCCGGCGGTCTGATGCACATCTCCGCAATCCTCGACGAAGGAACACTCCTGTCCAACGGAGCGTTGCGTTCGATGGCGATTGAGCGTGTGCCTGGTTATGGCAAAGTGGTGATCGCGGACCAGAATCTTGGGAAAAATGACGTGCTGATTCTTGTGAACGCGTATGGGATCAACGCTGCCCTCATCGACGCGGCCCTGGAAGCAAAGTGCCGTGGATGCTTCGTGATCGGGGTTAGTTCCCGCAAACATGCTTCGAGCACCGGGGCCGACCATCCGGCGAGACATCCCACGAAGCAGAATCTGCACGACCTGGTAGACATCGCGATCGACACCAAGATCGCGGTAGGCGATGCGCTGATGACGCTGCCTGGTCTTGATGTACCGGTAGGCGCAAGCTCCACGTTCGCCAATAGCATCGCATTGAACTGCCTGGCGCTGCGCACGACGGCCAAGCTGCTGCAGCGCGGCATCACGCCTCCCGTATGGAAGAGCGGTAACGCGCCCGGCGGTGATGAATCCAACGCAAGATTCATCGATTCCTTCCGCAGCCGAATGAGGTCGCTGTGAGAGTTGGTGACTGGGTTACGGTAGCGGTGTACTTCCTCGCGATGCTTGTCATTGGCATCTCGATCCGAAGACGCGTACACAACGCCAGCGACTTCTTCACCGCTGGCGGCAAAATGCCGTGGTGGCTTTCCGGCATCTCGCACCACATGTCTGGATACAGCGCAGCGGTGTTCGTTGGTTATGCGGCCATTGCTTACACCGAAGGCTTCAGCCTCTACATCTGGTGGGCATGCACGGTTGCCGTCGCGCTACTCATCGGCTCGCGCGTTTTTGCACCGCGTTGGGTCCGCTTACGGATCGCGACGGGCATGATCTCGCCTTTGGAATTCCTTACGGCGAGGTACGGTCCGGGGACTAAGCTGTGCCTCGGCTGCAGCGGTTCTCTTCTGAAGACCTTCGACGTCGGAGCTAAATGGTTCGCGTCCGCGTTGCTGCTCCAGATGTTCACCAACGTGAGCGTTTACTGGGGAGTCTTGCTGATCGGTGGTGTCACGCTGATCTACTCCGTTGCCGGCGGGCTGTGGGCGGACGCGGCCACCGACCTGAGTCAGTTCATCATCCAGCTGATTTCAGGAATCGCGATGTGTGCCGTGGTGCTGCATCACCTCGGCGGTACGACCGCTATCGTGACAATCTGGATGCGTCTGCCGCCGAACCATCGCCTGCCATTCCATGGGCAGTACACGGTCACGTTCGCCCTGGTGTACCTGGTGGTAAATCTCTTTTCCTACAACGGCGGAACATGGAGCCTGGCCCAGCGATTCATGGCGTCACCGAACGAAGCTTCCGCCCGCAAGTCCGCCCTGCTTTCGGCGGCACTCTATTTGGTGTGGCCCCTGGTCCTGTTCTACCCCATGTGGGCAGCGCCGCTCCTGTTGCCGCATCTCGCAGACCCATCAAAAAGCTATGCAGCGATGGCGCAACTGTATCTCCCCACTGGAATGGTGGGGCTCGTTCTGGCCGGCATGTTTGCACATTCCATGGCGATGACGTCATCCGATGCGAATGCGGTATCGGCGGTTCTCGTGCGCGATATAGCGCCCGCGTTCATTCCGAAGCATTTCCTGGCAACAGGACAGAAGCAGCTTCTTGCTGGCCGCGTCTGCACCTTTGTATTTCTCAGCGTGAGCATGATCATCGCCATGATCGCTGACCATCTTGGTGGTGTTCTCGGATTGATTCTGCTGTGGTACGGCGCCCTGGTCGGCCCCATTTCAGTTCCAATGCTTCTCGGCATGCTTCCACAATTTCGCCGATGTGGCGCGGTCTCCGCGATTGCTGCCTGGCTTTCAGGAATCATTGCATTCGGCATCATTCATTGGCGATGGCCGGCCACGATCGAATCGCAGACTGGAAGTTTCATCCTCGTGATCGGCGCTCCGCTGGCTGTCTCACTGATCGTGTACGTGGTCTCGGGTTCGCTGTGGCCTTCCCACGACCTTCGTGCCGATCCGATGCTCCGGTGTGTGCCGTCCAGCGGAGCGAAATGCTAAAGGAGTCTAAGGAAGTATTGATGCCAACCTTGAACGGGATTGGAAGGGTTTCCATCCAGATCGCTGAAAGCGCTCGCGCGATGGGGGAACTCGCCGCATCCAGCATCGCCGAAGAGATTCGGCGGAAGCTACGACTGCAGGCGCGGGTGCGAATAGTGTTCGCCGCGGCCCCGAGCCAGGCTGAGATGCTCCACGCGCTGGCTCGCGCGGAGGATGTGGACTGGAGCCGCGTAGACGCATTCCACATGGACGAATATATTGGGTTGGAAAGAGCGGCTGAGCAATTGTTTGGCGAGTGGTTGCGCCGAGAATTCTTTTCGCACGTTTCCCTGGGTAAGGTGAATCTCATTGACACTTCTACCCCGCCAGAGCGTTCCGCAGGCGAATACGCTGCCCTGCTGGCCGAGGCGCCTCTGGACATCGTTTGTCTTGGCATCGGGATGAATGGACACATTGCGTTCAATGATCCGCCCGCGAATTTTGAAGAGACAAGGGACGTCTACGTCGTCGAGCTGGATTCGTTGAGTCGCGCGCAACAGGTTGAGGAGAAACTGTTCACCCGGATCGACGACGTGCCTACTCACGCGATCACGCTTTCAATTCCGCGTCTTCTGCGTGCCGACAAACTCTTCTGCTGCGTTCCGGGAAGTTTCAAGCGAGAGGCTGTCGCCAAAGCGTTCCTTGGCCCGGTGGATCCGTTTTGTCCGGCATCCATCCTGTCGCAGCGTGCCGATTGTGCGGTATACCTGGATCGTGATTCGGCTTCCGGCCTGGCGCCAGAGAGCCAGTGAGCACGATGCGTACCTATCGCGGCCGTGATGTTCTATCGCTCGACTTCATCGAAGTTGATGTGGAGGACACCTCCATTCGGGCGATCCGCGAAACGCAAGCGATTGAGGATGGCGTTTGGATATGTCCCGGCTTTGTCGACTTGCAGGTGAATGGATACGGCGGGATTGACCTCAACAGCGACACTTGCGATTCCGATGCCGTTTGTCAACTCGTCGAAAAGCTGGCGTCCCTCGGATCCACCACGTTTCTGCCTACGATCATCACCGCAAGCCACGCTGCGATGACAGCGAGACTGGCTGTCATCGCTGAGGCCCACAGGCGATTTGCGCAAGTGCGCCATGCTGTCCCTTGCATCCATCTCGAAGGGCCCTGCATCTCGCCGCTCGCTGGATATCGAGGAGCCCATCCCCGCGCGGATGTGCGCGAGCCCTCTCTAGTCGAGTTCCATGCCCTTCAGCGCGCTGCCGAGGGGCTGATCAAAATGGTGACGCTTTCGCCTCATTGGCAAGACGCTCCGGAGTTTATTCGAGCGTTGTGTGACGATGGCGTGATCGTATCCATCGGACACACGCATGCTTCACCGGAACAGATCCGAGCAGCGGCCGACGCCGGTGCGACGCTGTGCACGCATCTTGGGAATGGCATTGCGGCCGAGCTGCCGCGCCATCCCAATCCATTGTGGTCACAACTCGCGGACGATCGTTTGACAGCAACTCTGATTGCCGATGGCGTGCATATCCCGGATGAAGTCTTGCGGGTCGCCATCCGCGCAAAAGGGTTAGACAGGGTTCTTCTCGTATCGGATTCCGTCAGCCTCGCTGGCAGCGCACCGGGCCGCTATCATTCCGTGATCGGACAGGACGTCGAAGTTGGCCTGGACGGTTCAATACGGATGGGCGATACCGGGCTCCTGGCCGGATCGGGAATCGCATTGAAGGATGCCGTGGCCCATGTCGCCGGTTTGCAGGGCTGTACGCTAAGGGACGCAGTCCGCATGGCGACGGTGAACCCCTGCGGCTTCCTGCGAGATCGTGAAGGGTTGCTGTGCGAGGGGGCTCCCGCCGATCTGCTCCTGCTGCGATGGTCCACGGAAAAAAGAGCACTCGAGCTAGTCGATGTTCTGGTGCTGGGGAGGAGCGCCGTTTGACTTCGCCGAAGGGCGGGCACCGAGGTTAGCAGCAGGCACCGACGGAGAGCCTCCAGACATTGCTACAGCTTCGATGTGGACCTGATGGCCCGAGTTCGCGCGGTCGTGCGCTTCGCAGCTTTCATCGATTCGGGCACGAGAGCAGGAGGCGTTCTGGCAAAGCGGCCGATCGGCGGCAGGCTTGCGCTGAAGCGTCTTGCGATGGCCTCTTGGATCTCTCCCATGCCAAACCGAATGTGGCCTCCCATGGCCATGCTGGCGGCGTCCGGATCGGAACCGGTGAGAATCTCCGCCAGTTCCGAGTGCCGGTCGTTGGGCATCGGCGTCTGCGCGTTGATATCGAATAACCAGTTGAAGACCAAGAGCTGATTTTTCTCCAGCATCTCAGTCAGAAGTGAGCTGCCCGCAATGTGTGCGATCTGCATGTGGAACTGAAGGTGGAATGACTGAAATGCATATTGGGCGGCGGCCTCGCCTGACAGCTCTGCTGCTTCCTTGTCCAGGCGCCGCGCCATGTCCTTCAGTGCTTTGCGTTCGGATTGACTGGCTCGTTCGCAAAACAGCCGTGCTGCCATTGTCTCCAAAGCCTCACGAATGATGTAACGGTCCCGGATGTCGTTTGGGGTTGGAATACGGACGCGTGTTCCAACGCGCGGCCTGCTTTCAACAAGGCCTTCATTTTCAAGACGCTGTACTGCTTCGCTGACGGGAACGAAGCTCATCTCCAGTTCGCTCGCCAGCCTGCGGCGCGAAATCGCACCGCCCATCGGAATCTGTCCGCGGAGAATCCTCTCACGGATATGAAGATAGGCTTCATGCGCCATGCTGGCGCCAGTCGAGTTTTGGTTCGCAAAGGTCATGACAGTGGATTCTGGAAGAGCTGCTTTGTGCAACCCGGTGGAATGGATCCCAATCTTGGTCGATTTCAGGCGATCTGCGGAGATCAGTTAAGGCCCCAACTGAGGATACCGGGTGTGTCGGTTTTCTTCCACCGGTACGTACCGGTATCGGTTTTCAAAGGCGATAAGAGCGACCGAAGCATGCGTGCCAAAGACTCCCGATTGGACCTCTTGTGGGCGCAGTGGAACGAATTTTCGGATGGAGGTCGAAAGCCTGAACGGTGTGAGATCGGGACAACCAGAGCCGAATAAACACTGATGAGCAGCGAAGCTGGATTCCCTGATCGCGAAAACTAATTCCTTCTTTCGAACTGAGCGCCGGGCTGCCGGTACACCTGTAAGTGTTTGCAAGCAAATGCTTTGCGAGCTATCCAACGGTCGATAGATTAGGCTTCTCGCGCAAATTTGCGGCTAATTTCCCGGTTCGCAGCGAATGCAATCGGAGACGAGTTCGGATCGGACTGCCCCACCGCCAGACCATCTTTTCATGATCCATGACTGCTGACAGACCCCCGGTGAAAGCATTTCACCCCGAGAGGCTCCCAACGCGGCACTTGATTCAGAGTGAGATTCTTCTTTCGGGCAGGCGCTGGGCACAAGTTCTCCTGCCCGGGCGAACAGATTGTAGACAGAGCCGATAGGACTGCGCTGACAAGATCAAGATGTTGTGGGCGGGTCGATTTTTCGACGATGGCGTCTAAGATGTCGAGTGCCCCTCTGGGAATCCGGTGCGACGCCGTCGACAGAATGATCGGTCCGCAAAACTCGCAAGCGCGAGCGCGGATGCTAAAAAGAGGCCATCGATCTACGGCATCTCATAGTCGGTGACAATGACAGCCGTGCTTCGTGTCCGCAAAAAACGTGATGCTGCCAGTGAATCTGAGAAGCGGACAACATCGACCCCGAGCCCACGAAATAGGGCTGCCCCGACTTCGTGGAAATCTATCGAATCTTCAACAGCGAGAAGGTTGCGCATTGGACCCTTCGATACAGCGGCAGATGCCGCTAGATGAAGTGCCGTCGGACGCTTAGGACCGGACAAGGTGCGTCACGGATTATCTGGGACAGCGTTGACCACGGGGCATGATCGCTGAACGAGGAACGATCACCAAAGCCGGTCACAATCAAACTGGCACAGAGGGAAGCCGCTATCGCGGGAACCAACTCTCCGGGCTTTCCCTGTTCGATCCGAAGCGTTGCGGAGGTATAGGTTGGAAGATCCGATGGTAATAATCGAGCCAGCTCAAGCCGCGCATTGTCTTCGGCGAGTTCCGGTTGTACCGCAGATCTTTTCGGGTGCTTCTCCAAAACGTGCAGCAGTGTCAACTTCGTGTGAAAGCGCTCCGCCAGGGAAGTCGCAAACTGCGCTGCACGCAGACCGGTAGTCTCGAGATCCGTTGCCAGGAGAATTGAGCGGAAGGGATGACTCGCGTATCTGCAGGACGGGCCCACGATCATAACCGGACAGGGAACGACGGTGAGGATGGACTCGGCGACTGACCCTAAAGCGAGGCGTTCCAGGCCGCCGAAACTATGAGAGCCGGCGACGACGAGATCGGCGCCATACTCGCGTGCGACGCGTCGGACGAGGTCGGCCGCACCGGCCAATTCGACGAACTCACGGTGGGTCAATTCTCGAAGGTCTGGTTCGGCGTGAATGAACGCGACCATTTGCGCACGAGCCCCGTCGAGCTCCGCCTCGAGAGATGCGGCTGGGATCGGGTCCGCAGTAATGCCATAGATCGCTGGCGAGGCGGCATGAACAAGAAGGATCTCCGCATGGAATTCGCGGCCAATGGCGATGGCTTCTTTCAGCGCACGCGTTGAGCAGTCAGAAAAGTCGGTCGCAACGATAATTCGTTGCAGGAGGATCTCACTGGTCTCGAGGTTGAGGGAATCTTCGGACGGAACAATGGCTTCGACTGTAGACATGAGGGGCATCCTCCCGAGTGGCGTTGGTGAGCCCTGACGTAATGAGATTAGGCGGATTGGCGAGGCACTATCCGTGATCTACGTCACTGCGGCGAGCGCTTCGGGTTGCGCAGGAACGGCTCTCAGTTGCTCGCGAGGCAAAACAAGAACGGGGCAACGAGAATTTTGTATCACCAGATTCAGTGTTCTTCTTGTCTTCGGAGTCGGGTCAGCTGCGTCAATAACGGTCAGGTCGGCCAAGTCCAATCGGGAGATTGACGGAAGGAGGGTGTCTTCGCCTCCGTACTGAAGGTTCCAGCACACTGGAAAGTGTTGAGCGCGAAGCGACATCGCCAGCCGTTCGCAGTCCGTCTGTAGTTTTTGATGACGGGATGGATCGCAGTTGAAGCCTCCTCTGACGAGGCACTCGATTTCAATCACGGCCCGGCTCTTTTCGGCAATTTCCTCTAATAGTGGCAATCTCGGAGTCGCTTGATCGCTGATCTTCAGATAAAGAATCCGTCGAAGTGCATCGAAGTGTGGCGGGTGAGCGGCTGACTCAGGGCCAATTACGAAGACGCCACAGGCCATCGCTCGAATCATGGCATCGGCGGTGGAACCGAGTCGTGGCGGATCAAGCCGTCTGCTTCCGTAGGCCCCCATCAAGACCAGGTCCGCCCGCTGATCGGACACTTCCTGGACAAGGATGTCTCCGGTGACGCCCGTTCTCTGAATTACATCGCAACGAACGTCCGCGTGCTCCAAACGCCGCTGGAGACCTTGCAGGGACTCCTGCGCGTCTCTGCGGGCCTGAGCGCTTTTCGGGTCACCCTCCATGCGATCCCCAAGCCGGTTCGGATTTTCGATGCAGAGGACGATGATCTTAGAGTCAAAGACTTCGGCGATTTCGATTGCCCAGCTTAGTGCCGCATCTGACGCTTCGAAGAAGTCGTATGGCACGAGCAACGTCTTGAGGGTACTGAGTACAGAAGCGTCATTCGTGTCTGACAATTCGCTCATGGAATACCTCCACGATCTCTCTTCAGTCTGATCGCGGCGCCGATCAAGAGCAGTGACGAACATCACGAAGCGGCCAGAGCCTCTAGGGTGGAGAAGAGGTAATACGTTTCATAGAGCTGGCGAACACATTGATAACAAGGGCACTGAGGCGATCGTGAAAATGGCGGATTATTGCGCTCGATAAGCGTTATCGAGTGCCCCGTCGGTGGTATGTTACCGAACGAATCGGGTCGCTAGAGTTTAGGAACCTGATGTTCCTGCCTGATGTGAGGCACCAATGACCACCCTGCAACGAGCCGCTTTCGGCCCCGTCGTCCTGACCGCTGCTATTTGCTTCGGAGCCTTCCAGGCGAATGCCCAATCCGACGCCTCTCCTGTCTGCCCCGGGACACCTGCATGTGCAGTCTCTACGTCCCAGGACATCTCTGGCACGATTCTCATCAAAAAGAAGCTCACCAAGCGCAGCGTTACCGCGCCAGTCTCCATCTACCAGCGCGGAACTGTGGTCGAACTTGGCAAAGATGAGCAGCAGGATCCGATTGCATACGAGCGGTCTCGGGTGGTTGTTTACCTCGAAGGACCCGATCCAAATAAGGAACCGGCACCAAGGCCGACCGGGTTGCAAATGCGGCAAATCAACCGTCGCTTTACCCCAGATCTTCTTGTCGTCCCTGCGGGCACGAGCATTTCGTTCCCGAACATGGATCCAATCTTCCACAATATCTTTTCGCTGTCGAAACCGAAGACGTTTGACCTTGGAAGCTATGACAAGGGTGCCACGCGCAACGTTGAGTTTCCCAAGCCGGGCGTAGTTTATGTCTACTGTCACCTGCACCCGAACATGGAAGCTACCGTGTTCGTTACGCCCAATCGCTACTACGTTCGCCCCGATGCTACCGGACATTTTCGAATTCCAGACGTACCACCGGGACATTACACCGTCGTCGCGTGGCACAAGGCGGCTGGCTTCTTCCGCAAGCCTTTGACCGTAGAGGCGGGACACGGCGCGGTGGTGAGCTTCTTTATTCCACTGTCTGCCGATGGGCCAAAACCTGAGGCGGACATGAGCGCCATGCCCGGAATGGGTGCGAAATGACCATTCGCTTTCGCACTCGCACGTTTCTATTCTGCTTCGTTCCGTTTGCCCTGCTGCTGACTGCGGGTTTCTGGATGATTCAGCGTTACGTCGAGTCGATCGTATGTGATGGTTTGCGGACATCGCTGCGGGGTACCCAAATGGCGATCGCCAGGCTGCATGCCAAGAACGATCTGGAGAGCAGCCGCTTTCTGAAAGTCGTCGGAGAAAACGCCGCTCTTAAAGGCGGAATGCAACTCCTGATTGCCGCTCCCGGCAACGATGGCGCTCGGCGCACGGTGGAAGACCAGTTGCGGGAACTGGGCGAGCACATGGGCTTTGACTTCCTGCTGGTCTCATCTCCAAGCGGAGTGCCTATGGCGGGCGTCGTGCGTGGGCCAGGGCAAGCCAACGGACAGCCGGGTGAGCTAGTGCCCCTGGATCTGTCGCACTTCTCTCCCGTAAAGCAGGGACTGTTGCTGGTGAATGGTCGCGCCGTGCAGGTCGCCTCCCTTGCCATGGATCAGAACGATGAGAATCTCGGAAGCCTCTCCGTTGGCGCCGATTTCGAATTCTCCGAATTCACAACGCCGGTTGTGCTGACCCACAATGGGCACGTGATCGACTCGAACCTTCCAGATCTTTCCTTCGACGCCATGACCGCGGCACTGGCTCAGTGCAAGTCTGGTGCCGAGTGCGACTTCCGCATGCAGGGAGCCAACTGGATCTCACTTCCGATGCCGAGCGATGCGGTCGGAAGCTCGTACGCCTTGCGCAGTCTGCAGAACGCGGATGCGGCCATCGCTCCGGTGCAAACCGTCCTGCACGAACTTTTCGTCACCGTCGGTTTAGGTTCTTTACTGGTTGCGCTTCTGTGCAGCCTGGCTTCTTCGCGTTCCATCGTGAGACCGCTGGCGGCTGTCGTGGAGCATTTGCGCAACACTGCTGATGGCGTGCTTCCCGAAGTTGGCGATCAGTCCGCATCAACCGTCGAAATCCGCGAGTTGCTGGACAGCTATAGCCGTGCGGCGGTGTCTGTGCGAGAGGCGCGCGAAGATCTGCAGGATGCTTACGTCGAGTTTGTGGGATCCCTGGCGAGCGCGCTCGATGCGCGAGATCAGTACACTGCCGGCCACAGCAAGCGGGTCAGTGAACTCTCCAGCGCAACAGCCGCTGCGATGGGATTGAATCCCGATCACGTAGAACGAGTCCGGATCGGCGCCCTGTTGCATGACATCGGCAAGATCGGAGTCGCCGACAGCGTGTTGCAGAAGCCCGGGAAGCTGACCGAAGAAGAATTCGCGCTCGTCAAACAACACCCGGTCATCGGCCGCCGCATTCTCGAAGGCGTCCAGGGCTTATCGCCGTATCTGGCAGCAGTGGAGTTGCATCACGAAAACTGGGACGGAACTGGTTATCCCAAGGGGCAATCCGGCGAAGAGACCGAGGTAGATGCGCGGATTGTTCATGTAGCCGATGCTTATGACGCGATGACAACGAACCGCTCTTATCGGAGCTATCGAGATTCTTCAGGAGTTCGCAGGAACGCAGTTCGATCCAACCATCGTCGGCGAGTTTACGCAGTTGCCGCGGGATCTCGTTATGGGCAAGCCCGCGTCGCCGGGACAGAATGTTCCTGTGGGCGAGACGGCGGGAATCATATGCGACTGACACTTGCATCGTCGGTTCTATTGCTTGGCCTGTCGGTCAGCACGGCCTCATATGCCCAGGAGGCAACCTCGGGAGTGGATGTCCGGGAGACGATCAGCAGCCAGGCCGCGGGTTCCACAGAATTCACAGAGCCTGGCGTCGATAGATCTCCTTTGCAACCGGGGTTTCGGTCTGTGACGTATCCCACGGTGAAGTTGAGCGACAACTGGACCGTATCCGGCGCGTACCAGTTGTACTCGCACCCCTACTTTTTCTCGAGCTTTACGACCCCCGGATACGGAGTGAAGGGCAATTTGCTGCAGGGCACGTTGAACTACGCGAGGGTCTCGGAGAAGGGCTCGATTCTGGCAAGAGCCGGAATCATGTCGTCCGCCTTTGGCTCCTTTCTCCTGCGCTATGATGACGCGGAGAACGCGCTTGTCGATCTCCCTCCCGCTTACGGCTATTATTATGCTCCCGTATCGATCATGGGACTCGCCGCTGTGCAGCTTGATGCCACTCGAGGCAAGTGGGATGGCAGGGTCCAGTTCGCCAATTCGTCTCCTTTGAACCCCCGCAGCTTGTTCGCCGCTGATGAGTACGGCAACTGGGCTGGTGGAGGCGGATACACCATCCGCCAGGGGCTGCGCATCGGAGTATCTGGCTATCGCGGACCCTATCTTGACCGCCACTATAAGTACTTCTTTCCGGGCGAAGCGAACCCAAATACTCTACCGGCACACGCCCTTGGCGCCGATGCGCAGTGGGCCCACGGGCATTGGAACTTGCAAGGGGAGTTTCAGCGCTTCCTGATGCCCTACGCTCACATTCCCGTGTTCTACGAGGACGCGGGCTACGTGGAAGTAAAGCGTGCGCTGAATGCGCGATGGTATGTGGCAGGCCGCGGGGGCTACTACAGCACCAGTCGTGCAGGCAATACCGCGGTAATGGAACTGGCATGCGGTTGGCGGCCGGGACGCTTCGAACTGCTCAAGATCGACTACGAGTTGACGCACTACACGAGCGGGTCCCCCGCGAACGACAACACTGTAGCTGTACAGTTCGTCGCAACGCTGCATGCATCGCACGCTTTCTCGAGCCGCTGAAGAAGCAACGCGTTTTCGATCTGATATCGCCCTTCGACAATGCGATGACATTTTCCTGACATGCCGCTGACACCTCCGCGGCGGTGCTTCCGTACGTTGGGACTGGAACATACAGTCCTATGCCGAAGCGTCCTCCATTCCGGTCCTTTGCAGCTACAGTCGTTCTGATCCTGTGCGCTTTTCAAGCGCGTGCGCAGAACGTGCCCATTATTACTGGTTCGGTCGGCATGGTGAGTTCGACCAACGCCGGCGTCACCTCGTTCTCTGACATCGCCGCACCGGTCTTCGCCTGGCCGATCGGTCCGCACGTGCTGGTCGAAGGCCGCTTCAACCTCGACGAGTTCTTCGTTCAGAACAATCGCACGGGCCCCTACAAGGGGACATTCATCAAAGCGACGCAGATCGCTCAGTTCGACTACATCATGAGCCGCCGGATGACCCTCGTTGTCGGTCAGTCTCTGGTTCCTTTCAACACCTACAACGAGCGCCTGTCGCAGCTTTGGCAGCAGAACTTTCTTGCAGCTCCACTGGTTGCGGCTGTCGGAACGCGTGATAGTGGTGGCGCCGTCGGCGCGCAGTTGCGCGGCAACATCTACAACAACGACCACGTGGAGATCAACTACATCGGCTGGTTCTCCAAGCGCCAGGACCGCTTCTCGCTCAACGGCACGCGCGCAGCCGGAGACCGCATCGACATATTCTTTCCCAACAAGCGGATCGAAATCGGTACTTCCTTTGCGCGGCGTCTGCAGGGAACCAACTACAACTCCTTCGGCGCCCACTTCTATTGGCTTCCTTATCGCTCGCCGTTGCAGATCCGCTCCGAGTACGCCCACACTCCAGGTTCGCAAGGCTATTGGATGGAGGCGTCCTACCGCCTCTCGCAACTCGGTGGTCCGAGCAGCATTCTCGGGCGCGTCGAGCCGCTCTTCCGCATGCAGCAGGCTTTTCGCAACCGCACATTCTCGGGTGATGGACTTCCTTCGGTCGACACGAAGATCGCAGACCTTGGCCTCGACTATCACTTTCCCAACGAGGTTCGCCTCAACACCAGCTACTCGCGACGCTTCGCTCAAGGGAAAGATGCCAACCTGTGGGCGTTGTCGCTCAACTATCGCTACATCTTTCCAGCCTGGCCCGGGAGGAAGAAATGAAGACCTCTCTCTACATAACCGCAGCCGCGTTGCTTCTTACCGCATCCTTGCCTCTCGCACATGCGCGTTCAACTCAGCAGGGCAGTGCGCCAGTTCCCGCGAAGACTCCCAAGCCAGCTCCGCCTGCGCAGCCTGCCGTTGATCGTGGAGAGCGAGCGTTCAACGCCAACTGCAGCCGCTGCCATCAGCCACCGGAATCACTGAACCCACGCATCACCGGAACCGTCGTCCGCCATATGCGGGTTCGGGCAAACTTGTCCGCACAGGACGAGCAAGACATCCTACGTTTCCTCAATCCCTAGTTGCCGTCAATCCCGGAGCCTGATTCATGAAAACTTTTCTCCTCGCCTTGCTTGCTTTTGCTACTGTGAGCTCTGCCTTTCTGCTGCCCCGAAGCGGTTCTGCGCAGGACGCGTCCCATCGCATCGCGGTAGTAGCCAAGCGCTTCGAATTCTCACCGGGCGACGTGACCGTCAAGAAAGGCGTGCCCATCACGCTCGCGCTCACCAGCCAGGATGCGGACCACGGCCTGAAGTTCAAGGAGCTGAACGTCAACATCAGCGCCAAGAAGGGGCACACCAGCGAAGTTACGTTCACTCCGGATAAGGTTGGAACCTTCACTGGCCAATGCTCTGTGTTCTGCGGATCAGGCCACGGATCGATGCGGCTCACCCTCCATGTGACGGAGTAGTCCATGCGCCGCGCGCTCATACTTTCGGTCCTTACTATTGCACTCGTCCCTTGCGGCTGCAAGGTGAGCCGGCCCAACGCCGTTGAGCGCAAGACCGTCACCTTCGTCAAGCACCACATCACTGTGCGCAACAAGAGCGCGAAGAATCCGCTTGCGATAACGCCCCACAGCCTTACCGATGGCAAGGAAGCATTCGGACACTATTGCGTCGCCTGCCATGGTCGTGACGGTCAGAACACTGGCGTCCCTTTCGCGGACAACATGTCACCGCCGCTGCCGCCTCTCACTTCGCCTGAAGTGCAGCAGTACACCGACGGCCAGCTCAAGTGGGTGATCGATAACGGCATCTGGCCATCAGGCATGCCGGCCTCCAAGGGCACTCTCAGCGACGACGAAATCTGGTCAATCGTTCTTTATCTTCGGCATCTCCCGCTCGCCGGCAGCGTTGGCGAACCCGAGATGTACACGCACTGATACGGGAAAGGAGCACTACATGAAGTGGAGACACCCAGCCGACCGCGCCGTAGTCGATGCAGTGATCGCCGTCTTCCGTAGTTCCGATCCCTACGCTGCACGCGCTGCGCTCTTCTGTCTCAAGCAAAAGCAGTGGGTGCGCAGTTACCACTGGCTCGACGTGAGCGGGACGGCACTGTACCTGCTTCATCGCATCGAAGTCCTGGGCATTACCGACGCCGTACCTCAGCCGGTATTGGGGCGACTCCGCCGGAATCTGGCCGATAGCCACCACCGTGTCGACACCATGTTCGCCGAGTTCGTGGAACTCAATAACCTCTTCACGGAAGCCGCCATTTCCTCCTGCAATCTGAAGGGCTTCACACTCTCACCAGACTCCTGCCCGAACCCCGAACTACGCTGCCAGCTCGACTTCGACTTCCTCGTCGATGGACGAAGCCTCGATCTTTGCCGCAATCTTCTTGAGCGGCGCGGGTACGAGTTGCGCGGCCGGGGGCCGACCGTCCTCGAGTTCAAGACTCCCTCTGAGACCATCGCGGATATTGCTGACCTCTATCGATCCAAGCGGCAATTCAGCGTCGAGGTGCACTTCAGCGTCGACGGTGAAAGCGCGCCAACTCGGGACCCGCGTTTGGATCGCACGCGGATCATGTCGATGCGCGGCTTCTCATTTTCCGCACTCTCTCCGGTCGACCAGTTCGTCAACCAGGCCACGCACCTCTTCGGTCACCTCTGCGGCGCCAACACGCGAGTCGCATGGCTACTGGAGTTCAACAACCACATGCAGGCGCGCGCGAACGATGCAGCTTTCTGGAAGAACGTTTGCGAAGTTATCTCCCTGGATCGTGAGAGTACTCTCGCTCTCGGCGCCGTATGCCAACTTGCCGAAGAGCTCCTGGCCATCGAAATACCTGCCGTGCTCAGTCAAGCTTTGTCTACCCACAGGAGCGGAGAAATCTCCCGATGGGTCGAACTCTACGGCGTTCGTGCTCTGCTGGCTGACTCTCCCGGAACAAAGCTTGGTCTTCTGCTCAAGGAGCAGCTTGAAGAGGATGGCGGAGCCTGGCAGAAGAGCCGGCGCAAGGCTCTCCTGCCGCTGCATCGCGCTCCTCGCCTGTTACCGATCAGGCGTAGCGAGGGCTGGCATCAGATACGCCGCAGTGAAGCGCTGCAGCTCCGTTACGACTTGTTTCGTCTTCGCTTCCACGTAGTAGAAGGAGCTCGCTACCTCTACGAGTGGACGCAGTGGCGTCGCGGTCTGGCGCTCCCGCATCCGCCAGTTGTTCCCAGACCGAGCTCAGGAAGAGTTGTCCCCGAATGAAGTTGCGCCAGAAAATTCGCTTCACGCTTGCCTGCACGCTTTGCAGTGTCAGTGTCGTGTCCTACGCGCAGACGTCCACTCCTCCAGCCTCACCCGCCGCGCCTGTAGCCGCCAGTACCGCTGCGAGCAGTATGGCATCTGCGCCCGTCGACTCGACATCGCTCACCTCTGCGCAGATCAACGATCTACTCCAGCAGCATCCTGAGCTGGTAGTCGATCTGAAATCGCTGGTTGCCGATCTGCTGCAGCAATCCGGAACGTCCATCCAGGCGGACAGCATTACCGACGAACAACTGTATCGCCTCATCGCAACCAGCCCTAACACCCGGGCCGGTATCACGACCTGGCTCCAGGCGCGTGGCTACGTTTCGGCGTCCGATCTGCATCGCGCTGATGATGATGCCCGCGAGCGGGATGCAAGGTCCCACTCGGCCACCAGCGATCCCAGGATCGATCCTCTCCGCAGTCAGAGTGCTTTAGCTGGCCTCGATGCAGACCCGGTCAGCCTCTTGAGCGCGACGGAAACGAAACCGTCAGCACTGCAAACCCGCAAGCCGCGTAAACCTCTATCGGCGCGCGAGCCGAATCCTGACACGGCCGAGAGGCACGATTCGCCGGACGTCATTCATCGTCCTGCGCCGTACAACCTGCTTTCACTCCGCGATCTATATACGCAACTCTCGCCCGACAACACCAAGCTTAGGCGTTTCGGCTCCGACGTTTTCATCTCGCGTGATGAAAACGCCAACGCTTCGCACGATACGCTCGATGTTCCCGTTGGCCCTGACTACATTTTGGGTTCCGGTGACAGCCTCGTTATCAATCTTTGGGGCGGCGTATCCCAGACCTTCTCACGAACGGTGGATCGCGAGGGCAAGATTGTCCTGCCGGAGGCAGGCACGCTTGTAATCTCCGGTCTATCGCTGGGGCAAGCACAAACGCTCATTGCCGGAGCGCTGCAAAAGCAGTATCGCAACGCGCAGATTGCCATCACTCTTGGAAAGCTGCGCACAATCCGCGTATACGTGGTCGGCGATGTGCAGAGGCCCGGGGCTTACGACCTCAACGCGCTCTCAACGCCACTCAATGCACTCTATGCCGCGGGTGGACCAACCAGTGTTGGCTCCCTGCGAATTGTGAAGCACTATCGTGGCGATCAACTTCTTGGCGAAGTCGACTTGTATGACTTTCTTCTACGCGGTCACAACACGAACAGCGGCCGGCTCGCTTCCGGCGACACGCTCCTCATCCCGTCCGCAGGTCCACAGATCGGGGTTTCGGGCGCCGTCAAGCGTCCCGCAATTTACGAACTCAAGGGTGAGGAGTCGCTTTCGGCTTTACTCGATGACGCGGGCGGTGTAACCGTCGCCGCGGCGTTGGATCACATCACGATCGACCGCATTCAGGTCAACCATCAACGCGAGACCGTTACGCTCCCCGCCCCTGTTACCTCTGCAAGCCTGACTACCTTTCAGGTGCGCGACGGGGACCGCATTCATCTTGGCTCGATCCTCCCTTACAGCGAGCGTGTCGTCTATGTTGAAGGGCACGTCGCGCGTCCGGGAAAGGTCCCCTATCGCGACGGGTTACAGCTCAGCGATGTGCTGCGCAGTTACAACGACCTCCTTCCCGAGCCAGCTGCTACAGGCGACATCATTCGCCTAGTTCCACCTGATCTTCACGCAGAAACCTCGCAATTCAACGTTGCCGACGTTCTCATCGGAAACGCGCAGCTGACGCTTCAACCTTTTGACACCATCCGTATCAATGGCCGTTACGAAGTCGATGCGCCGCAGGTTACGATCCGTGGCGAAGTCTTGCGGCCTGGGGTCTATCCCCTGTCGCGCGGTATGACCGCATCTCAGCTTGTTCGCATGGCCGGCAGCTTCAAGCGCGACGCACTACTCGAGTCGGCGGATCTCACCAGCTATATCGTCCAGGACAACAGCAAGGTGATCTCGCGTCGCAGTGCCATTCCCATCGCCGAGGCCATGCAAAGCGCCGCTGCAGACACTGAGCTAAAACCTGGAGACATTCTCACGATCCATCAAATCTCCGGCTGGAACGATATTGGCTCGTCCGTCGTCATCGACGGCGAGGTAACATACCCCGGAAGTTACGGTCTGCAGGAAGGCGAGCGTCTGAGTTCCGTTCTGCGCCGTGCGGGTGGACTGCGAGGCACGGCCTACGCCAACGGTGCTGTGCTTGTTCGCACGCAGGTAAAGGAGTTAGAGGAAAAGAGCCGCGAAGAGCTGATCCGCGAAATCGAAACGACCTCCGCCTCCGCGCGACTCGCGCCCAATCTCTCTGGTCAGGACGAAGCCACGTTGCTGCAAGCTGCCACACAGCAACAGAATGAAGTCCTGGAGAAGCTGCGCAACCAGCCAGCAAGCGGACGCCTTGTTATTCACATCACTTCCGACATCGACTCCTGGGCTAACACCGACGCGGACATTGAACTACGCAAGGGTGACGTTCTCTCCATTCCCAAGCGCCCGGGGTTTGTCCTCGTTTCCGGCCAGGTCTACAACCCGTCAGCGATCACTTACGTTCCGAACCAGACCGCGGGCTGGTACCTGAAGCATGCGGGCGGAAGCAACGACGTAGCGAATAACAAAGAGATCTTCGTCGTCCACGCGAATGGTTCAGTCGTCGGGCGTCGTTCGGGAGGCACTTTCTCGAGTTCGGTGCTCTCCACCAAGCTTGAGCCGGGAGATGTCATCGTGGTTCCGCAGAAGATCATTGGCGGTTCTCTGGCTTGGCGCAATCTACTCACGGTCGCGCAGATCACCTCTTCCATAGCGATCACAGCAGCACTCGCGGGACTCTTCTAAGCAAACATGACCTCCTCCGATCCCATCACGCACGACGCCGAGCCAACGCCCAACTGGCTGGCGAACGCGAACCTGTTATGGGATCACCGTGTTTTCCTCGCGCGCGTAACGGGCATGGCAATGATCGTTGGTGTTGCCGCGGCCTTCCTGCTTCCCAAGCGGTACGAATCAACTGCACGGTTGATGCCTCCAGAGAGCGGAGGCAACTCGGCGATGCTGGCCGCAGTTCTTGGCCGTGCTGGCGAGTCGATGGGCTCTCTCGGCGGCCTTGCCGGCAGCTTGCTGGGTGGTCGAAGCACGGGTGTGCTTTTTCTTGATCTGCTGCACAGCCGCACGATTGCGGACCAACTCATCGATCGATTCGACCTTCAGCACCTCTATCACAAGCGCTATCGCGTCGACACAGTGAAACGTCTCGGTGAGCGAACCGTCGTCGCAGAAGACAAGAAGAGCGGTGTCATCTCCATCACAGTGACGGACAGCGACCCCGTTCGCGCACGGGATATAGCTCAGGGCTATGTCGATGAACTCAACAAGCTCGTCGTCACCTCCAACACGTCATCGGCCCGCCGTGAGCGCTTGTTTATCGAGCAGCGACTTGTAACCGTGCAAAAGGATCTGGAATCCGCGCAGAAGGCACTGAGTGAGTTTTCAAGCACGAATACAACGCTCGACATCAAGGAGCAGACCCGTGCAATGGTCGACTCCGCAGCAAAACTTCAAGGCGAGTTGAGCGTCGGTGAATCCGAGCTTGGCTCGCTCGAGCAGATCTATGGGCCGGAAAACGTCCGGGTTCGTGCTGCCCGCGCCAGGATCGGGACGCTCCAATCCGAGCTCAACAAAATTGGCGGTTCGAGTTCAGCGCAATCCAACTCTGACGCTGCAGGCTATCCAACCATCCGCCAGCTTCCACGCCTCGCCGTTCCGTACGCCAACCTCTACCGCCGAGTTCGAATTGAAGAAACAGTCTTTGAGCTGCTCTCACAACAGTATGAGATGGCGCGCATCGAAGAGGCCAAGGACACACCGGCAGTGAGC
>JAZKBC010000021.1:16018-36328 GCA_040388825.1 Acidobacteriota bacterium | reverse complement strand
CATCGACGCTCCGCTGGTTGCCGAAAAGCACTCATTCCCTCCAAGGCGCTGGGTTGTCCTCGGCACAGTTGCAGCCGCGCTTCTTATCGCATGCGTGTTGGTCCTCATCGGCGGAAGCTGGAGGCAGCTCAGTCCCTCTGACCCACGCAAAGTCTTTGCGCTTCGGATAGCCGCCACCTTTGCGAAAGCGAGGGTGCAATGAGAGTCCATCTGTCGAACGCTGCCTGGGGTGTAGTGGACTACGCAGCTTACCCCGTTGCCATGCTCGCTGCCGCTCCCGTGCTGCTTCATCATCTGGGCTCAGCGCAATACGGCGTCTGGATTGTGTGTAGTGCGGCCATCAGTACCGGAGGTATCGTCGCATCTGGCTTTGGCGATGCCAACATCCAGCACGTCGCCAGCCAGCGCGGTCGCGTCGACAGCGACACCATTGTGCTCACCGTCCGCAACATGATGGGTATTAATGCTGCGTTGGGCTTGCTCGTTACCCTGATCGCACTCGCTTTTGTCCCCTTGCTCACACGTCGAGTCATTGGAGCAGATTCCTCGCTTCATCACGTCACGCTAATCTCTCTCTCGCTGGCGGCGATCCTCATGTTCGCGCGGGCCATCGAGAGCGTTTGTATCAGCACGCAGCGCGCCTTCGAACGCTACGGCACGGCAGTCTCCGTCAGCGTCGCCATCCGAGTGCTCACAATTGCCGCAGCGGTCGCGCTAACGCACTTCGCGCTCGGCGTAGAGAGCATCATGCTCGTCACCACCTTCGCGATGGTCTTCGGAGTCATCCTTCAATTAGGCCAACTCAAGCGGCTCCTTTCCGCTGCAACGCTCTCGCCGCGATTCAGCCGCGATGCGTTTCGCGCACTCTGGGCTTTCGGGGCCTTCAGTTGGTTGCAGGCCGCTTCCACGGTACTTTTCAGTCAGGCAGACAGGATCATACTTGCAGCCTCCCTCGGTGCAGCCGCCGTAACCTCCTATGCACTCTGTGTACAGATGGCCCAGCCCGTCTATGGAATCTCTGCGGCCGCGCTGCACTTTCTGTTTCCCTACCTGGCAGCCCGCCGGTCCCACTCTGCCCGCCGGCCCATCTTCCTTGCCTTCACGCTCAACCTTGGCTACACCATCGTAGCCACAAGCGTGCTGCTGCTCTTCGGCACAACGCTTCTTCGCCTCTGGGTTGGCGATTCGATTTCGCTCGCAGCGGTCCCGATTTTGCAACCCATCGTCGTCAGCTTCGCCCTTCTGAGCCTCAGTGTTCCCGCGTATTACGCCTTGCTCGCTTACGGCCGTATTCGAGCGGTTTCGGCGATCAACATTGTCGGCGGCCTCGCGATGCTGCTCGTGCTGGCCAATGCAACCGTCCTTGGCTTGCGCGGTGTCGCGTTTGGACGGATTCTCTACGGCCTGATTGCCTTGGCGATGTATCTTCCACTGCTGCGACAGCTTCCCTCACCGCGCTCCGCTCAGCTTCTGGAGGAATCCGCATGAACAGCGCAACCTCTGTCTTCACACCGACCAGTCGGATTAGCCTGCACATGTTCTCATTGCCCAGCGTTGTTGGGTTCTACTTCGCCGCTCGCGAATGTATGACGTACCTGTTCTTCACTGCGAGCCCCGATCTAGGAGCGGAAGTAGTTTTTGCGATCAGCATGGCGCTGCTGTTGGTGGCAGTGTTTCAAAGCTACGGTCCCGCAACGACGCGTCTCTCATCGGCACTTCGCGCGCCAGCCTTGCGCTGGGTACTTGTATTCCTGGGCGTGTCGCTGCTCAGTCTTTCGTGGAGCGTGACGGTTTCGCGCCCCATTGCATTTGCTTACTGGCTCGGTATGGCCGCGGATACTGCGACTGTGCTCTTGCTGCTGCGAACCGATCGCATCCTGCCACTCGCGTCACGCCTCCTTGGTGGATACGTTGCAGGGGTATGCGTGATCGCCATCGTCATGTGGCTCTCCCCCACCATGTCAGACCTTCGCCCCGGCGACGACGAATTTTTCAGCCCTAATGCCATTGGGTTCGCATTGGGCTTCGGCTGTTTCCTCGCGCAGTACCTACTGCGCACTCGCCCCGGCTATAAGTGGCCTGCGATCTTTCTCGCTGTCTCGCTCCTCCGCAGCCTGAGCAAGACGACAATTCTGGCCTTTGCCATTGGCCAGATCGTCGTTCTCATGCGCAACAAGTCGCTGCCGAAGAGCGCCAGGCGCAACATCATTCTCATCGCGCTGATCATCCTCGCGGTTTTCGCTCCACTGCTCATTGCGTATTCCGATGTCTACCTGAACGCTGGTAATCAAGCCGTCACACTTACCGGACGGATCGGAATCTGGGGACTCGTCCTCGAGCGCGCAATCGATAACCCCTGGCTCGGCCATGGCTTCCATTCATTCCGGCACGTCATCCCGGCGTTCGGCGACTTCGAGACCTGGCACGCTCATAACGAACTCGTCCAGCAGTTCTATCTCTACGGCATCGTCGGTATCGTGATGCTGTTCGGCATCTACGTCAGCTTCTATCGCCAGGTTCGCCTTGTGCGCGATTCAGCGCTGCGTGCCCTCTTCGGCGGCTTGCTACTCTTCGTAGCCATTCGCGGGCTAGCCGACTCGGAACGATTCGACCTCTCGCTTCCGCTCTGGTCGATTGCGCTCCTTAGCCTCCTTCTTTATCAACAGCGCGATGCCGAGGCACTGCAATGGTGACGTTCGATCCGCTAACAAATCCGGCATCCTCACCCGCTCGCATGCGTACGCTTCGAATAGTCGTTGCTGCAGTTGCCGCATCGTCCGAGCTTAGCGGAGTTTCCCGCCATGCGGTCAATCTCGTTAGCTGCTTGCTCGGTCAGGAGAGCGTGGCCAACGTCCATCTCCTGGTCGGCGATTGGCAGCGTGATGCTCTCGAGGCCATTCTTCCGGCATCACCGCGTCTACGTATCCACTCGATCGCTCTTCGCAAAGGCTCGCTCGCCAGGAACCTCTGGTATTACAAGAACCTGCCAAAGATAGTCGCCGACCTTGAAGCGGACATTCTCCATTGCGTCTACCCCGTTCCCCTCCGGCACAGCGCGCTTTCGTGCCCGGTGGTTGTCACGTTGCACGACCTCTACCCGTACGACATACCGGAAAACTTCGGCTTTCCGAAAGCATTCTTCAATCGCGGAATTCTGCAGCAGTGTCTCGGATCTGCTGATGCGATCGCGTGTGTCTCCGAGACGACGTATGGCCGACTTCAGATGTATGCGCCCGACCTGGCAATACAACGCGCCTCCGTCGTTTACAACTGCGTCGAAGCTGGTCCGCCCGAATCAGCTGTCAGTCCTATCCCCGGCTTGAGCGGCGAGCCATTCCTCCTCTGTGTGGCCCAGCACCGTCACAACAAGAACATTGCGCTCGCCATCTCAACGTTCCGCTCGCTTATGGACAGCGGTGAACTCAAGCCGAACAGCAGGCTCGTCGTAGTCGGCATACCCGGGCCGGAGACAGGGACACTACGCGATCAGATCCATCGCGAATGTCTCGACGCTTCGGTCATCCTTCTTACGGGAATCACCGATGCCGAACTCGAGTGGTGCTATGCCCACTGCGACCTTCTCCTTGCGCCTTCTCGCATTGAAGGCTTCGGCCTCCCGATCGTGGAGGCCATGCTTCACCACTGTGCGATCGTCTGCTCCGACATTCCTGCCTTTCGCGAGGTCGGCGGAAACTACTGCGTCTACGCTGACCTCGACAAGAATCCTGCCGGCGCATTCCTCGAAGCCGCGCGTACTGCGCTCAAGAGCCATAGTTTTCGGGTGGGAAACACGGCGCGCTTCTCGTCAGCGCGAGTAGCGGAGCAATACGTCAGCCTCTACCAAAGACTCGTGCAACACCACCCTGTCCAATCCGCGCAGATGCCTAACCCGCTGCAAGCTCAACTGAAAAGAGAACGCTTATGATCACCTCCTGTCCGCAGCCGAAAGCCAATGTTCTGGGCATCTCCATTGATGCAGTCGATATGGAGAGTGCAATCCGCTCCCTCGACGCGACTATGGCTAGAGGACAGAAGGGCTACGTGTGCCTGGCGGGTGTGCATGGAATCATGGAAGCTTATCGCGACAAATCCGTAGCACACAGCCTCGCCAACGCGGCTCTCGTTGCACCGGATGGCATGCCGACAGTCTGGGTCGGGCGTCTCCAGGGGCACACCACGATGCAGCAGGTCACCGGTCCGGATCTGATGCTCGAAGTCATGCGGCGGCCGGAGTTTCGCGAATGCACGCACTTCTTGTACGGGGGCAAGGAGGGAGTCGCGAATGAACTCCGCGCCACACTGACCGAGCGTTTTCCGGGCATCAACATCGTCGGCACGTACACGCCTCCCTTTGGTCCGCTCTCACAAGCGGAAGAGGAAGAGGTGCTCCAAACGGTAAACACTTTGCGCCCCGACATCATCTGGGTAGGCATCAGCACTCCACGCCAGGAACAGTTCATGGAGCAGTACCTGCCCAAGCTGGATGTGAAGCTCATGTTCGGAGTGGGCGCTGCGTTTGACTTCCACACGGGCCGTATCACCGATTGCTCAACGTGGATCAAGCGATGCGGCATGCAGTGGTTTCATCGCTTGCTGCAGGATCCCCGCCGGCTCTGGTGGCGCTACCTTCGCAATAATCCTGCGTTCCTTTACGCAATCGCGTTGCAACTGCTTGGTCTTCGTCGGTACGCAAGTCCGCAGCCATCTCACAGCTCCGCCCACTCAACCAGTGTGGTTGTGATGCCAGCATCAAAATCCTGACAAAGCCGCGACAAAGCTCTGACAACATTTCAGCACCAGCTTCCTAAACTCGGTTAAGCTGCACCGAGGTCGCCACTTGCTCATCCATCGCATTGTCCGCGTGTTCACTGCACTTCTGCTTTGCTGCTCCCTGCAAGCCCTTGCGCAAACTCCCGGAACAGGGGCCCTTGCGGGCACAGTTTTCGATTCCAATCATCGCGCCCTGCCGCATGCCACGGTTCAAGTCGTCTCGGTTGAGACACAAATTCCGCACGCTGCGGAGACCAACGCGGATGGAAACTTCCGTGTCCCGTTCCTCCCGCCCGGCACCTACGACGTCACGGTCACCGGGACCGGTTTTGCCGCGAACACAACACATGCAGTTCGCATCGTGGTCAGCGAAACGGCTTCGCTCAATGTGACGCTCGCCATTGCTGGCGTGAAGCAGACCGTCGACGTATCGGCGAACGCCTCGCTGACGGACGTCGAAAGCTCGACGCTTGGCGGCCTCGTCGACGGACACGCCATACAGTCGCTCCCACTCGCGTCGCGAAATTACACGCAGACTCTTGGTCTTGCACCGGGTGTTGTTGTCGATCTCCCCGTTGCCTCCGCTCTCGGGAATGGAACACAGAACGTCGCCTCCAACGGAGCCACACCCACTTCCAACAATTTGCAGTTCAATGGCGTCGACGCCAACAATCTCGTCGAGAATTCGGCCGCGTCCGCCCAGAACTTCCAGGTCGGCACCGCGATTCCCGCACCAGACGCTATCGAAGAGTTCAAAATTCAGACCGCCAACTTCGACGCGGCCTATGGGCGCGGCTCCGGCGCGAACGTGGATCTCGTTACCCGCAGCGGCACGGAAAACGTTCACGGCAGTGCATGGGAGTTTGTTCGAAACAATATCTTCAACGCGAATGATTTCTTCAGCAAGAATTCCGGCCAGCCACGTGCTGAACTCAAACAGAACCAGTTCGGCGCCGGCATTGGTGGGCCGCTGTTCCACAACCGAACCTTCTACTTCGGCTCCTATCAGGGAACACGTCAGGTCAATGGCCTGGGCGACTCGAAAACGACCACCCTTCCCCTTCTCACTTCAAACCGTTCAGCATCCGCGCTCGGCGCGCTCTTCTGCCCGGCGAACCATCTCAACAGCCTCGGCGCTCCAGCATCCGGTTATCAAACAGAGGCCGGTGGCACACAGGTTAAGTGCGACGGCTCGAACATCAACCCCGTTGCACTGGCCATCCTCAACACCAAGCTGGCCAACGGCCAGTTCGCGATTCCCAACCCGCAGATCACGTTGCCCAACAGTGGCAACGACCCCACCGACCAGTTTCAGCAAGGCCAATCCACTTTCTCACTCCCCGCTCACTACAACGAGGACCAGTTCCTCATCGACCTGGATCACAATCTTTCGTCGCGCAATGCACTTGCGGGCAGGTTCTTCTATGCCCGCTCGGTCACGAATCTTCCTCTCGGTACCGCCAACGTTCCCGGCTGGGCGACCGACGCGAATGCGCGCAACACCATGTTTGTGCTGGCGGATACCCACACGTTCCGCGCAAACCTGGTCAACGTTGCTCGGATCGGACTCATCCGTTTCGACGGCCTCTCCTCTGTGGAGAGTCCTCTCACAGCACAGTCCATCGGGCAGTCCACTCCAACAGGCGTGGTCAGCTCGTCTTCGGTCGCCCCTGCCATCTCCATCGGAGGCGTCACCCTCGGCGATGGAGGCACACCGAATCAGTTCCAGGTGACCAACACCTTCGTCTATCAGGACACGGTCGCCTACACCCGCGGCCGACACAACATGGCCTTCGGTGCTGAGTATAAACGCCACCAGGTTGCCGAAGAGCAACCGCAGCAGGCATCAGGAAACGTCTTCGTCGATACCTGGGACGACTTTCTCGTCGGCCAGAGTGCTACCCAAAACGGCAGCCCGTTTGGCATCAGCAACATCTCAGGCTCGGTCGCCGGCGGTGGCCTCTTCCGCCGCGATGAGCGCTACACAGACTTCGCCGCTTTCGCCCAGGATGACATCAAGCTTCTCCAGCGGCTGACAATCAACGCTGGCCTGCGGTATGAAATCTTCGGCGCTCCGATGGAAATCCACGGTCGGCTCCCCAACTTCATCCCATCGCTCGCGATCACCGGCCCGCTCACTTCTGCCGGAACGTTCACCGGTTTCACGCTGCCCTCGAACTTCGCGGGCATGGCGCCGACGGGAGTCGTTGTCAACAACTTTGCGGGCTTCTATAAGACTCCGCATCTCGACTTCGAACCCCGTATCGGCTTCGCGCTTCAACTCACGTCCGACAAGCGCACCGTGCTTCGTGGCGGTTATGGCATCTACTTCGATCAGCACTCCGGCAACGTAGCCGAACAAACGATCTCGCAGCTTCCCTTCGCCACTTTGCAATTCGGCTTCGGCGCACAGGCTGCTGCCGCCACTCTGCACAATCCCTTCACACCCAACGTGCTTCCGCCGTCGTCTTATCCCCAGTTTCAGGCGCGGACCGATTCATCGTCGCCATTCATCGAAGGCACGAATCCCGACATTAAAGACGGTCGCACCGACGAATACGATGTCAACATACAACGCGCAGTGGGCACCGGCTACCTCATCGAGATAGGTTACGTAGGCACGCAGTCCTCGCATCGCCCGGGCCAGGTTGAGTTCGATCAAGCTGCACTCGCCAGTCCTTCGCATCCGATCAATGGCGAAACCACTAACTCCATCGCCAACACGCCCAACCGCGTACCGATTCAGGGCATCAGCCTCGGCTCCCTTTACTCCGATTCTGTTTTCATCGCCAACTACAACGCGCTCCAGGCGTCTGTCACACGGCGCATGACGCACGGTTTCCAGATGCAAGCCAGCTATACCTGGTCAAAAAACCTGGATGAAGTCGCGAACGAAGGCGGCACGGATCTCTTCGAGCTCAACCTCCCGACGAACAATCAGCTCGACCTCCGTCACTCGTCGTACGGTCCTGCCGGCGACGACCGCGCACATCGCTTTGTCGTCGACTTTCTCTACCAGACTCCGCGGCTGGCTTCAGCACCGCGTCTCCTGCGCGAAGCCGTTGGGAGATGGTCCTTCTCCGGAATCGGAGTTATCCAGTCTGGTGCTGCACTCAGCATCTTCGATGGCAACGCAGGATCCGTCTACGGCCTTCTCGGCGGTGAAACACGAGCTCAACGCGCCACCGGCAATCCGGTCACTACGGGCAGCACCTTCAGCCGCGTCGTCGGTGCAGGACGCTGGCTCAACGCCTCAGCTTTTACGCGTGCCCCTGAAGCTCCGAACGGCACCAGCCTCGCCGATCAGGACTTCGGCAACAGCGGTGTAGGTATTGTTCGTGGCCCCGGCCAGCACTCGCTCGATCTGGCTGCCGAGCGTGCCTTCCCCATCACCGAACGTGTTGCCTTCCGTTTCCGTGCAGAAGCTTTCAACCTTACTAATACTCCACAGTTCGGCAATCCGAACACGTCCCTCGGCTATGGCAACGCAGCCAATCCAACACCCACCGCTAGTTCCTCAGTTGGACTGATCTCGCATGAGCAGGGTGGGCCGCATCCACGCGTCATTCAACTTGCTGCCAGGATCACGTTCTAGCGCATGCGCCGAATCCTCACCACCCTCGCGCTCTGCTCCAGCATGGTCTCGCATGCAGGCATCCTGCAGCGGGGCAAGGTGCAACTCATCTGCCACCGCACGGCCAACCGGGACATCCCGGAGAACACGCTCGAATCCCTGGCCTACGCTGCGCGGATGGGCTGCAATATTGTCGAGCTCGACATTCGCACCACGCTTGACGGCACTCTTGTGCTCCATCACGACGGCTACCTGGAGCGCCCTACCGATGGCATGGGTGACGTCGCCCTCACTTCCTACGATGAACTGCAGCTCCTCGATGCTGGCGGGTGGATGAGCCCTCGCTTTGCTCCGATGCGCATCCCGCGGTTCGACGACGCACTGCACCTGGCGCGCTCGCTCAACGTTGGACTCGATCTGGACATCAAGCAACCAGGTGAAGGTGCTGCGATCTTTGCAGCGCTCAGCCGTGAAGGAATGGTCGAGCGCGTGATCTTCGGCGGGGAAGATGGCTATGCCGACGACCTTCGCGCACTCATGCCCCGGTCAATGCCCGACTCGGCCGCATGGTTTGGTCCTGATGTTACGGCTCAACAAATAGCTGAGGCTCACGCGGCAGGGAAGTTCACTGTCGCCAATTTTTCCGCGAACGCGCACGAAATGGATCTCCCCGCCATGCGTGCCGCGGTGGCCGCCGGCATCGACGCCATTAATGTCGACTACCCTCGACTGGGCGCCGATGCCGTCGGCCGATCTGTGGAAGCCAGGCTCGCCACCCTGGCCGCCGCAACACGCACCGGAGACGTTCCCTCGCGAACCGTTGCAATCCGCGAACTATCCAAATACGCGGGCTTCCCATTGCAGCCGCTCTTTGTCTCACTCCTGCACGACCCCAACGAACAGATAGCGCACGCGGCTGCGCTCGCCCTTGTTCTCGCCCGCCCGTCCACGTCCTCAAGTGTATTTATCGCCGCGCTCAGTTCACCGGAAGCCTCAGCACGCAAAAGCGCCGCCTGGGCGCTGGGTATGACGCATGCCGCGTATACCGTCGAGCTGCTTCCACTCCTGCGACATACTGACCCAACTGAACTCAAAGAAGTCCTCCTCGCGCTAAGCCGAATGCCTGGCTCGGTCGCTGCCGCTGACCTGCTGCCATTTCTGGACAATTCAGCGCCCACCGTTCGTGCAGCCGCGGCGCTAGCTCTCGCCGCCCATCAACCCGAAGTCGCGGCCAAAGCCATTCCCGCTCTGCTCCTTCGCGACGAGCAACGCTCCGCCGCCGACTATGCAGTCTACGTTCAGCACGGCAAGCACAAACTCTCGCCGCCCGAGATCGATGTCATTATCGAGCAATATCGTGAGCACATGAAACTGATCCATGCACTGGAAATGCTTCCTCCATCCACAGCGCTTCCGTTACTCACCACAGAGGCCTTCCGCGTAGCGGAGGACTCCTCTCACGTCACCTCTCTGCTTGCGGGATACGGTCTCTGGGATCTCATCGCGAATGACCCCACGTCCGCGCTCGCTGCGCTTAGCTCGACCAACGTCGAAGTCGCCGATCGCGCTGAATGGATACTCGTCAAGGCCGACCCGTCGATTCTCCCGTCCGTTCGAGCCGCACTAGCCAGCGCCACTTCGGCCACACGTCCGCGACTGCTGCACATCCTTGCCTGGCAGGGTGACGCCGCCGCGCTTCCGCTGTTGCAAAACCTTCTCGCAGCCAGCCCCGGTGACGAAAACGTCTCCTGGGCTATCGACAAGATCCGCACACTGCAACGCACTCTCGGTGAGGCGCATGGTGATTGATACTCCAGCGCAGGAAACCCAGCTCCACGATTGCGACGGACAATATCTCTGCGGGATGTTTTACCCTCTGGGTTTCGGCTTCGAAATTCGAACCAACGATCAAGCTGTCCTTGACGCCGCTTCGGCCATCTGGGGGCAACTCCCGCCGCGCCGCCACGCGCCGAGCGTGCGAGCGATTATCACCATTCACGGCGATGACTCAGCAATTTGTCCACCGGCTCCCATCCCCACCGCCCATCAACACCTGCTGTCTCTTGTTGCCGATGCAGGCAACCACGCCTTCTGCGACCTCGACGCGAGCTTCGCTTTTGCGACCCTTCACAAATCTGTGCTGTCACACCTCCTGTACTTCCGCTATCACTTTCTCGAATCGCTGGCGCTCTCACTCATCTCCTCGAGATATGCTCCGGCACTCCACGCGGCCTGCGTGAGCCGGCACGGTCGCGGTCTATTGCTTTGCGGGCTTTCGGGAGCAGGGAAGTCTACCCTCGCTTATGCTTGCGCCCGTGCGGGATTCACCTACACGTCGGACGACGGCTGCTATCTCCTCACCGAAAGCGCCGAGCCTCGCGTCACTGGGCACTACCAAAAGTTTCGTTTCCGTCCCCATAGCCGCGAGCTCTTCCCCGAACTCAGCCATCGCGATCTCACGCCTCGCCTCGAAGGCAAACCATCCATCGAGGTTCCAACTGCGGAGTTGCACGGTATTCTCACCGCGCCCGACGCCCGAATTCATAACCTGATCGTGCTTCGCCGTTCTCCCATCGCGCCGGCAAAACTGGTGCCGATTGAAACCGATTTTGCGCTCGAAACCCTGCGCGTCGGCATGTATCCCGTGGGCATCGTGCGCGAGCGCCATCTTGCTGCCCTCGCGCAGCTCGACGGACTCCCAGCGTATGAGCTTCACTACTCCGATCTCGCTGAGGCCACACGGCTCCTCGAGCAGCTCACCCGGGCGCCACTCTCATGAGTCGCTCCTTCTGGACGTACTTCGCTGCCACGCTCTTCTTTAACTTCGGCTTCTCGCTCTTCTTCTTTCTCTTCAATGTCTACCTGCTCGGCGTGGGTTACAACGAACAGACCATCGGTCTCATTGGCAGTTGCGCGCTCGCGGGGCGGCTGCTCGCTATCCTCCCGATCGGTTGGCTCGCCCAGCGCTTTGGTCTTCGTTCCACACTTTTTTTCGCTGTCGCAACAGCCGTCGTAGCTACCTTCGGACGCGTGGCCTTCACCTCGCATGCCGCGCAATTTGCGTTGGCTACGCTGGCCGGAATCTCCCTGGCCGCGTGGGGAGTTTGCCTCGCCCCGGCAGTGGCTGCGTTCACCACGGAGGCCCGCCGGCCCCTCGCGTTCTCACTGATCTTCGCTGCTGGAATCGGAGACGCAGGCATAGGAGCCTATGCTGCGGGACATCTGCCGGCTTTTGCATCCCAGCGCGTCGTACTCTGTTTCGGCGTCGCGGTCGCGGCGTTGTCCTTACTGCCGCTCGCACTGCTCAAACTGGAGGCGCAGGTACTCTCACCCCGCCCCTCAATCCGGATGCCCCGTAGCCCCTTCCTTCGCCGCTTCCTACTCGCCACCGCGGTGTGGGCCGTAGTTCTCGGTGCCTTTCCTCCGTTTGCCAATGTCTTCTTCACGCATCATCTCCATTTACCCCTCGCACAGATGGGTACGGTGCTTTCAATCTCGCAGGCCGTCCAATTGGCAGCGATCCTTTTGGCTCCCGCGCTCTCTCGCCGGATGAGTTTGCCCATCTTTATCCTTGTCACGCAGCTCCTTACAGCCGCCTCTCTATTTACCCTGGGTGGCGCCCACACGCTTGAAGCTGCGGCCTTCTCGTATTGGTTCTACACGGCCGCTCAGAACTCCAATGAGCCCGCGATCGCCTCCATGCTCATGAACCGCGTCGACGCAGCCGACCGCAACGCGGCCAGCTCGTTTGCCTTGCTCTCTACCGCCGCTACGCAAATCGTCGCTTCGGCCGCCGTCGGGGCTGGCATCGTTCACCTGGGCTACTCACCGGTGCTTTACAGCATCGCCGCGCTTGCGCTGGTCGCCGCGCTATTGTTCTATCAGTTACCAACCAACGAGTCTTAAGATGTCACTTGTTTGTCACATCGCGAATTTCATTGGCAAATCGTGCCTCGGATGGTGAAGACTAGGAGAACGAATTGTCACCACCACGGTGTTCCTACCGTCTGTGAGGCCCTATGAGTTTGATCCTTGTGATTGAGGACGACCCCCGAATCCAACGTGCGCTGCGCCGCCAGTTCACGGCGGAGGGGTACGACGTCCATGTGGAAGGCGAAGGTCCGGCAGGCCTTGCGGCTGCCAAGTCCATGAAGCCCGCCATGGTCGTGCTCGACCTTATGCTGCCCGGCCTCTCCGGCAGAAGCATCTGCAAGGAGATCAAGGAGTGGTCCGCCGACATCCCCGTGATTGTTGTTTCCGCAATCTCGGACGTCGCCGACAAGGTGCTGCTGCTGGAGACCGGAGCGGACGATTACGTCACCAAGCCCTTCAGCCCCCGAGAACTTCTTGCGCGCGTGCAAGCCGCTATCCGCCGCAACAAGAAAAAGGCGGAGTCTCTCCCTCTGAGCTTCGGCAACGTCAACGTTGATTTCGTGACTATGGAGACTCGCAAGGCCGGCGCGCTCGTACCGCTGACGGCGCACGAGTTCAAGCTGCTGCGTTTCTTCCTGGACAATCCCGGCCGCGCCATCACGCGCGACGAACTCCTCTCCGGCGTTTGGGGGCTCAACTTTCATCTCACGACGCGCACAGTCGATAACCAGATCCTCAAGCTCCGCCAGAAGCTCGAAGACGACCCCGCCAATCCCATCCACTTCCGCACGATTCATGGAATTGGCTACAAGTTCGTTCCTCAGGCCTAGACCGATATGAAGCACTGGCGCATGCGTACGACGTTGATGGTCTCGCTCCTGGCAGTCTCGCTTGGGCTCACTGTCACCTGTCTGCTCATCATCCGTTTCAGTGTGCAGCGTGAGATCCGCAAAAACCTCAACTCCGATCTCAGCCACTCGCTGGTCACCTTTCGCAACACAGCAGCGCTCCGCAACAGCATGCTGGCCCGCGAGGCCGCGCTGCTCGCCGATCTGCCAAGCCTCAAAGCCCTGATGGCCACGGCGGATACCCACACCATCCAGGATGGCTCCGGTCTCTTCTGGAGCACCTCGGGCGCTGACTTTCTCGCCCTCACGAACCCGTCCGGTGCGCTCTATACCTATTCAAACCGCGGACCTGCCCTCGGTTCGCAGCTCGTCGCGCAAGGCCTGCAATCCTGCATGTCATCCGGTGAAGCAGTATGCCTTGTTCCGCTGGGCTCCAACCTCTACGAGCTATCCGTGCAGCCGCTCTACTTCGGTCCTCGATCCAACGACTCGCAACTCGGCTTCGTCATCATTGGATATGCGATCGATCACCAGGTCACACAGCAGGTTTCCGAGGTCGCAGCCGCGGACGTTGCTTTTCTCATCGACGGCAACGTAGCTGTCACCACTCTGCCCGCTTCCCGTCTCGCCGATCTGCAACTCCCCGCCACCACGCGTGCCAACATCACTTCCGAGCCCGGCCCCATAACTCTGGGCCGCGAGACCTACATGGCTGCTGCGGCCACCTTGCCTTCCACTGGCGGCCACGTCGAACTGATCGTCCTCAAGTCCTACGATCGCGCCAGCCTGTACCTCCGCAACGTGAATCGCTGGATCCTCGCACTCGGCATCTCCGCTCTCTTCATCGCTGCGATGCTCGCCGCATCCATCTCCCGCACCGTCACGCGCCCCATCGAATCGCTCGTAGCTGGGACCCGCGCGCTCGGCCAGGGAGACTTCAGCTATCGGTTTTCTACTCGCGGGGCAGTTGAGGTGCGCGAACTCGGCCAGTCGTTTGATCGCATGCGATCAGAGCTGAAGGCCACTCAGAACGAGCTGCTCGAAATCGATCGGCTGGCCACCATCGGACGCATGGCTGGATCGATCTCGCACGATCTTCGTCACCACCTCTCTGCCATCTATGCCAACGCGGAGTTCATGAGCCTTGGCCCGACGGGCCCCGAAGAGCGTGTCGAGCTTTTGCAGGAGGTCAAGGAAGCGGTGCAGGGAATGACCGACCTGATCGAGTCACTCCTCCTCTTTAGTCAGACACGCCATTTCCTTCACCTGCAGCGCGAATCCCTGGCCGTGCTGGTTGAGCGAACCATCCACAGCGTTCGCCAGCATCCGGAGTGCCGCGATGTCCGCATCACTGCGTCACAACTCGACCCGATCGAAGCAACTGTTGACGGTTCCAAGTTGGGCCGCGCCGTCTACAATCTCATCATCAACGCGTGTCAGGCCACCCGCGGTTGCGCGTCTCCAGCCGTGAACATTTCGCTTACCCAGGATAGCGAACGAATCCGCGTCGCCATCTCGGATACCGGCAAGGGAATTCCGGCATCTATCCGCGACACGCTCTTTCAGCCCTTTGTCAGCTCCGGGAAGGTAAACGGCATCGGTCTCGGCCTGACTATTGCACAGCATGTCGCACAGGAGCACGGTGGCGAGACGCGCCTCGAGCGCTCCGAACCGGGCAACACGACTTTCAGCATCCTGCTCTACAAAAAAGCTCTCGCCCAACTGAGCACCGCGGAATCCTCTTTCAACAGCCACGCTGTTGACGCTGCGCTCAACGAGCTTCAACAGGAGGAGCCGCAATGAATCGCGTTCTTGCCATCATGACCCTCTCGCTTCTGTCGGCCACTTCCATAGCCGCGCAGCAGTCGCCTGATCCTGCCGATCCGAAGTCGATCAGCGACATCGAACACCGCATCGACACGCTCACCGAAGCGTTGACGCAAACACAGAAAGCCCTCCAGGATTCACTCCTCGAAATACAGCGCCTCCGAACGGAACTCAACGCCATCAAGCGGTCACAGCAGGGAACTGCCTCATTGGCGGTCACAACACCACCAGCGTTAGAAACCACCGCAACGCCCACCAGCGGTGAGCTCGAGGCCATCCACGAGCAACTCGACATGCTCGCCGCTCAGGTCAAGCAGCACGACCAAATCAAGGTGGAGACTGCTTCGAAGTATCCCCTCCGTGTCACCGGACTCGCGCTCTTCAACGCATACAACGATGCCGGCGTCGTCGACGACTCGGAGCTCGCCAGCTACGCGCTTCCTCGTTTCGCCGGGGGCTCCCACGGCAGCGGCGGTGCCACGCTCCGCCAGACCATCCTCGGGTTCGAGGCCAATGGCCCCAACTTAGCCGGCGCGCGCACCTCCGCTTCGCTCAACGTCGACTTCTTTGGCGGCACCACTACCAGCAACTCGGGGTATTCAGCTACCGCCGGATATGTACGCATTCGCACCGGCAATCTCGCGCTCGACTGGCAGAACACTACCCTCGAAGCCGGCTACTTCGAACCGCTGATAACACCACGTGCGCCAACCTCCTACGCTGTCGTAGCGCACCCCGCACTGGCTGCGTCCGGCAACCTCTGGGCTTGGGCGCCGCAGCTTCGTGTCGAACAGCGGTTGCCCTTCGGAGCCAAACACGCTGTCGCACTGGAAGCCGGCCTTCTCTATCCAGCCGCATCGAATTACGCCAATTCCCAGCTCACTTCGCCCGTCTCAGCATCCCGACATCCCGGCATTGAAGGCCGCCTCTCCTACCGTGCCGACCGCAGCGCGAACCCTTCTCCCGGCGCTCTTTCTTTCGGCGTCTCCGGCTACAGCGCCTCGCAGTTCTACTCCGGTAACGTCCATATTCACTCATGGGCTGTCACCGGCGACTACAACGTCCCCTTTACCCGTTGGCTTGATCTCAGCGGCGAGTTCTATCGCGGCACCGCCATCGGTGCTCTGGGCGGCGGCAGTTACAACGATGTGCTCTTCGCTTCGGACTACCTGACAACTGCGGCCGTCGTACGAGCTGTAGCCACGGCTGGGGGCTGGACGCAACTCAAAGCTCGCTTCTCACCGCGTCTGGAAGCCAATGCGATGTATGGCATTGACGACTCCTTCAAGCGCAATCTCGACGACATCGTGCTCCTGTCGTCGACCAACTTCCTCGCGAACACGTCGCGCAATCAGACCTTCGGCGGAAACCTCATCTTCCGTCCCAAGGCCGCACTCATCTTCTCGCCTGAGTACCGGCACATAGAAACCTGGGGCTACAAAGGCACTCCCAACGTCGCCAGCATCTTCACGCTTTCAGCGGGGTATCAGTTCTGATGAAGGGATTTCTCTTGCTCATTACCTTCTGCACCATGACCGCGTCGGCGCAACTGGTGGACGTCACGGCGCACGTCACGGTAACCCACCCGCACAAGTCTCAGGCCGACTCCTCCGACGTCGTTCTCTGGCTCACACCCCTCACATCCGAAGCTCCCGCGCCGCGTCATCAGGCCGAATTCACGCTTGCTCAGAAGGACAAGGAATTCATCCCGCACTTGCTTGTCGTCCCCGTCGGCTCCTCGATCGCGTTTCCCAACCTCGATCCGTTCTTTCACAATGTCTTTTCGCTCTTCAACGGCAAGCGCTTTGATCTCGGTTTGTACGAAGGCCACACCTCGCGCTCGGTCCGCTTTGACCGCGAAGGCGTCTCCTACATCTTCTGCAACATTCATCCAGACATGGGCGCGGTTATCGTCTCGCTCAGCACGCCATACTTCGCACAGAGCACATCTGCGGGCCAGATATCAATCCACGGTGTACCCGCTGGCAAATACCGCCTCAACGTCTGGGCAGAGAACATCCCCACCGCAAGCCTCAACGCACTCACACGCATCATCGATATCAGCCCAACCAACAATGTGTTGCCACCCCTGCACCTTGAAGCCAGCGGCGACCTGATGACTCATCACTCCAATAAATTTGGCGAACCCTACAAGCCCCTGCCCAACGACACCTACTAGCGGAGCCACTCACTCAGATCGCGCTGGAGCATTGTGCTCAATCGCCCGATATCCTGACGGTAGTATTCGACAAGCATCGCGCGCGTCTTTGCGCTCATCTCAATTGTTTCGCGCCGCCGGTAGACCAACGGCTTCAAAGCCCGCCTCGCAAATGGAGGCACCCACGAGCGCACCGCACGCATCAGCGGCTCCATTGCTCGGACCCTTGGCACCTTCTGTTGAAGATACCGTTGCATTGTGTCTGGCTGAAACTCAGGGTCGACTCCCAGAAAGCGAAACACGCTCGCATGAAATCCAGCCTTCCTTGAGTCCTCGTAGAGCCACACCCCCACCTGATCTCTCGGAAACTCATCCCAGTACCTCTGCAACGAGTCCGCACAAAAGCCCGACTCCAGTCCCGGATACAACATGCCGATCTTCCCATCGTTTTTGTGCTGCAGGCAGGCCTGAATGTACTGTTCGAAACTCTGCGTGAACCCACCTGAGTTCCACATCTGCAGATACCCGGAGAACTGCCGCTCCACAGGATCCCGCAGGACAATCAAAATCTTCGCACGCGGCTCAAACTCAGCAATCTTGCGCGCCGCTGTGTGAGACCACAGATAGGCAGGAGTCGATTCTCCCACCCACTTCTCCCTTCGCGCGCTCTCGAATAATCTCAAGTAGTCCTCACGCGACTCCACTATTCCCGCGAATCGCGGCGTCAGCACTGGCTCGGCGAAGTACTTCTTCATCGCCTCGGCGACTCTCTCGTTCGGCCTCCGCAGCGACGGCTCATAGTTGTCCATCCAGAACTCTTCGCTGAAGTGCATGGTCTCCTTCAGCGGGCTCATAAAAATTTCCGGATGCTGGCCAAGATGATCATGCAACGAAGTCGTCCCGGCCTTGGGCGCACCCACCAGGAAGAGATTCGGCCGTCTCGCCTCACCGCGATACATAGATTCCCGTCCGCCTGCGCTCGAGCGCCGCATCGAGCGCAGTGACCAGCGTATTCAAAGTGCAGTCCACGTCGGCGTGATCCGTGGAGCAGACAATGTCCGGCGACTCGGGCATCTCATACACATCGCTAATGCCGGTAAAGTTCTGTATCTGCCCAGCCATCGCCCGCACGTAAAGTCCTTTGGGATCGCGCGCGATACAGGTTGCCAGCGGAGTGTCCACGTACACTTCAACGTACCGCGGCAGAGATTTGCGCAGATCGGACCGCATCACTTGATAAGGAGTGATTGCGGCGACAAGCACGGTCACTCCGCTATTCGCCAGCGTATTCGCGAGCACACCGATCCTTCGTATGTTTTCAATGCGGTCCGCATAGGTGAATCCCAGGTCCGCACACAGGGTCTGCCGCAACTCGTCGCCATCCAGCACATGCACCGGGCTGCAACGGGCGACAAGGACCTGCTCCAGGCCTCGGCACAAGGTGCTTTTCCCGGAACCGCTCAAGCCGGTGAACCACAGGACGGGAGCTGGAACTTCAAACCGGCCCAGGTAGCTTCCCACACCCGAATAACGACCAGCGGTGGGAGGCGTCATCCTTTGGGGGTCGACAGATGTTGTCTGCATTCCGCCTCGGCGCACGTGAGAGCCCTCCAGTCGGTTGTTGAAACACGATTCTTCACAGCTCACTTCATCCCGACACCTACGCTACCATTTGCCCATCCAGCGAAAGTCTCAATGTTGTCTTATGTTTGTCAGGCTCTTTGCCACTCCGGATCGGCTTGGAAAACCCCCTTGGGCGCCTCTGCCCTGAGCAGCGATATAACGCTGAAGCGTAGGTCACAATCACCCAAAAGCGCCGCCCGGCCGGAACGTTTGAGCTACAGCGGGCTCGCATTCTGTCGGGCAGAATCGTAGAGCGGACTTCTTTAACCCGTTGTGTATGCAGGAGGACGTGGCGCAGTGCGAATGGAGCTTGGACATCTTCTCGTTTCGGCGAAGCTCATCACAACCGAGCAGCTGAGCGAGGCCCTCGAACGCCAGATAAAACTGGGCGGCCGCCTCGGTGAAAATCTAGTCGCGGCCGGTGCCATCACGTCGCAGACTCTCGAAGCGTTTCTTACCAAGTTCCCCGTTGAACCGCAAAACATCGCCGCTATCGGCATCGATGACACGGATCTACTCGATCTGATGATGAAGCAGATTCATTCCTCCCGTCTGCGGACGGCGAGCGAGTTCGCCGACGCGATCAAGCTGCCAGTCCATCTCGTCACCGAGCTGATCCGCATAGCCATCGAGCAGAAGCTCATTTACGCCAAGGGCGTGCGCCCCGACAATTCGGCTGTCATGACCTATGACCTCACGGAAGAAGGACGGCGATGGGCGGTGGAGGCTCTGTCGCGGTCGCAGTATCTTGGACCCGCTCCGGTTACGTTGAAGCAGTACAACGAACAGATCAATCTGCAGAAGATCACCAATGAGGTGCTTACCTTCCAGCGCGTCCGCAGCCGCCTGAAGAATCTGGACATGGAGCAGACACTGCTCGAACAGGCCGGACCGGCGCTGAACTCCGGTCGCGCGATTCTTCTCTACGGCCCTCCCGGCAACGGAAAGACAACCTTCGCACTGCGTCTGGCCGACGTATTCAAGGACATCATTTATGTTCCCTACGCGGTCAACGTAGAAGGCCAAATCATCCGCGTATTCGATCCGAGTATTCACATCCCGGTCTGGAAGAAGGGTGACGACGCAGGGCTGCCTCCCTCGTTTATCCGCGGCCAGGAGGTGGATGCCCGTTGGGTTCCATGCAGGCGTCCCTTTGTGGTGGCTGGCGGCGAGTTGACGCTGGAGATGCTGGACCTGCGTTACGACCCCACTTCAAAGCTCTACGAAGCCCCGCTCCACATGAAGGCCCTCGGCGGATGTTTCGTCATCGACGACTTCGGACGCCAGTTGGTCACTCCCGCGAACCTTCTGAACCGGTGGATCGTCCCGCTTGAAAATCGGATCGACTACCTCAAGCTGCATACGGGCAAGAGCTTCAGCATTCCGTTCGATGAACTTGTGCTCTTCTCTACCAATCTTGACCCCGAAGATCTGATGGACCCCGCGTTCCTGCGGCGGTTGCCGTACAAGATTGAGATCGGATCGCCTTCAGTGGATCTGTTCAAGCGAATCCTGACCAAAGAGTGTGCAGCGCACGGCATCGAAGTGACCGAGCAGATTCTCGACATGATCATCTACCGGATCCAGGTTGAGAAGCAGTTGGACCTCGCAGCATTCCAACCCAGATTTATTCTTGA
>JAZKBC010000021.1:7050-16008 GCA_040388825.1 Acidobacteriota bacterium | reverse complement strand
GCTTCCTGCCGATTCATGGAAGAGCCCGTCTCGCTGGTACCTCGCTTCCTGGACTACGCCATCAATAATCTGCGAGTGAGTCGTGCCGAACCTGAGCCGGCGCACGAGGATCGTCGCTCTGCTCCGGAACTTGCGACGGCTTAGCATCGGGATGCGCTCGCCGCTGTTCTAGTAAGTGAGCGTAGCGGTGATGGTGTCAGAATACGTGCCTGTGTGTGTGCTTTGGCCGGCGGGCAACTGACCGTATACCGTTAGCGTTTGCACCGTCCCGCTGCCGGAGCCTGACTGCGTGTCCGTGCCCACGGTATTGCCCCAGTTGGTCGTGTGGGCCGAGTTCCGATAGAGACCATATTGCAGATGCGAGGCAGACGGCCCAGTCATATTGCGAGTCGTGACGGTAGCTCCGGTAGCAGTCCCTGCGTTCAGCCCGATGTTATAGGTAGTGGAGTTCGTACACTGCACGGTGATGCTCGAAGTCGATGTGACCAGCACGCCGCTATAGGTGCCGAAGGTAAGATTGCTGGCGGAAAGTGTGCACGACGGCTGTTCGGTAGCCGTGACGCTGAACTGCGCGGTGACGGTCTTGATACCAGTTCCGGAGACCGATCCAGTAATGGTGTCGGTGTAGCTGCCGAGGCCAACGAACTCGTTGGCGGGAACCCGGCCGTAGATCGTGATGGTCTGCGCGCTGCCCGTCCCCGTCCCTGTGACCCAATTGGTGCCACTGGTATTGCCCCAGTTGATCGTGCGCGCAGCGTCACTGTACAGCGCATACCCCAGCTTGTTGGTTCCCGAGCCCGACATGGCACGTGTGGTGATAGTGGCTCCGCTGGAAAGACCGGCGTTCAGAGCAACGTTGTAGGCGCGACCGTTGGGACAGGTGACTGTGATGGACCCCGTAACGTTCACTGCGCTGCTCGCGACGTAGTTGCCAAACACCAGGCTGGAAGCAAACGTAGTGCAGTTGGCGGCGGACGCACTATTCGCGGCTACCGTGAGAATCGCGCAGGCAAGTATGCGTCTGACGCTAATGTTGAAGGGCATGTATCGCATCAAGGCTCCTGGTCCACGCACTTCAGAGGGCCGATGACGGGGATCTCTCCGGAGATGGCGGTGTAATCAAAGGCAGCGCGGCAGCGAGTGCCATCGCCGCGCTCCACGATGACTTCATTGTGCGGCATGAGGTTCTCGATATACGCTTCGCCATCGTAGCCTACGGGATAAGCTGTGTTCGTTGAGCGCAACGTGACGGAGCTGCCAATAGGCAGCGGCTGACCCGAAGCGTCGACAAGGCGGAGCAGGGCGCCATGACTGATCGCGATAGGAAAGCGAACAATGACTCCCGATCGCTGTTGCGGGCGGAGATCGCGATTCGCGCTGTTGACGGTTACGTCTGCTGGTATATCAGTTGGCTGGATGCTGATGTGATTGAGGTCGAACGAACGCATGTCAGGCACGAGCAAGCGTCCAGAGCTGCTCGTCGTGCCCACATCGCGGTTCTCCTGGAAGACATGCACGTGTGCCATCGGGCTCGTATCAATGACTGCGAAACTGTCGTTGATCTGGTTGGAGGGAAAGACCGCGCGGTCGATCAGGGAAAGCGCTCCCTGGGCCTCGAGTCGAACGGTAGTTTGCCCTGCGCCATGGTCGACGCCTCCGGTGACAAGGCTGATCGGAGATTTGTATTGAACCTGCGCGAACTGGTGACTGGCATCGCCTGCTGAGACAAACACGTCGTAACCCCAGTCGCCAATCGTAATCACTGATTGCTGTACCTGTACCTGTGTGTTGCCGTTTGAGGATACATCGAAGTCGGCGGAGCTGCGGCGTGTGAGCGGAATCGTGAGGCCGGCCTGAAAGCCGCTCGTCCCACCATCGCTGCCGAAGGTTTTGAACTCCGAGGCAAAAACTGAGACATGATGGATCTGCACCGAGTAGTTAGCGGAGATGACGTGCGACTCCACACCGGGAAAGCTGCTCAGCTGCGCGGTCGCCGGTGCCGCATCCTGAACGCTGGAGGCGTACGCGATGCCCGCCGACCCAAAACGGCGCAACGAAAGACTCGCAAAGCCACTGAGTTGTTTGCGGAGCACGCCGTCGCCGTTCTGTGCCGCAACGTCGCGGTAGTTGCGCGTGGCCATAGTGGCTGAAGCGCCTATGCTGAACGCGCTGCCAATCCGCTGGGCGCCGGCAGTCACTTGCGTTCCCGCAATGCCCGCCCCCGCGCTGCTGGCGGCCGAGATGTTTACGATGCCCAGCGTGCCAATCTGCGCCACGGCTCCTGCTCCTGCGGTGAACGCACCGCTGGTGCCTTCAGCACTGCCTTCCAGCGTGAGGCGCGGTGTTATGCCTCGTCGCCAGGTCGCGGAGGCTGCCGTGCTGCCGTAGTCGTCGCTGACCGATCCCCAGTTCAACCGCACGAGGCCAGCTTGCGCGGAGTATGTCTGCAGCCCCGGAGCGAGCAGAGCGGAACTTGCATAGAACGGCTGCGAAACGTTCACCTGCTGGCCGAGAGCGTTGGTCAGCGTGAGCGAGATGGTTCCAGCGCCGGTGACAACTGGAAGCTGCGGCACTTGAAAGGGGCCAGCATTGACGGAACTGGAAGCTAGAACAGCGCCATTGGCAAGAACATCAATGGTGGAGGGCGCGGCGGCGGTGCCGCTGATGATCGGCAGCGGAAACGTGATGAGGTCAGGCCGCAGGCTGAAGTCGGAGAGCACTTGCCCGCCCTCCATGTGGATCGGCCGCGTCCACGAAAGGCCGCCGGTGATGAAGTCCCCAAGGCTGTAGCGGCGCAGCGAGTTCACGTCCGCGAGAGTGTAGACAGTGTCGAGACGAACGGCTGCTGCGTCGGCGCCATGCGGTGTACTGGCCCCGGCGTACGCCAGCCACTGTGAGCTGACGATGCCCCAGGGAGAGAACGCGCGTAGATCGAGCGATCCAACGCCACCATTGTCACGGCCAACATGAGTTCCCGCAACGTCGTAGTTCATGGTGAGTCCGGTACCGCTTTCAACCACGCGGCGCTCAAGCGGAGGTGTATCCCCATTGAGGTGCACGATGGCCGGCAGCAGGTGGCTGTCACTCACCGTGAGATAAAGTTCCTGATTTTTCTGGTCGAGATTGAGTTTGACGCCGGCAATGTCGAGCAGTGCGACGAGCCCGTCTGAGGAGCGCGCGACCGATGGCGGAACGCGCAGGCCGATCTCCGCCAGCTCCGTTGGCCGGCACAGCAGCTTGCCATTGCGCAGCGTGAACTCAGCGATCTTGCCGGTTGAATAGCCATTGATCTGCACTTCCAGCAGAAGAGGCTCATCGCCCAAAGGCAGCGCCGGAACCTGTTGCGCCATTGCGTGAGGCAGCAACGTCATGAGCGCAAGTAAGACGCTTGCCCACCGAGGACCCCGGGAATCGGGCTTGCCGCCATTGTCAGGGAATCGCAATCGTACTTATCTGCTCGTCGATTGCACCGGACTCAGCATGCGCGGTAAGGCGAAGTGATTCGCCAGCCTGCGGCAGTGAGCCCTGCGCGTCCAGGGGCCAGCGGCGCGTTGCGCCGGCCAGAATATAAGGCGACGCGCTGGATTGCTCTTTCAGCTTGCGGCCATCGCTGGTAGTAAGAACGATATCGCGGACAACTTCGTGATGCAGACCATCGTTAACGCCGACAAGGAAGACATGGTCTTTCTCGCGCTCCAGATGGTAGCGAACGTGTGGCACCGCGCGCGCTGCAGGCTGCGCAAAAATCGGAATCGACAGCCGCAGAACGATGTGCACAATTCCCGCTTCCGCCGGCGGAGGAATCTGATCGACCCAGATGCGGTAGGTCGACTCCTGACCCTGCGGCGGCTGGCGCAGGATAAGGCGCACCACCTGTGTGGCTCCGGCCGGAATAGTAGCCAGTGGAGGACTAAGGACAAGGTTGTCGGAGGCGACCAACTGATCCGCGCCATCCTTCTGCGACCACGCGAAACCGCGGATCTGGATCGCCGTTTCAGTCGTTCCGTGGTTGGTGACGGTCAACGTTGTGGCGCGCTGACCCGGAGCCAGAAAGATGTTGACCGGAAGAACCGAGAGAGACTGTGCTCTTGCAGAGATGCCGCTGGAGAGAGCTGCGACGATGAAGGCAAGCCGCCGGGCTTGCCTCCACCTTCGGGATTCATTGAGTGAAACCATTCGACCTCATCGGAACCGTAGCTTGCTCTTAGTACGTCACCGTCGCGGTGATCGTATCCGAGTAAGCACCGGGCGTGACATATTGCCCTGCCGCAACCTGACCGTAGACAGTGATGGCCTGCGAAGCTCCATTGCCGGTGCCGGCCACGGTGTCTGTGCTGATAACGTTGCCCCAGTTTACGGTGCGGGAGGAATCGGAGAACAGTGCGTAACTAAGTACATTCGCGCCCGTTGCCTTCATCTTGCGTGTGGTGGTCGTGGCTCCGCTCGTGGCGCCGGCGTCCAGGCTCACGCTGTACGGCGTTGTGCTGGTGCAGGTCACCGAAACCGTCGAGGTCGAGTTGGCGACCACACCGGTGTAGGTGCCGAAGGACATGGCGGTGGCGGAGATCAGGCAGGTCGCCTGAACCGTTGCCGAAACGCCGAACGTGGTGGTCACGGTGGTTACCGCGAAAGCTGAAGTAGTCGCCGGGCCCAGGGCCAGAAACGCGATTGCTGCAGATGAGATGGATGCTTTGATGCCAGAGACAAATTTCACTGTCGTAACCCTCGTATTTGAAATTCTGTTTGAGATGAGAAAGCTCGGCGGGAGGAATACGAGAAAAATAGCCGGGGCAAAAAGTTCAATCCATGCTGCTTTGGCTCGTTTTAGGTCACATAAGTTGCAGCTTGTAACAAGACATACCGTTCGCACTTTTCTAATGTGCGAGCGACGGTAATTCACAAAGCTGCCTTATGGCCTGCTAGGCATCATTGAGGGGGTTTTATTGATTGAACTGGTACGAACGCGAGCGATAAAACTGCGTATAACGAGGCAATCGCTGCCACACGTGTACCCAGCGGCGCTATTAGCGACTCGGTCAACACGTTAGTTAGTAAGTAACAGTCACCGTGATGGTGTCGGCGTAGCGTCCGGGAGCGACATACTGCGAGGCGGGAGCCTGGCCATAGATGATCAGCTGCTGCACGGATCCGGTGCCGGAGCCGGCAACGGTATCGCTGCCTACCGTCGCACCCCAGTTGACTGCGTGATTGGGGTCCGACGTGAGTGCATAGCGCAGCGGAGTGGCCGATGGCCCGCTCATACTCCGAGCGTTGGTCGTAGCGCCGGTGGAGGTACCCGCGCTGAGGCCGATGTTGTAGGGTGTGCTGTTGGTGCAGGTGACGGAAATAGCCGAGGTGGCGTTCACCGCGGCTGCGGTGTACGCCCCAAAAGACATGGCCGTAGCCGAAACGTCACAGGAGGCTTGCACCGTCGCGCTCACCCCGAAAGTCGTGGTGGGTGTCGCCGCGACGGACGGGCTTACCCACACCGTCAGTGCGGCGAGAGCGAGAACCCAACCTTCAGACGACTTGTGCTTCGACATTGCCATTCCTGAGGGCGCCAACAACGCTTGTGGTCAGTGCGATCGGCCAACCTGCAGAAAGTCTTCTGCGGTGGTCCGATTTCATACGGTTGGATGCAGACTAGCCTGCGCAGGTCCGATCCGCAAGAATTATGCGCCGAGCGCGGGGTTACACCAGTAACGCCCAGAAGAGCGGAGGGTAACCCCCGGATGCAGTAAATTGGGATGTTGCCTTGGCGACAAGACGATCAGGCAGCAAATCGGTGTAGGAGCCAGGGAGCGATCGGCAGAAACCTATGAGCGAGAGCAGTGTGGTGAAACTGAATGCAGCGAACCTCACGAAATTGCCGGCAACGGTGCAGGTTCCGGCCTATGACCGCAGCCACCTCTTTGCGGGCACGGTCCACATCGGCGTTGGCGGCTTCCACCGGGCGCACCAGGCGCTGTATCTTGACGAATTGCTGCACCAGCCGGATGCTCCCCGATGGGGAGAATGCGGCGTAGGCTTGCTCAAGAGCGACAGCCGCATGCGCGACGCTCTCCGCGGGCAGGATTGCCTCTACACCCTCGTGGAGCGCGGAGCAGCTACGCAAACCGCGCGTGTGATCGGTTCAATGGTGGAGTTCCTCTACGCGCCCGATGAGCGAGAAGCAGCGATCGAGAAGATGGCCGCTGAGCAGACCCGGATTGTTTCCCTCACGATTACCGAGGGCGGCTATTTCATCAACGACGCTACTGGCGCGTTCACGGTCGATCATCCCGAGATTGAGCATGACATCGAGTACCCAACTCAGCCAGTCTCCTCGCTGGGATACCTGGCGGAGGCGCTGGACCGCAGGCGGCGGCGAGGGTTGAAGCCCTTCACCGTCATGTCCTGCGACAACCTGCAAGGCAACGGGCACGTCATCAAGCGCGTTCTGTTGGAGTTCGCAGGCCTTCGCGATCCGGAACTGCAACGTTGGATCGCCGAAAACGTAACCTTCCCCAACAGCATGGTCGACCGGATCACACCGGGCACCAAGCCAGCTGACATCGAGTCAGTCCGCGATCGCTTCGGCATCGACGATGCCTGGCCGGTCGTGACCGAACCCTTCCTGCAATGGGTAATTGAGGACGAGTTCTGCAACGGCCGGCCGCAGTGGGAACGCGTCGGCGCACAGATCGTTGCCGACGTCGCACCGTATGAGCTGATGAAGATGCGGCTGCTCAATGCCAGCCACATGGCGATGGCATACACCGGTGCGCTGGCCGGCTATCCGCTCGTGCATGAGGTCATGCAGGATGAAGTCTTCGCGCAGTTCATCGCGGCGTTCATGGAAGAAGTAACGCCTGTGGTGCCAAAGATTCCCGGCGTCGATGTGAACGAATACAAGATGACCCTCATGCAACGCTTCGCAAACCCCACCATCAACGACCAGGTGACGCGGCTCTGCTCCGAGGGCACGGCGAAAAACCCAAAATGGGTGTTGCCCTCGATTACGGAGCTGATAGCGATGGGCCGTTCCGTAGACCTCTTGAGTGTAGTCATCGCCGCCTGGATCCAATACTTGAAGATGGGCGTGGACGAACTCGGCAAGCCGCTCGATATCATCGATGCTCGCGCGGCCGAGTTGATCGCGGTGGCGAAGACGGTGGATCGCGATCCCCGGCCGATGCTGGCAATCGAGTCGATCTTCGGACCAGAGCTGGTGCACAATGCGCCGTTCGTGGAACAAGTGACGCGAGCAATGGAAAGCCTGGCACAGCGCGGAACCGCCGCAACCCTGTCGGCTTACGTGGCGAAGAGTCGGCGATCTTAGACGTCATCTGAGGAGGACGACGGCTCAACCAAGACGCGGGTGGAGGCATTGGCCGTCCCTGCGATATGCTTGGGAAACCAGAAACTCCGGAGTCCAGATTCGATGCACATGCGTGTCCGCGTCTCATTTATCGCCGCATTTCTCTTGATCTGTTCGCTCACGTTGCGGTGCCAGGCCGCTGCGGGCTCGAACGTGTTGAAGGTATTCTTCGTCGATGTAGAAGGCGGGCAGGCGACTCTGTTCGTTGCCCCCAACGGTGGGTCGCTGCTGATCGACACAGGATGGCCGGGTCACGACGGTCGCGACGCCGGCCGCATTGCGGCAGCCGCGAAGCTCGCTGGAATCTCTCGCATCGACGCGGTCCTGCTCACCCACTATCACGACGATCACGTTGGCGGTATTCCGCAGTTAGTGAAGCGGATTCCTGTCGGAATGTTCATTGACCATGGGCCGAACCGCGAGCTGGACCAGGGCGTCACCCAGCATGGATTCGACGAGTATCAAAAGGTGCTGTCGACAGGGAAATATCAGCACCTCACGGCACATCCCGGCGAGCTATTGCCAATTCAAGGCATGAAGGTCCGCGTGATTTCCGCGGATGGAAACGTGCTCGAGAAGCCACTGCCTGGTGCAGGGTCGAAGAATCAGTTCTGCGATGCGAGCGAGGTGCGGCCTGACGACCAGACCGAGAACGGGCGATCCCTGGGCACGGAGATTACCTTCGGCAAGCTGACGATTCTCGACCTCGGCGATCTCACCTGGGACAAGGAACGCGCGCTGATGTGTCCGGTGAACAAACTCGGGCATGTTGACGTCCTGGTGGTGTCTCATCACGGTTGGTATCAGAGCTCCAGCCCGGCGCTGGTGGACGCGATCAACGAGCGCGTGGCGGTGATGGACAACGGAGCAAAGAAGGGTGGATCGATTCCAACGTTCAAGACGATCGCCCTGGATCCAGCGCTTGAGAATCTGTGGCAGGTGCACTCCTCGGACGAAGCAGGAGTGGCTTACAACAGCGCGTCGAAGTACATAGCGAACCCTCCCGGGCCGGATGCCGGTAACGCGCTGGAGTTGGTGGGGCACGCCGATGGCAGCTTCACGATGATCAACCTGGGCAGCGGTTACACGCAGCACTATCCCGCAGTTCCGCCGGGCAACTAGGCGGGTTCGGGAATGCGCTCGATGCGGCCAAGCAGGAAGACGTAACTGCCGATTCCGATCAGCAGGTACACACTGGCCGCCGCGAAAGCCAAGGCGTAAGCATGCGTCCACGCAACGATGTAGCCGGTAAGGATCGGCGCGGCGATTCCCGAGAGCTGATTCGAAAAATTGAGGATGCCGCCAACCGTCCCCACACTGCCGCGCGGAGCGATCATCGATGGGATTGACCACCCAATGGGTGAGGCTGCGGAGAGGCCGCCGATCGATATGCTGATCCAGATAAGCGCGCGCGTTGCCGTGTGTGCGTGTGCCGCGCCGAGGATGCCGAGGCCGAACGCCGTCCCGCAAACGAGCACCGTGCGGCGAACGCGACTCGCATCCCATCCCCGCTGGATGAGCGCATCTGCACCATAGCCGGCGGCAAAGTCCGTGCAGGTCGCAAACAGCCACGGCACGCTCGTGTACAGAAACGAGTG